>JAKFFN010000096.1:0-27398 GCA_036675025.1 Candidatus Sumerlaeales bacterium | reverse complement strand
TTTCATGGCTCGGTTGCTTACCCGCCACCCACAGAACAGGCAGTCCGATGCGCAAGTGTTTGAAACCTCAATGGGAGCCATGGGCACGACCCAGTCACCGAACAACTGCTTTCGAACGCGGGCGCTGGCGTTTTTTATCAGCGGCGCGACTGCGGCTGAATCGTGCGAAAGCAGCGTGTTGAGAAGCACTGCCAGCTCATCCAGCGAGAGGGCCTGGCCCGCCTTCTGGAGAATTTTCCGACTCTCGTCAAGGCTGGCACTAGCTGACATCGTCACGGCTTTTAGCGCGTGCATGTCGGGTACGTAAAGTTGCGTGTCTGTTACTGCCCTTGGTTCCATCGCTCAAAGCGTACACAATGCTGCGGATTTGCTTCTATTGTGAGTAGTGACGGGTGCCAGAGAAGGCGATAAATCTCTTGCCATGCCCCTTCCAGTCTACACTCTCCTCCCATGCTTCATTACCCTCAATGGCTAACGCCAGACCTGCTTCAAATAGGCCCAGTCCGTGTCCGGTGGTACGGGGTCATGTACCTGCTCGGATTTCTGATAGGACGCATTCTTGCCCGTTATCTCGCAAAAATCCGCTACCTGAAGATGAAGGCTGAACTGGTGGATGATTACCTGATCTTCCTTTTCATCGGTATGCTGATTGGCGCCCGCTTTATCTATATGCTGGTTTACTTCGAGGCTACGCCGGACAACCCTTTCCGGTGGTGGACACCGTTTGCGGTCTGGGAAGGCGGCTTGGCTTTTCATGGTGCTGTGCTGGGCATGGTCGGCGCCACCTTGCTTTTTGCGCGTATCCAGAAGGTTCCGTTCTGGAACCTGACTGACACTTTGGCGCTGGCCGGTAGCCAGGGCATTATCTGGGGGCGCATTGGCAACTTCATCAACTCCGAGTTATTTGGCCGCCACACGGACGGACCGATGGGAATGCAGTTCCCGGTGCGGGACTTTGACGGGACAATCCTGGGCTGGACTGATCACCGCCATCCTTCGCAACTTTACGAGGCTGTGGGTGAAGGGTTAATTCCTTTCGTGCTGATCTGGATTCTAAAGCCAAAGATCGAGAACCAGGGAGTTCTTGGCGGGATCTGGTTATGCCTTTATGCCGTGGCGAGGTTTTTTATCGAGTTCTTCCGGGAGAAGGACCAGCAACTGGAATACTACTTTGGATTCCTGACAATGGGCCAGATCCTGTGTGCAATCATGTTCGGGATCGGCGCGTTTGTGATCTGGTGGTGCAAGCGCAAAGCCATTCCGGTTTTTGGTACAGACGAAAGTGAAGAGATGCCGGCAGAGGCAGAGGTAGAGGCGCCGAAGTCTTAGAATTATTTTTTTTCGCACGTTTGCTCTGTAAGTTTTTTAAATTCAATGTTCCATGCGGAGAAACTCCGGAAACAATTAATTTGCAACTCGTTTGTTATCAATGACCTATGCGGAGAAACTATTTCTCGATTTATGGATTTGCTGCAATAGGCGGATTCTCCAAAAGACTTTGCGGCATTAACTCCTTCTTCCGGCGACCCAGTCACAATGCTTAACGGTACAATCAAACTCCTCATCAGTGTACGGCTCCTTTTGATATCAAGATAGGAGTTTGTACTGGAGCGGTGAGGGATTAACAATTCCCGTGTGGACCCTTACGGATACGTATGGGTACAAAAAATTGCGGTTGGAAAGCTAGCTGGTGCGCATCAGGGCCAGGATTTCGTTGGCCAGGCGTTCGGCGGCGTTGCTGCTTTCTAACGAGGCCGGGGGGTGGAGTCTGTGGCCGCCGCGGACTTTATCGAAGGCTTCTTTTAGATGGGTCAAAAGCTGGTCGGGTACTTCGGGTTCTTTCAGAACCGTGCCGAGTCGGTAGCGTTCGGCTTCCAGGGCGTTGAGGGTCTGGTGATCATAGATGGCGCCGGGAAAAGGAACGTAGATCGTGTAGACCCCAAAGCTAATCAGTTCCGCAAGGGCGCTTGCGCCAGCGCGGGCCACGGCTACATCGGTTGCCAGTAGAGCGTTCCCCATATCGCTAATGAAGGGCACCAGGTGGAGGTTGATATTGTGCAGCCGCAACTCCCCTGCTTTTGCCTGCAGTTCTTCCAGGTTCTTATCGCCGGTACTCCATAGGATTTGCAGCGGGCGATCCCATTGGGAGTCCAGTTCCGGCAGCAGTTTCATGATGTTCTCGTAGAGGAACTTTGCGCCCTGGCTGCCGCCCATGATGAGGAGGGTTTCTTTTTCCGCTGCCAGGCCAAGAGCAGTACGGGCTTCATCCCTTGTGGCGGCAGCAGATAGAGGCCGCAGGGGCATGCCAACTGCGATCTTCTTTTTGCCGCCCAGGTGCGCCAGTGTCGCTTCGAAGTGAGATGAGGTCAGCGTCATCCACGGCGACAGGATCTTGTTGGTCTTGCCGGGGATGCTGTTGGCCTCGTGAATTGCGGTATTGCAGCCAATGAGTTTGCCGGCAAGCACGGTTGGACCACTTACGTACCCGCCAAACCCAATGACGATGTCGGCACGGTTATCACGCAGCCAGCGGGCTGCCCGCAGCAGATTACTCCCTGCGGCAGCCGCACCGCCAATTTTCCCAACGAGGCCCGGCTTTAGCTGGCGAGCCGGAAAAATTGACGGCTTAATACCGCTGCGTTCGAACAGACTGATTTCAAGGGGGCGCTCGCCGCAGGCGTAGATCACCTTGATTCCCGGCACCAGCTCGCGAAGTTTTTCGCCGGTTGCGATAGCCGGGAAAATATGTCCGCCGGTACCTCCTGCGGCAATCGCGACTACTGGAATTCGCGCTGGGTCAGTCACTGTTACCCACGGCTCCAGGAACTGGCAGTTTTACGATAGTTGCCGAGTAGCCTTCATCTCCGGAAACCTTTACGACCGTACCAGGCTCCCGTTGCGCCCACTTCACATAGCCAAGTCCAAGTGGACTTCGCAACAGGGGCGAATAGCAGAGGCTTGTAATGCGACCGATTGTCTTTCCATCTGCCTGTAGTTCCCGCCCTTCCAGTACATCTGTAGTTTCCGGAAGGGTAAAACCCACCAGTACATTTGCCGGGTGCCCAAGGTTGTTGATGCGGGCGACAATTTCCTGGCCGGGAAAACATCCCTTGGTGAAACTTATTGCCGGCTTCTGACCTGCCTCCAATGGAATGGTCTTCTCAGTCAGTTCTTTGCCGAACTGCGGAGAACCAGTTTCAATTCGGAAGGTATTGTAGAGATCGAGGTCACCAATCACTCCCCCGTTTGCATCAAGCCAGCCATACATGCAGGTTTTGGCTTCGGCAAATGCAGCTTCGGGTACCAATACGAAACCTCGCACTGCCTGCGGCGCGATAGTAGCTACTACGGCAAGCGCTCCCGACCCGGCATCCAGGCACTTTGCCCGCAAGTGCTCGAGGAACAGATCGCTCTTGGGACCAAGGAATTGCCCGACATAGAATTGGCTGCTTAAGTCTGAGACCTTAACGTCCTCGGTAAACAGAAACCGGTCCAGTTGTGCATCTAATGCCTGATGGCAGGTCGCAGGGCAAACCAGATACCACGCATGCTCGCTGATGCAGCAGGCAATAGAATCGGCAACAAGGCGGCCATCGCCCTGAAGAAACAGCGTCTGCAACGCCTGGCCCGGTTGAACGCCTTTCATATCGGCCGTAGATATCCGGTGGAGGTAATCGCGTACGTCTGTACCTTCCAAACAGAAAACCGCCCAGTCTTCCATATGGAACAGCGCGCAGGCTTCGCGGGCTTTATCGTACCGTAGTGTCAGTGGACTTGCCATGGTGTCTCTTAGCCTTCTACCACACAGCCGTTGAAATCAGGTGTCGCAATTCGAATATCCGGGACAACCCTATGAGCTGATAGAGCCTGGCTTCCTGCGGCTGCTACCGCGTCGGCAGTCTGTTCTGTACATACTGCAAGTATGGTAGGCCCGGCGCCGCTGATGCAAACGGCACCAGCACCGGCGTCGAGGGCAGCATCACGCACATCTTTGTATCCCTTGATAAGCGGGATCCGGTATGGCTGATGCAGGCGGTCATCCATGATGACGTCCAGGTCAGACAGGTCGCCAGATGAAAGCCTGGAAAGCACGAACGGAATCCGGCAGCCATTGAACACAGCGTCTTTCATGGAAATCTGTTTCGGCATCACACCGCGGGCTGTAGCGGTTTCCAGTTCGTAGTTCGGAATGAAAAGCACGCAGCGCAGTTGTGTGGCCGGCAGTACCTTCTCATACAACACCCGATCTTCCAGACCAATTGAAGCTGTGAGCCCGCCAACAAGGCAAGGTATAACATTGTCTGGGTGGCCCTCCATGCGCGTGACCTCTAGCGCCAGTTGCTCCATAGAGAGCGGTCGCCCAAGTAGTTCGTTAGCTACGAACATACCACCGACGATCGCCGAGGCACTGCTGCCAAGGCCACGGGCCAAAGGAGATTCCAGCTCCAGTTCCAGTTTAATGCCTTTAGGCTGCTTGCCGGCCAGTTCAAAAACGCGGGCAACGGCTTTATAGACGAGGTTGCGCTCATCAACGGGGATATCAGGCGTAGCCGCGGGTCCGGTTGCGGAAATCCGCAGTGGCGCTCCATCTTCCCGGGATATCGTGACATGGTTATAAATCGACAGTGCCATACCGAGACAATCGAATCCCGGTCCCAGGTTGGCCGTAGTTGCCGGCACTCTAATTTTAGCCATTAAAACAGCTCGCTGACGCTCTTGTTGCAGCAGATTCTGCGTATGGTTTCCGACAGAAGCGGCGCCATAGACACAACCTTAAGTTTCTCGCCAAGGATGCCATCTTTGTGCGGGATCGTATCAGTAACAATAAGTTCTTTTATGGGAGCTTCTGCCAGGCGATCAAGAGCGGGACCGCTGAAGACTGGATGCGTGCAGCAGGCGTAAATATCTTTCGCGCCGCGATCGCGAAGGGCGTATGCAGCGCCACAGAGGGTTCCAGCGGTGTCAATCATGTCGTCGAAGAGAAAGACGTCGCGCCCTTCCACCTCACCTATGATGTTCATAACTTCGGCAACATTGGGCTCGGGACGGCGTTTATCAATAATGGCGAGCGAAGTATCAAGGCGTTTTGCGTAGCCGCGGGCACGCTTTACGTTTCCGACGTCGGGTGAAACTACGACAAAGTCACTGAACCCGCGCTGCTTGATATAGTCAACAAGCACCGGTGCCGCGTAGAGGTGATCAACTACGATATCAAAAAAGCCCTGTATCTGTGCCGCGTGCAGATCGATAGTAATCACCCGGGTGGCACCGGCTTTCTCGAGCAGGTTTGCCACCAGTTTCGCAGAGAGAGCGACACGGCCCTCATCTTTCCGATCCTGCCGGGCATAGCCGAAGTAGGGAATGGTGACATTGATGGCGCCTGCCGATGCGCGCTTGAGGGCGTCGATCATCAGTAGGAGTTCCATCAGGCTTTCATTTACCGGGGAGCAGGTCGACTGGATGATAAAGCAGTTAGCGCCGCGGACATTTTCGTTAATCTTGATTCGCAGTTCGCCATCGCAGAACCGCCGCACCTCTACACTCCCCAGCGGAACTCCAACGTCTTCGGCAATCTTCTCGCCAAGATGCTGGCTCGAACTTCCAGCAATGATCATGGGTGGACAGAAATCAGACTCAGTTCTGGTACGAGCCGACGTAGACAAGGAAATGCCTCCAGGAGATATTGAAGTGTCGCTGCTGCGGCGCATACACGACATGATTTTCACACCAAATTCAAGCCGTGTCCATTCAAGACTATTTGGGTTTATTTGCTATTGCGGCTGCGCCGCAGCCGTTGGGCGGTGTGAAGCCGCTGCGCGGCGTGAGAAAGTGAGAAGGGCGCCTACGGCGCGTGAGAAGGTGAGAAAGTGAGAAAGTGAGAAGATAAGAAGGGCGTCTATGGCGTGTGAGTAGGATGGGTTCCCGTCTCACCTGTTTGCTGGCTTGGTGTCGAGGCGATAGGATGCTGAGTAAATCGGCAATCCCTGTCCAAGAAACCGCAATTCAAAACCGGTCTTATGCTGAAAAACTGATTCAGGCGTAGGGGCAGGCACAAAGTAGTTTTGGCTGCCCATAACCTGCATCATGTGAGCAAAGTAGTCAGCGTGGTCTGTACGCAGGTACAGAGCGCCGCCGAGGCGAATTTTGCGGGCAAGCTGTTCCACAAACTGCGGCTGCACAATCCGGCGTTTGAGATGGCGCTTTTTGGGCCAGGGATCAGGGAAATAAATATGCGCTCCCTGCAAAGAATCGTCGGGAAGGTACTCCTGCACGAAATGCTGAACCTCGACGTTAAGGAACCGAACATTGGAAAGGTCGCGCTGACGGGACTTCGTAATGCCGCGCTTCAAATAGTTGAGCTTACGTTCCACTGCTAAAAGGTTAACATCAGGGTGTGCTTCACAATATCCGGCGAGGAAGTCGCCGCGGCCCGCGCCAATTTCCAATTCGACCGGATTGTCATTTCCGAAGAGATCCCGTAACGAGAATGGCTTCTGGAGATCGGCGAGGATGAGAAACCCGGGGTCGTTCTGTACAGAGACGCTCACTGGAGGGCACCGCCGGCAGGGAGCACATCTCCAGGCAGGTTTGTCTTGGAAAATGACAGCGCAGGGCACCGTTCCTGGATCAAAGAGGTGATGGCAACAATGGCCCGCTGCACGCCTTCGTTGCGTTCGATGCGCATGTAGGGATCAACCCGCACGGAAACGCGATCTTCTTTTGACTCAGCCCGGATATAAAAGTCCTGCGAAAAGCCCGACCGCACTGCGGTGCAATCAAACACAAGCGTTTTCGCGTTTTCGGATATCAGGCAGTGCTGCACCTTGATGATCCACCCGTTGGAATCGGCGCGAAATGCGGCAAAGGGTTTGTGAACTTCCCAGAAATCCGGGATGCCAGAGAGGATTATATGAGGCATAATGTCAAAAGTATCTTCCAGTTTGTATGGTTTAGGAGTTTACCCCCAACCTTGGATGGCATACCCCCATATTATGAAAATCATTGCCGGAGAAAGAAAAGGCCACAGCCTTGTGACTCCAAAGGGTTCTGAAACCCGACCCACTTTAAGCAAAGTTCGAGAGGCGCTGTTCTCGATTATCGCCGGTGACATACCCGGCGCAGTCTTTTACGACATGTTTGCCGGTGCCGGGGCAATTGGCCTTGAAGCGCTGAGCCGTGGCGCCAGCAAAGCAGTGCTGGTTGAGTCTGCCCGTGACCCGGCACGTTGCCTGCAGCAGAACATTGAGCGCCTGCGGTATCGCGACCAGGCAATACCTGTGTTTGGAGACGCATTGCGCTGGCCCGTGCCGTCGCATGCTGAAAAGCCAGACATTGTATTTGCCGATCCGCCCTACCGGCGCGAGATCATAGACCGCTTTGTAGCAAAATTGTCTAACGTCGTTCCTGATAAAGACGTACTGGTAATTCTGCAGACGATGAGTGGCTATACGCCGGATTCACCGGCGCTGAAGCACCTGAGAACGGCTACATACGGCAACACGGCGCTACACTTCTACCTGACGCAGCAGAACGCGGAGGAAGGTGTAGAGGGTGGCCCGGATGCAGGAGACCGGTGAGCAGTAGTGAGAGTGGAGGACGTCTAGCTGGCGATGGCTTCCATCTGGAAAACCTTCCGGTCGCGGCAGCGTTTTCCATCTGCGGCAAGCAGGCGGAGTCCGTCTCCAGCGAATACAAAGGTGTGTCTGCGACAGGAGCATTCAAAGATCTCCTGATCTACACGTTCTGCGCCATGCGGGTCCAGAAATCTCATATAATCAAGGCTGGATTCCCGTTTGTCACATGCGGGGCAAGGCATGCCAACATATTTGCTGGTCATCTCGTTTACTACAGATGCATTTGTGGTACACATATATCGATTTCTACGCTTGCCAACCTTAGTTGTTCAACCACGATCCACATTTAATGAAGCCGCAAGTCAACTTCATTTAAACTGTAAGATATACCACTCCAAAATAAAGAGTTATAGTGAATCTCCCGAACAAACTCACCCTTGCCCGAATCTTCCTTATCCCCTTCTTTCTCCTGGCGCTGCATGTTCAGCTGTTTACCGCAGACCCTGTAACATGCGCTGTTTTCTACTGGTGCGCGCTTTTAATTTTCATCGTGGCGGCCATAACCGATTACCTGGATGGCGCAATTGCCCGGCGGCTAAATATCGTTACGAACTTCGGAAAGCTTTTTGATCCACTCGCCGATAAGCTTCTCACTATGGCAGCGTTTGTCTCATTTGTGGAACTTCTTGGCCCAAACGGTCGACCCATTTTTCCGGCGTGGGCGATCATTCTCATTCTCGGGCGGGAGTACCTTGTAACGGGATTGAGGTCTGTGGCGGTCAGCAACGGCAGCATCATCCATGCAGATAAATGGGGCAAACAGAAGACTATCTGGCAGCTGGTGGGAATCATTACGGTGCTGGCGGCACTCGCCATAAGCACGACGCTGGCTGCGGCTGACATCAATGGAGACGCCTTTAATAAGCTTCTGCCGTACATTTTTAAAGGCATTCTCGTAATCGTGGTCGGCCTCACGACGTTATCAGGCATCATCTTTCTCGTTAAAAACTGGAGCATACTGGTTGATAAAGAATAGCGCACCCGAGCTGCCGGCGGACGCCTACCTTTCCTGGGTTGAGGTGTACCTGCCGGCTATACGCGCCAACTACAGAACATTGCGGAGCCATGTGCCGGCGCATGTAGAAATGTTTCCGGTAGTGAAGGCTGACGCGTACGGGCATGGGGCGGTAGCAGTTACGCGGGCTCTTGTAGATGAAGGCGCTACGCGGGTTTGTGTTGCGCGGGTTGAGGAAGCGGTTGAACTGCGCGAAGCCGGAATTGACGTGAACATCCTGGTGTTCGGGCCGCCGTTTACGGGCCAGGCGCTGGTGGCGGCCAGGTATGGACTGGAAGCTGTAGCGTGTGATACGGTTCATCTGGATGCCATTGAAGAAGCGCAAAAGGCTACCGGAAAGCCAATCCCTGTGCACCTGAAGTTTGATATAGGAATGGGACGGATAGGTGCACGGCCTGACACGGCTGTAGAGATGTACCTGGATTGCATCAAGCGCGGCATACAGGTGATTGGCATCATGAGCCATTTCCCCTGCGCGGATGCTGCGGATGCGACGATAACGGAACCGATGGTTGGGAAGTTCAACCAGGTGTGCCACGATATCATGGCGGCTGGAGGAAGTAACCTCTACTTTCACACGTCGAACACGGCTGCGGCGCTTCGGTTTTCCGATGCCCATTTTAACGCGGTACGGTGCGGGATCTCGCTGTACGGGCAGTATCCGAGCCTTGAGATGCCGCACGACTGGCACTTCTCCCCTGCCATGAGCCTTAAGACCCGTATCGTTTTTATTAAAGAAGTTCCGGCGGGCACTCCGGTCAGCTACTGCCAGACCTGGCATACGCCGCGGCCGTCGCGCCTGGCAACACTTGCGCTGGGCTATGCAGACGGGTATCCGCGTCATGCCAGCAGCAAGTCGCAATTTATGGTGCGCGGCCAACTGGTACCGCAGGTGGGGCGGGTTTGTATGGATCAACTGGTTATCGATGTGACGGATGTTCCTGAGGCAGCGATTGGCGATGAAGTGCTGGCGTTTGGCGTTACTACTGATGGCCGGGAACTACGGGCGGAAGTTGTGGCGGACATGTTTGGCAGTATCGGGTATGAACTGACCACGCGCATTGGAAAGCGCCTGCCGCGATTCTATCCTGAATCTGCGGCTCCACCGGCTTCTGCCCCGAATGCGGCTGATAATAAACAGTAAGCGAAACCAACTCCTATGAATACGACCCCCTCCGCCGACCTGAATCTCCCTGAGGAGATCCGCGAAGAATTTGAGATTCTCGCCTCGAACACCGTTGAAATCCTGCCGCGCCATGAGTTTGCGGCCAAGCTGCTTAAGGCGCGCAAGGAAGGGCGCCCCCTGCGGGTGAAATATGGTGCCGATCCCTCGGCGCCGGACATTCACCTGGGCCATTCCGTACCTATCCGCAAGCTGAAGCAGTTCCAGGATTTTGGTCACCAGGTGGTTTTTATTATTGGTGGCTATACGGCACGCATTGGTGACCCGAGCGGTAAAAGCACTACACGCCCGCGTCTGACCCTTGAACAGGTGAAAGAAAACGCGGAAACCTACATGCAGCAGATCTTTAAGATCCTTGATCGTGATAAGACGGAGGTGGTGGATAACGCTGAGTGGCTCGAGGGAATGAGCGTTTCAGAAACCATTGAGCTGATGAGCAAGTACACGGTTTCGCAGATGCTTGAGCGCGAGGATTTCCACAACAGGTTTGATTCTGAAGCACCGATCTACATTCATGAGTTCATCTATCCCCTGCTGCAAGGTTACGATTCTATCGCGGTGCGTTCGGACATTGAATTGGGCGGGACCGACCAGAAGTTTAACCTGCTGGTGGGCCGTGAACTGCAGCGCATGGAAGGTCAGGAGCCGCAGTGTGTGATGACCATGCCGCTGCTGGTTGGACTTGATGGCCATAACAAGATGAGTAAGAGCCTTGGCAATTATATCGGGGTGTCTGATCACCCGCGTGACATGTTTGGCAAGGCTATGAGCATTCCGGATGAGTTGATGTCGACGTACTACAGGCTTGTGCTTGCCGCGGGGGCTGAGGATTTGACGGCTTTTGAAGCCAAGGTTTCCAGCGGCGAACTGCACCCGCGCGATGCAAAAATGGACATTGCAGCGCGTATCACTGATCTTTATCACGGTGAGGGCGCGGGAGAGGAGCAGAGGGCTGACTTCATCAAGCGGTTCTCTGAACGCACTTTCCCGGAGGAAACGGCCGAACGCGTGGCTATTTCATCGGCAGAGATTCAGAATGTGCAGCAGTTTCTGCAGCATATCGGGGTAGCCAAATCAAGCCGGGAAGCTCAGCGCCTGGTGAGTCAGAAAGCGGTTCACTTCTTGCAAGAGCCTGACGGCAGCGACCTTAAATCGCAGACTGGTGAGCCGTTGAAACTCTTGAAATCGCCGCTGGTTCATGGCGAATACAGGTTAAAGGTCGGCAAGACGCGGTTTGTCATTTTAACAGTTAGCTAGCACAACGCCTGAAGGAGGCATTCATTGTCAGAACTATTCGACTCCGAACCGGACGCGAATCAGGAGGATAATCGTGCCTTTAATATCGGCAAGTGCCAGAAATGTCTGTATTTTGACGTGGAGCGCGACCAGGAAATTCCGACGGACGAGACTTTGGCGCCGTGTCTGCATCCGGACATGGAAGAGTTTGAACTGATCGTCTCCGGCGACAGCGGTTGTAACCTGTTCGAAATGGCCGAGGAACTGGATGATGATGAGGACGAAGACGAAGAGGATGAGGAAGAGCCGTTGCTTTAGGTTGGAGTCGGGGTCGAGACGGTCGAAGTTTTAGAAGCGATTCTTCAGGAGCGTCCACACAGCCGTGAAAAAGTCGCGGTAGCCGATCTTTTTGCCTTCTTCAAAGGTGCGGGCGCGGTAAACTACAGGGACTTCGACGATCCTCTCCCCTTTTCGCAGCACCTTTGCGGTTACTTCGGGACAGAACTCGAAACGCTTGCAGGTGAGATCGATGCCTTTGATTACGTCCTGCCGGAAAGCCTTGTAGGCGGTGGCTTCGTCGGTGATTCGCTGGCCGTAGAGGAGGCTTACCATCCATGCCAGGAGCCAGTTTGCTATGCGATTTGGCAGGCGCATGCCGGTGACCTGGCCCTTGAAACGCGAACCGTAAGCGACGCGCGTTTCGCCATCAAATATCGGCTTTACGACCTTGAGAATATCCCGGGGATCGTATTCCATGTCGGCATCCTGAATGATGATGACATCGCCAGTGGCGGCTTTCAGGCCGGTTACGATGGCGGAACCCTTGCCCTGGTTTACGGTGTGGTAAAGAACGCGGGTGCCTGGTTTGTGTTCTTCGGCTTCGAGGATGGTGCGGGTGCCGTCGCGCGAGAAATCGTCGACCAGGATAAGTTCCTTGCGCACTGGCAAAGCCCGCACGTTTTCGAGGACGATCGGCAACAGTTCCTCTTCGTTGTAGATCGGTATGATTATCGACAACAATGGGTCATCAGGTACAGTGGCGAGGGTATCATTTTGCATACAGGCGCGGCTAAAACCTCGGTTCAGTTGCAGGTAAGTATGGGGCATGTTCGGTGTTTTAAAGGATAAAAGACCTGTAATTGCGAAGTCATATTGCGCTCTTGAATAAATCAGTACAAATCTAGTCCTGTATGCCATAAGGCAACTGGAATGATTAGACTCAGCAAGCTTACAGATTATGGATTTGTACTGCTCACGCGGGTCGCAGGCGATGATCAGAAATCGTGGCACACCGCCCGCGACCTTGCGGATGATACGGGGCTGCCTTTACCTACTGTAAGCAAACTGTTGAAAACTTTTGGTCGCGGTGGCCTTCTGATTGCACACCGTGGGGCGCGCGGCGGTTATAGCCTTTCTCGCGCGGCCAGCGACATCACGGCGTCTGATATTATCGAGGCTATCGATGGGCCGATCGCGTTTACGGATTGTATGTGTGCGACGCAGCCGGATGCCTGTGCAATTGAGAAACATTGCCCGACGAAGTCGCACTGGGCGCGGATAACGGAAACGATCCGTGAGGCGCTGGACAAGGTAACGCTGGCTGAACTGGCCCGCCCGGTTGTGGCTGAAATGGAAACTTCGCGCGCTGGCATCGCAGGATGTCGGGGCGGACATTGCAACTCTGTGCCTGGAACGCCGTGCAGCTGCGGTGATGACAAGCACATCATGGGAGAAATACGGAAATGAGTTCAACACAAGAAGAGCTAACTGAAGACCAGCTTAAAGAGCAGCTGGCGACGCAAGAGTATAAGTACGGGTTCGTTTCTGATGTGGAAGAGGACTCTTTTCCTCCGGGGTTATCGGAGGAGGTGATTGCACGCCTTTCCAAGATCAAGCAGGAACCGGAGTGGATGCTGGAGTGGCGACTAAAGGCTTACCGGCACTGGCTGACAATGGTGGAGCCCACGTGGCCGAATGTGACTTACCCGAAGATCAACTTTCAGGATATTGTCTATTATTCTGCGCCAAAAAGTATGAAGGACGGGCCGAAAAGCCTGGACGAGGTGGATCCTGAACTTCTGAAGACGTATGAGAAGCTGGGTATTCCGCTTAAGGAGCAGGAACTGCTGGCGGGCGTGGCGGTGGATGCGGTGTTTGACAGTGTTTCTGTGGCGACGACCTTCCGTGGCAAGCTGGCGGAGATGGGTATCATCTTCTGCAGCATGAGCGAGGCTCTACAGGAGCACCCGGAACTGGTAAAGAAGCACCTGGGGACGATAGTTCCGTATACTGATAACTTTTATGCTGCCCTGAACAGCGCTGTATTTAGCGATGGGTCGTTTGTTTATATACCGAAGGGTGTTCGCTGCCCGATGGAGCTCAGCACGTATTTCCGCATTAACGCGGCGAAGACGGGACAGTTTGAGCGTACCCTGATCGTGGCTGACGCGGGTGCTTATGTGAGCTATCTTGAGGGTTGCACCGCGCCGATGCGGGATGAGAACCAGCTTCACGCTGCGGTGGTTGAGCTGGTGGCTATGGATGATTCCACTATCAAGTATTCGACAGTGCAGAACTGGTATCCGGGCGACGCTGAGGGCAAGGGCGGTATCTATAACTTTGTGACAAAACGCGGCAAATGCCAGGGGCGTAACTCGAAGATAAGCTGGACGCAGGTGGAAACGGGCAGCGCGATTACGTGGAAGTATCCGAGCTGCATACTGCTGGGCGACAACTCGGTTGGTGAGTTTTACTCGGTGGCCGTGACCAACAACATGCAGCAGGCTGATACGGGTACGAAGATGATCCATATCGGCAAGAATACGTCGAGCACGATTGTTTCCAAGGGTATTTCTGCGGGGCGCGGTCAGAACACGTATCGCGGCCAGGTAAAGATTATGAAGGGTGCAGAGAATGCGCGCAACTTCTCGCAGTGCGATTCGCTGCTGATTGGCGACCAGTGCGGGGCGCATACGTTCCCTTACATTGACGTGCAGAACTCGACGGCTCGCATGGAACATGAAGCGTCTACTTCAAAGATCGGTGAAGACCAGCTCTTCTACTGTAAGCAGCGCGGTATTGAAACCGAGGACGCAGTGAGCATGATCGTAAATGGCTTCTGTAAGGAAGTTTTTCGCGAGCTGCCCATGGAGTTTGCGGTTGAAGCGCAGAAGCTGCTCGGCATCAGCCTCGAAGGCAGCGTTGGATAATCCAGGTAAAACGACAAATACAATATCTACAATACAAGGTGAAGCATGGCACTCCTAGAAGTTAAAGATCTGACAGCCGGTGTTGACGGCATTGAAATCCTGAAGGGCATCAGCCTCGAGGTGAATCCTGGCGAGGTGCATGCCATCATGGGCCCGAACGGTTCGGGAAAAAGCACGCTAGCGCAGATTCTGGCGGGTCGTGAAGATTATGACATTAGTGGCGGCAGCGTTACGTTTGATGGCAAGGACCTGCTGGAGCTGGAACCCGAGGAACGCGCCCGTGAGGGACTGTTCCTGGCGTTTCAATACCCTGTTGAGATTCCGGGTGTCAGCAACACCTACTTTCTGAAGGCGGCTCTAAACTCGATTCGTAAGCATAACGGCGAGGAAGAGCTCGATGCGTTTGAGTTTCTGCAGCTGGTAAAGGAGAAGATGCGGATTCTGCATATTGAGGAATCGCTTCTTAACCGGCCCGTGAACGAAGGCTTTTCAGGCGGCGAGAAGAAGCGTAACGAGATTTTCCAGATGGCTGTGTTGAACCCGCGCCTGGCGATCCTGGATGAAACGGATTCGGGCCTGGATATTGACGCGCTAAAGGCTGTGGCTGACGGCGTGAACGCACTGCGCAGCCCTGACCGGGCTATTGTTATGGTGACTCACTACCAGCGTCTCTTGAACTATATCGTGCCTGATTTCGTTCACGTACTGGCTAACGGCCGCATTCAGAAATCTGGCGGCAAAGAACTGGCACTGGAGCTTGAAGCCAAGGGTTACAGCTGGATCGAAGAAAAGGTCGCCCTTTAACCGCAGCACCCGACGCATGCATGAGAATACGTGGAGATGAACTTGTCAACAATGTCTAAGACAGAGCTTTTTAAGGTCACAGAAATAGATCAGCTTTCGAGCGCCGCTGCGGCTGGTCGCGCGGCGGATACGCCTGCCGTGGCTGATTTTCGCCGTGCGGGACTGGAGCGGTTTAAAGCTCTTGGAATTCCAACTCAGAAGCAGGAGGAATGGCGCTTTGTGAGCCTGATGGGGCTTGCAGGTACTCACTTTGCTTTGCCTGTGGCCGGCGCTGATGTTTCTTCACTGATGGACAGTGTAAAGGAACAGGGGATCCTGGATCTTACTGCAAATTATGTGGTGTTTGTTGACGGGTTTTATCGCGAGGATCTTTCCTCTTTGCCTTCTCTGCCTGCCGGCGTATCCGTAAAGAACCTGAACCCGTCTAATGCTGCAGAGGCTTCGTTTACTGATAACTTTGGCAAAGTTGCTACAGATGCGGAGCATCCTTTTCTGGCACTAAACGATGCTTTGTTTTCTGACACCCTGTATGTGCATGTGGATAAGGGCGCGGTTGTGCAGGAGATGCTGCATGTACTTTATCTGACTTCGGAGAGCAAGGATCCGGTTATTACGAGCCCGCGCATGCTGCTTGTGGCGGAGCCTACCAGTCAGATTTCTGTTCTGGAAACGTTTTTTGGTGCCGATGGAACATCGTATTTAACCAACTCTGTAACTGAAATCATAACAGAAGACAGCGCCGTGGTAGATCACTACCGGCTGAATTTTGAAGGCCGTGATGCTTTCCATTTCGCGTCACTGGAGGCGCGTGTTGGACGGGCCGGTAATTATACCACCCAGGCAGTTATGTTTGGTGGCGGTCTTACGCGCAATGACGTCGGGATGCACATGGACGGACAGGGCGGTATTGGTACTATGAATGGCCTGGTTCAGATTTCCGGCAAGCAGTTAGTCGACAACCACACCCGCATTGACCACGCTCTTCCAAACTGCGAGACTCATGAGCTTTACAAGAGCATCATGGATGGTCACTCGCGTGGCGTGTTTAATGGCCGCATCATGGTTCGCCAGATTGCGCAGAAGACGGACTCAAAGCAGACAAACCGCACGCTGCTCCTGTCTTCAGATGCTCTCATGAATAGCAACCCGCAGCTGGAGATTTTTGCGGATGACGTGAAGTGTACGCATGGTGCAACTATTGGTCAGATTGATGAGACGCAGCTTTATTATCTACGCAGCCGCGGCATCTCTGATGAACAGGCCCGGCGCATGTTGATTTTCGCATTTGCAAACGATGTAATCGAGCGGATTAAACCCGATGCACTTCGTGGTTTACTTGAACGTAAACTACTTGAAGCGCAGGAGGCGAAAGTCGCACTGGCTGGAGCTTAATGTCCGACACACTCAATAGCGTTTCTGAAAAAAGACAGCTGGATGTTGAGCGGGTGCGGGAAGATTTTCCTGTGCTGCAGACAAAGGTCCGGGGGAAAGATCTTGTTTACCTGGATAACGCCGCCACGAGCCAGAAGCCACAGGTGGTTATAGACGCTCTTTCTGACTACTATACGTCGTCAAATGCCAACATCCACCGGGCGGTTCACCACCTGAGTGAAAAGGCAACGGCGCTGCATGACCAGGCACGGGAAACTGTTCGCCAGTTTCTCAATGCCGCATCGACCGAAGAAATTATTTTTACCCGCGGGACAACGGAAGCCATCAACCTGGTGGCGTCTTCTTTCGGGGGCAGCAAGGTCGCTAGCGGCGACAGGATACTGATTTCCGCAATGGAGCACCACAGCAACATCGTGCCGTGGCAGATGCTTGCAGAACGTGCGGGTGCGCACCTGGATGTCATCCCGATGGACCGGCGCGGAGTGCTGGACCTGGGCCGGGCGGAAGAGTTGCTGACAGAACGGACGAAGTTGCTGTCGATCGTTCACGTATCCAATGCGCTTGGCACCGTTAACCCGGTAAAGACGCTTATCGATATGGCCCACAGCAAAGGCATCCCTGTCCTGGTAGATGGGGCGCAGTCTGTTCCACATCTTCACGTGGATGTCAGGGCGCTGGATGCGGACTTCTTTGCGTTCTCCGGCCACAAGGTATATGGTCCCACCGGGATCGGCGTGCTTTACGGAAAACGCGACCTGCTCAACGCCATGCCACCTTACCAGGGCGGTGGCGACATGATACGCTCAGTGTCTTTCGAGAAAACCACCTGGAACTCTCTCCCGTACAAGTTTGAAGCCGGTACGCCGGATATCGGCGGCGCTATAGGGCTGGCGGCGGCGCTGCGATACCTGTCTGAGTTTGACATGGCTGATGTGGAAGCGCACGAACATGATCTGCTGACATATGCCACTGAACGACTGCAGAATATGCCGAAGGTTACGATTATCGGTACGTCACCGGACAAAGCCGGCGCTATTTCTTTTATCGTAGACGGAGTTCACCCTCATGACCTGGGAACGTTTCTCGATCATGATGGCGTAGCGATCCGCACGGGCCATCACTGCGCGCAGCCGGTTATGGACTTTTACGGATGCGCCGCCACTGCGCGAGCTTCCTTCGCCATTTACAACTCCAGAAGCGAAATCGACCACTTTGCTGAATCTCTCGAAAACACGATTAAAATCTTTTCCTAAGACTGGACCAGACGCACCCCATGCAATCTGAACTGAAAGACCTGTACCAGGATCTCATCCTGGATCATGGCAGACACCCGCGGAATTTCCGCGAGATAGCTGACGCTACCGGCCATGCAGAGGGATACAACCCACTGTGCGGCGACAAGGTCACAGTGTTCGCCAGTTTCGATCAGGATAAGATTGACGATGTTGCTTTCCAGGGTAAGGGTTGCGCGATCAGCCAAGCCAGTGCCTCTCTGATGACACAAGTTATTAAGGGGCAGCCCCGGGCGCGGGCGCAGCAGCTTTTCGAACTGGTACAGAAAATGGTTAAAGATGACGCCACGACTGAGGATCTGACGGAGCTTGGCAAGCTTGCTGCTCTTGCTGGCGTAAAGGATTTTCCAAGTCGAGTTAAGTGCGCGACACTTCCGTGGCACACATTACTGGCGGCGCTTAACAAAGCGCATGACCCGGTATCTACAGAATAGGGAGTAAGATTCATGAGATTTACGCGAAATCCTACGACTGAAGACCTTCCCGGAGCAACTCCGGAAGCGGCGGCGGCTGAGGCGGGCAATCACGCGGGTGATAGTCCGGTGCGCGACCAGGTTATAGAAGTTATCAGCAGCATCTATGACCCTGAGATTCCGGTAAACATCTACGAGTTAGGCCTGATCTACGATATCCGCATCGATGAGTCGAACTTCGTAGACATCAAGATGACCCTTACCAGCCCTGCCTGCCCCGTTGCCGGCTCCCTTCCGCCTGAAGTAGAAAGCAAGGTTGGAATGGTTCCCGGTGTGAGCGGTGCACGCGTTGAACTCGTTTGGGATCCGCCCTGGGATATGTCTAAAATGACAGAAGCAGCAAAATTACAATTGAACTTGATGTAAGTCGGCAGAAGTCTGCGTCTGTTCTTAATAAAACGATCACAGGCGTATCGATGAAAAAGAAGCTCTTAATCGTAGACGACGAACGCAACATCCGCACCCTCTTTCGGGATGAACTTGAGGAAGAGGGATACGAGGTGGAGACGGCGGGCAGTGGAGCCGAGGCTCTTGATAAAGTTAAAGCACAGACTCCGGACCTGATAGTGCTGGATATCCGCATGGAAGACATGACCGGGCTTGAAGTGCTGGAGCAGATTCGGCGTGAACATGAATCGCTCCCGGTCATCATGTGCACGGCGGTTCGCGGGCTACAAGATGACTTTACGGTTTGGGATTCCAAAGTCAGCGATTACATTACCAAACCTGTAGATCTTGAAGTACTCAAAGAAAAGATCCAGAACGCTCTCAGCTGAGCACATTTACGGGTGCCAGCAGCGCGTCCCGACGACTTTCAGTATGTGGAATCAAAGGTAATCATGCGGTTTTTTCTGTTCGTAATTATTGCTTCGCTCTCATTGTGTGTTGCTGCTCAAAATACACTAACCTATCCCCCGGCCACGGTAGATGGTCTGACGATCCTGGAGGGAGCAGAACAGTTGATGCGGGGCGCACGGGCTGATAACATCCGCCCGTCTGCCGACGGTGCTGCCATTGAGCTTGTTGATGGCGCCCTTGCCGGCTCGCTGACGATTCCCATGGTATCCGGGAAGTTTTATTTCAATGAAGCCATTCCATCCTGGAACGGCTGGGCTCCTAAAGACGCCGGGTTTCGAGTATGGATGAATCCTATCCTCGCCAACCGAGCCCCAGCTTCATGGTTCGATGCCGGAACCTGGGGACGGGTTTCCGATGAACTTACCACACGCGTAATGGCTCTGCCCTGTGGGATCTACAATATCGATACCCTTCAGCTCAACACGCTTGCGCAGGGTGTCTCTATCCGTTTCGATCTTGTCCGCGCTTCGGCTTCCATTCCGTCGCCCCGGATATACATGTTTTCGCTGTCGTACACAAACAGCACTGGAAACCGGCAGCTGGCGGCCCAGTTCGCACCGACAGCGCGGCCGGTTCGTGAATCTGCCAAAGTAAAAATCCCATTCCGGTCACAGGTAGTTGATCGCGAGAGCTGGATCGGGAGGATATGCAGCCCAGCCAGTGTAACCAGTGCGCTGGCTCATTTTGGGGTAAAGAAAGAAACCCAAACCGTAGCCGGTGAACTCTATGATCCCGTTTCAGATGCGTTTGGGGTCTGGCACCGCTCTATCCAGGGAGCCTCACAGGAAGGCCTTCGGGGTTACATTACCCGCATGAGAAACTGGGCCGATGTTTCCGACGCACTGGCAAAGGACTACGTGGTCGCTGCGTCTATACGGTTTAAAGCCGGAGAGGTTGATGATCCCATGGTACGCCACGGCCGCCGTAAGAAAGGCACTGAGGGACATCTTGTGTTAATTACCGGAGTCAGCACAGATGGGACAGTTACGGTGCATGACACGGCCAGTAAGGATTACGGCGTTAATAGTGTGTGGCGACAGGAAGACCTGGCTAACGCGTGGTTTGACAAAGGCGGAGTTGCCTACGTTTTCACCGGTCCTCGCGAGGATAGGTCCGAAGAGGATTAATTATCCGGATCGGAATTACTCTTTCGCTTCTTTCAGAGTTTCCCCAATTGCGGTAACGCTCTCATCGGTATAGCCAAGATGCAGATCAATAATCTTTCCATCCGGCCCAACCACCAGGCTGTGAGGGACTGCAGCAACGCCCGTTTTCTGCCGAAACTCCCCTGCTTCATCTACCAGCACGGGGAAGGTCAGGTTGTTTGTACGCACGAACTCGGCAACTGTACTGGTGTCTTCGTCGCCATAGTTAATGGCCACCACGCTTATCCCCTGGTCTTTCAGCGGCTGCCATAGCTTCTCTTCAAAGGCCAGTAGTTCCGTTTTGCAGGGAGGACACCATGTAGCAAACACACTGATTACATACGGCTTCCCAAGTAAAGACTCCGAGGAAACCGTTTCCCCGGCAGAGCTCTCAAGCGAAAATGCAGGAACGGCATCTCCAGCCGAAAGCGCCCACTCTGAATTCGAACGCGGCGCACACGCACATAAGAACACTAACGCGGTGGGCAGGGCAAGTTTAGCCAATACCGGTAAAGTCGGGAAGTTTAACATAAGATGGAAGCATAGGGGCAAACTGCATGCCGGATTCAAAAAAGAAGCCGGCACCCCGATTTCGGGATGCCGGCTTGTGACTTAATCTGGCGCGGCTATCAGCTCTTACCAAGCTCTTTGTTGATCTTTTTGCGGCGCGAAAGCGCATTCAGGCGCGCATTGTTCTTGTTCTGGATCTTCATCAGCGGATCACGGGTAACATCGGTATTATCTGAGTGGCGGCGGTAACGATAAAGCACTTCATGCACACGGTCTACGTCATACTTCTCACCGGTCTTTAGAACCATGTCGTAGTCTTCGCCAAAGTTGCCGAAGTTCTCTTCATCATAGTATCCAAATTCTTCCAGCACAACCTTGGGGAATACGCGGAGGGCGCCACCGCCGTCGCGGCGGAGGATCTGGTTGCGGGTATAGCCGAGGTGAGTAACAGGGTCGATACCTTCCACCTGACCGCGGTTCTCGTCCATCAGTTCATAATAAGAGATCGCAAGTCCGCACTTGGGGTGAGATTCCATGTGGCCAACCATCTTCTCCAGCGTATTAGGTGTGTACTCATCGTCGGAGTCCAGCTGGCAGATGTATTTGCCGCGAGCGGCTTTAATGCCCTCGTTGAGCGCTGATGCAATGGAGCCACCCTTGCCGTGAATCAGGCGGATGCGGGGGTCACGCTGAGCATACTCTTCAACAATCTGCTGGGTACCGTCGGTTGAACCGTTGTCGATCACCACAACTTCAAAGTCTTGAAAGGTGCCCTCTATAACGCGATCCAGGGCATTGCCGATATACTTGGCGCGGTTCAGCACCGGAATGATAACTGTAGCCTTCATATCATACGGCTTGTCCGGATACGGCACGGGGACAGTATCATGGTCGACCCATGCGCCACGCCGGCGGAGCATATCTTCAAATACGCCGGTAACTTCCTTTTCCAGGTCTGGCGGATAGAAGATGTAGCTGAAGCCGCCAAGTTTGCCTTTGCCCGGCGAGTGCAGCGCAGAGGGCTTTTCGTCGCCAGAAGCAGGCGTTGCGTGGGCAACATAGAGCGGCTTATCAATAAGATCCAGGCTGTAATTGTCAGCAAGTTTCAGATCCAAATCGTACTCGCCCGCGTGTTGCAGGTCAGCGCGCGCACCACCAACTTCATTGACGGCAGCAGCACGATAAACTTTAACAAAACCGAAATCAAAGCGTTCGTGGGGGCAACCCTCGTGCGGAAAGAGCTGCACGTTTTCGCTTTTGCCTTCGGCGTTTACCTCGGTGAAAGACGAGTAAACGCCAGCAGCTTTCGGATGCGAATCAAGATAAGCGGCAAACTCCTGCAGGGCTTCCGGCTTTAGCTCTACGCCGGCCGGGAGGGGCAGAACGTAATCATGGCCTTTGCTTACGCCAAAGTTAATGAGCTTTGAAAAAGTATCGAGATCTGAAGGCCCAATATCAACGCGCGGATCGCCGCAGCCAGGAGCTTCCTCGGTGTTGGATGGAAGACAGTAACAATGCCAATCAGACAGGGCCTGATCCTTTAACGCTTTCATGCGGATATCGCTGCCAATTACCGCGGCTTTCTCCACCGGCATCAACACACAAAACTTTGCCACTTTAGGAAACTCCTGATTTTAATTAAACGCTCTGACAGATTACGCAGACATCTTTTTCCCGGAAATCTTTCACCTGTCGACAGGAAAAGTGCGTCTTTAGGTGCGCAAAAGCCTGTTCGCGAGTAAAGTGGTTATCGCTTCTGTCTCCTGCGTTTCGGCAAAAAAATGGTAATCCTCTATAGCGCCGACGGGTTGTATTCCCCGGATTGACGAGGACAGAAACATTCCGATGGCCTTGTGTACAGCTTCTAATGGAAGCGGGGCTTCGTCGATTACCTCCATGCCTGCATCTTCGGCTGCGGATATCAGCCGCGCCCGGGTGATTCCCGGCAGGCATGGCGACGAAAGTGGCGGTGTAAGGAGCCTGCCGGGCTCAATAAGCCAGATGTTACTGTATGCACCTTCACACAGTTCTCCCCGGTTGTTAAGGAAGATCACATCACCACAATGCCGTTTTGCCGCCGCGTCGAGATCTTCCTCAACGTAGCTGCGGCCGAGCATCTTGTAATTATAACGGGGGTCGCCGTGCTGCCGCTTTGTTTCGCCCAGAGCTACGGTAATTGCGTCATGCCCGTTGCCCAAAACCGGCCATGTAGCTGCTATAAAGCTGATACTTTCTCCGGACTCCAACTGATGGTTTTCATTAAAAACCGCTATGCGGAGCCGGGCCCGTCCGGTTGTCAGTCCCTGATTCGCGACCAGCTGTGCTATTGAAGTTGGAGTGATCGCAGTGCGCAGGTGATTAACCGACACACCAACGTGGCTGCAACTTTCCATGAGCCTATTCCAATGAAGCTGCCAGTCTCGCGAGTGCCCGTTTTCTAACAAAAGAGTTTCGTAGACGCCAGGGGGGCACATACCAGGTCTATCGAGAAGTCTGTGTGGAACAAGACTTGCCTCTATTTCACCGTTGTCACAGATTACAAACCGTTCTGGCAATTTCCCTTATCTCGTTTCGTGGAGACTGAAAGACGATTTGTCCGCTTGACACCAAAGATCAAGCGGGAATGTCTGTGTTAATAGATCAACATGAGGAGAACTCGAAATGGCTTTTACTCTTCCGCCGCTGCCGTACGCTTACGACGCGCTGGAGCCCCATATCGACAAGGAAACAATGACTATTCATCATGACAAACATCATGGTGCGTACGTCAATAATCTGAATGCCGCACTAGAAGGAAAGGCTGATCTCGCCTCCAAAAGCGTGGAGGAACTGGTGTCGAACCTGAACGCCGTGCCTGAAGACATCCGTACAGCCGTTCGCAATAATGGCGGCGGCCACGTCAATCACACCCTGTTTTGGGAGATCATGACGCCGGGTGGTGCAAAAGAGCCCACGGGCGCACTGGCAGATGCGATTAACTCCGCCTTCGGCAGCCTGGATGAGCTCAAGAAGAAGTTTAACGAAGCCGGCGGGAAGCGTTTTGGATCAGGCTGGGCCTGGCTTGTTAAGACAAAAGATGGCAAGCTTGACGTTATCTCAACTGCCAACCAGGATAACCCCCTGATGGAAGGCCATCAGCCGATATTCGGCAATGACGTATGGGAACATGCGTATTACCTGAAGTATCAGAACCGCCGGCCGGATTACCTGGCAGCGTGGTGGAACGTTGTTAACTTTGACAAAGTTGCCGAGCAGTTTAACAAGCTGAAATAAAAGCTGCTGGAACTAGAAACATTGAAACATCAGTCCCCTGAGGCGACAGCCTTGGGGGATTACATTTTTATGCGGTATTTGGTGGGCTGCAATGCGACCCAGGCAAGTTCGCCATACAAACTACGCTCGGCAGGCCTTCCGCTGCTGCTCCAGAAGTTCCCTTAGTTCTGTTGGGATTTCCTGTAATGTTCCTGCCTGCATGGCCAGCAGCAGAATCCGGCAGCTCTGGTCCAGCGATTCCATCCTGAACCAGGCTTCTTCAATCGACCTGCCAACGGTTGTAGCGCCATGGTTGCTGAGAATGAATGCATCGCAATCCGCCACATGCTCATGAAACGCATCCGCGAATTCCTGTGTGCCGGGTGTCCGGTACGGGATTACTGGTACAAGTCCGAGCAGCACTTCCATCTCCGGCATAATGTGGCGTGGCAGTGAGCGGCCCAATAGGGCAAATGCTGTTGCGTGAGGAGGGTGAGCGTGAACTACGGCGCGTACATCGGTGCGTTGCTGGTAAATAGCTACATGCATTTTGAGCTCGCTGCTGGGCTTGGCGTCTTTTGATACCGGGATGCCATCCAGGTCTGTTACAACCAAATCCTCGCCTTTTAGAAAACCCTTACTTACACCCGATGGAGTGCAAAGCAGCGATTCAGGGCCCAGCCGCACGGATAAATTACCATCATTCGCGGAAACCAGACCTCGCTGCCACAGCCGCCTGCCGATTTCAACAAGTTGCTGCCGGACTTGTATGTCATCTGTCATCGCGTTACCTACCACTACTGGTGCCTCCTGCGTTAAAACTTGCTGAAGCTGGGCTTTACTCTTTACACTCAGTCCACCCTTTTCCAATTCATTTGCCATGAGCGTAGTGATATTTGGCAATGGCCCATTACCCGTAGAGGCCAATTTCCCGGTGATGGCGCCCGGTAGCCGCACCTGGCAGATAGTACGGACCGTGGCTGCGGCCCTGGCAGAACAGGGTAAGACAGGTGAAGACGTAATTGTCTACGGCCTGGACGAGCAGCCGCGTAGCAATGGCGTCGCGATGCCTTTATTGACTACGATTAAAGCAGGTTCTGCGGAGATTCGCCTCAGCTATCATGCTTTGCCCTATGAGCAGTTTAGCCAATTAGGAAGTGCTGAAAGTGCTTCCGTTGAACTTCCTGCCGACGTTCGCGCCGTCATAGGCACAGGGTCGGTTCAGCCGTATTCTACAGCAGCACGGTTTGCCGGCGCGCAAAATCTGCCGTTGTGGATCGATGTGTTTGGAGATCCGCTTTGCGAAATCCAGAGCCAGGCTGAACTTTCAGAGGATCCGGCGAACACGGAAAATGCGACCCGCCAGGTGCACATCTGGAAATTGTTTGTCGATGCACTTCTGTATGGCGACAAATTTTCCGCGCTATCTGACAGGCAGCGGTATGCGCTGCTTGGGCAACTCGGGTGCGCGGGGCGCCTGAATCAGCATACGGCGGCCGCTTCCCTGGTGGATGCTATCCCCTACTCACTATTTCTTGAAGATTATAAGCCGGTAACCCCGACGCCGCACGGCGACGGACGATTCACCGTGATGTGGAGCGGCAGCTTTAATACGTGGATGGACGTGCCGACTCTTACGCGGGGCCTGACCACGGCGCTGCAGAGCACGCCAAATATGCGGCTCCTGGTGGTGGGCGGCAAGATCCCCGGCTATAACGAGATAAGCTATGGCCAGTTCCTCGACGGTATCAAAGCGGCGGGTGTTGAAGGGGCTGTTACCCTGATGGATTGGCAGCCGCTTTCGGCCATGGAGAAACTCTATGCGGAGGTGGATCTTGGCATATCCATCGATCGCTATACCTACGAGGCGGAGCTTGGCAGCAGAACCCGCCTGGTTAATTTCCTGGCTGCCGGGGTGCCCGTGGCGAGTACGGTGGTTACGGAGTTGAGTCAGCAACTCAAGGACGCGGGCCACCTGCAGCCATTTGAGCTCGGTAATGCGGAAAGTCTTACTGAAGCACTGATCCGGGCCTCGGCAGATCGCGGCGACAGGCTTGAAAAAGCGAAGGCATCAATCAAGCACATCTACACCGCGTATAACGGCAATGAACAAGGGAAGCCGCTTAAAAACTGGCTCCGCTCCCCCACGCGCGCTGCAGACAAGGACAATCACCACACGAACATGCTGGTAAAGCATGTTGCCCGGCTGCGGGAATCTCTCGGGGCGTAACTGCAGATAGGGCACTAAGTCCTACAAGCTGAACGTACAGGCGTCTGCAGTACCATTGATGCTGACCAGATGGCACAAACTAAATATTTTATCTTCCACAGATTACCACTGCTGACTGGGGACCCTCTCTCTTTATGAACACGATTGATCAAAAAGCTTTTCTCTATAACCGCCTTATCGCAGAAGCCCGTGGGTTCGGGCTGCAGATAAACACAGAACTGTCTGCTCCCGATAAGCCATGGGGCGCCTACATACGTCTGTCGGATAGCTGCCTGCCAGCATTTTTTGATGCTTACTGGCGCGACACGAACCTTAAGATTGACCTGGAAAACCACCAGCTTGATCCCAAGATGCTGCTTGTAGCGCCTGGCGCCCGGCTTTCTCTGCAATATCACCACCGCCGCCAGGAGCATTGGCGCGTTCTTGCCGGACCTGTGAAGGTTGTTCTGGGCCCGGATGGCACATCGCTGCAGGAACAGGTTTTAAACACCGGAGAAGTCATCCAGATACCCTGCGGCTACTGGCACCGTATTGTGGGGCTTAACGGATGGGGCGTGATCGCGGAGTTGTGGGACCATACAGAAGCTGGTTCACCCTCGAACGAAGACGACATTGTCCGCGTGGATGATGACTATAGCCGGAGTGATCGTTAGTCTCCGTCTATGATTCGATTTATTGGTATTAACCACTTTGTTGGAGATAAAGATCTCTACAGCGACCTTAACTGGCACATCAAACCAGGCGAACGTATTGGTTTTGTTGGAGACAACGGTACCGGCAAAACTACGCTCCTACGCATGATTGTGGGAGAAGTCGAACCGGTGAGCGGCGAAGTTTCCATTCGTAAGCAGGCGCGCATTGGTTTCCTTCGGCAGGAAATCCATTCGGCTACCGGCGACGATACAGTTTTCCAGGAAGTGCTGAAAGCGTACGAAGCTGAGCAGCAGGATGCCGATGAACTGCACAGGCTGTATGAGAGTATTGGCGACACCCCTGAAGATAAGCTGGATGACCTGTATGAGCGCATTCATGAACTGGAAAAGCATGTGCGCCATCACAACGCCGGCGAGGCGGAAGCTGATGCGCGAAAGATTCTGACAGGCCTGGGTTTTACGCAGGAGGAGCAGGATTCTCCGCTGTCGAAATTTAGCGGCGGCTGGCAGAT
>JAKFFN010000278.1:0-5292 GCA_036675025.1 Candidatus Sumerlaeales bacterium | reverse complement strand
GTTCGGCCTGGTGCACGGCCTCGGCTATGCGCCATGAGTCGCCGTGCTCCAGTGCCGCATAAAGCTGATCCAGCGGATCATTAGCGGGTGCTTTCGTATCCAGGGGGTGATCTGTCATTGAGCAGACTCGGGAAATCAATTAGCCATCGCCGGCTGTGCCGCCGGGATGGACGAAGCCGCCGCTGCCGAGCCCGTGGTGGCGGCTTCCGGCACGGCTGTCTGGCCAGGCGCAGGCGGTGTGGCGGCAGATGCCGGAGTTGAGGCTGGCTGAGCAGGCGCTGCGGCTGGCGCAGGAGTCGCCGGCGAGGGCGGCTGGTAGCTGGCCGGCTGACCAAAATCAACCGTAGGCGCTGTCTGAGCTTCTACGTCGCCGGTAAAGTACGGGCGTTTCTGGAAATTGCGGAACCCGGCAATCAGCGATCCGGGGAACGTCAGCACGGCATTGTTATACTCCTGCACGGCCGTGTTGAAATTCTTGCGTTCCACGGAAATGCGATTCTCCGTGCCTTCAATCTGCGACTGGAGTTCGAGGAAGTTCTGGTTTGTACGGATCTCGGGGTAGCGCTCCACGGTCACAAGCAGCCTGCTCAGGGCACTGGAGAGTTCGCCCTGGGCTTTTGCAAACTGCTCGAACTGCTGCGGATCGCTCGGGTCGATTTTGACCTGCGTAGCCTTGGCACGGGCCTCTACTGCGCCCACCACCACCTGCACTTCCTGCTGGGCGGCACCCTTTACGGTGGCCACGAGGTTGGGAATCAGGTCGAGCCGGCGCTGATACTGGCTTTGCACCTGGGCCCAGGCCGTATCGGCCCCCTGGTCAAGGCGCACAATGCGATTATTGACCCCCACGGCCCACATGAAAAAGATAATCGCCCCGACTACGAGTACACCAATGATGCCAAGGGCGATAAGTCCTGCACGGCCCGCATCGCGGCGTGATTCAGCACCAGCATTTGTCTTCATGGAAGAGTCCTTAGTGATGGAGTAGGAACAACTTTTACAAGGCAGAGAACGCACATGTCAATTTTCGCGCCAACAGCTATTAGCACATTCCGCTTGCATCTGGGAGCGGTCGTGGATTTACACGTGTTTATAACAAACGTAATGAACTGGACCACTTAATGAAACTTGCCAACCTCGCATGCACTGCCGCGATAATTTTCGCGGCTGCACCAACCTTTGCCGCTAGCGCTGCTGCCAATGATGATCTCACTTCCTATGGCAAAAAAGCCTGGGAAGAATCCGCCACCCCGGTCCGGCCGGGAGTACCCGGAAAGGTGCCGTTCTGGAACGAGCACTCAAAGCGGTTCATCTATGCGCCGGCGTTTGATTTCAAGGTGGTGGATGGCGCGAAGAAATACCAGTTTGAGGTTACCTCAGACAAGACCTCAGATACCGTGACCTTTGAAGCGGATGTGCCGTATGCGCCGCTCAGCCCGGTCTGGACCAAGGTGCCAGTAGGCGGGTTTGCGGTGAAGGTCGTGGGGCTGTCTGATGACGGTACCACATTAGGAACCGCAGGGGAGAAGCAGTCTTATAGGGCGGCGCCATTTAACGGGCCTTACCATGAGCCGCCGGAACTTCCACTTTCTGAGAGTGCCACGCTGGCGTTGAACACGCTTCTGAAGAAGGATTACGTGCAGTACTGGTTTGAGCACAAGAAGCCGGATTTCGGATATCGCCTTTACCAGTACCCATCGAAGATTTACAGCGCCCTTTGCATTGGCGGAATCACGCAGGCGCGCCTGACGACGGGCACGGAAGAAGGCAAGCGCGCGGAGGAGCTTGCCCGGATTATTGCCGATTACATGTTGAGCATCCGGTTCCCGGCCGGCAGCGCCTATGAGTATCACGTGCCTACGTATCATGGACCTAACGTCAAGAAGCTGAAAAAGAAGCACATGGTGCTAGAGAACCACATGGTTACCATGGGTGTGGATGCAGGCACAGCGTTCCTGGACCTTTACGATCTTGTAGGCGACGAAAAGTACCTGAATGCCGCGAAGAAAATAGCAGAGACTTACGTGAAGACGCAGAATGACGAAGGAACCTGGCCGCTGTTTCCGCGGTGGGAAAGTGGCGAGTCGGCTACGCCTCTCATTGCCATTCCCACGGCTATGGTTAACTACTTTGACCGTCTGCGCGCTGATTATGGAATGACTGGGCTGGAAGATGCGACAAAGAAGGCGCTGAATTACGTGATGGAAAACCCGGTGAAAACGTTTAACTGGCAGGGGCAGTTTGAAGACATCACACCTCGCCCGGAATACGTGAATCACAGCCGGGAACAGGCCTGCGAACTGGCCATGTACCTCATGCGCAACAAGGGCGACATGGAACTGGCGAAGGAACTGATTCGTTTTGCTGAAGACCAGTTCGTAATCTGGGAACAGCCGATTCCGAAGCCGAACAAAAACCCGGGCTTTGATTCGTCGACGTGGATCACGCCGTCTGTGCAGGAGCAGTACGTTTTCTGGACGCCCGTGGGCCGCTCAGCGGGTATCATGGTTGATACGTTCTGGGAAGCCTACAAGGCCACTGGCGATGAACTCTATCGGGCGAAGGCCAAGTCGATCGCGAATTCGTTCCCGGAGGTACAGCAACATTGGGATGGCGATTACCCAACGTTCTTCACAAAGCACAAAATGAACTTCTGGCTGAACAGCGTGGTGTATCCCGCAAAGGTGCTGATGAACCTGGATAACAACTTGAAAAGCGAGAAGTAAGAGCGAGAGCGAGAAGTACTAACAGGACGTAAAGCGTCAATTGCTGGTCCAGCGCCAAACGTTGGACCAGCATTTTTTTAATACTACCCGCGAAGCACCAGTGTCGATTTCTCTCGAAGAGGCTCCTACTGGGAGCGCCGGCGGCCCGCCGGCAGGGACGTGGGGTTTGAAGAAGGCGTCACCCGCGAAGCGCCACTACATCAAACTTAAATTAGCGAGGTATTGACATAGCCGCTTCCACGGACAATCACAGCTCCCTATGTCGTTCGATCGACACACATACAGGATGTCTCCGCACCATGGCTGGTACTCTCGTGGCTACTTGCCACGTTATGGCGGAGACAACGTTATCCAATCGATTACCTACCGTCTCATTGATGCCGTACCCGCTGAAAAAGTAGAAGAATGGAAACGCGAGTTGGAAATCACACAAGCGATGCCTGCCAGTGATGTCCGTCGCATCGAGTTGTCTCGGAGAATCTGTAAATATGAAGACCTTGGCCGTGGAGAGTGCTTGCTGAAAATACCCGATATTGCTGAGATAGTGCAGGGAAATCTTCTTCACTTTGACGGCAAAACGTATCATCTCATTGCCTGGTGCGTTATGCCGAATCACGTGCACGTTTTGTTCGAGCCATTTCAGAAGCGCATGCTCGGCAAAATTACCCACTCATGGAAATCCTATACGGCAAAGAAGATTAATAAGCTGATGGGCCGACAAGGTGAGGTCTGGGAAAGAGAGGGTTACGACCGCTTTATCCGCGATGATAATCACTTCAACAATGTTTTAAGCTACATAGAGAAGAACCCGGAAAAAGCCGGGTTGGTGCGTTCGTCCAGTGATTGGAAATACTCCAGTGCGTGGTCTGGTTGTAATGAATAGTGATATGGGTGTAACGTGTTGTAGTTGGCCATTTTTATTTGGCGCTTCGCGGACGGCGGTTTTGCGGATTGGCGCTTCGCGGGTGGGGAAGTGTTCGAGCTTCACGTTTATGCCGGCGGGCCGCCGGCGCTCCCAGTAGGGATTTCTTCGAGAATAGAGGGGGTCGGCGCTTCGCGGGCGGCGGTTTGGCTCCGTGGCGAAGGCATCCATTTTCGGCATGGTTCGTGCCCCCTTTATGGAAACGTTTTTACACTTTTTCAAACGAGGCTCTTATGAACCGTGGGATATTGTACGTAAGTCTTTTGGTATTAGGGCTTTTGCCGTTGCCTTTGCAGGCACAGAACCGTGTGGAGGGGAGCCGTCCGGGGGAGACTTACCGTGTGGGTGAATCGGCGCCATCGCAGGATTCGCAGGCGCCCCAGGCTCAGCCTGTGCAGCCCCAGGCTCAGCCCGGGCAACCACAGTATCAGCAAATCCCGCAGTACCAGATGAATCCCAACGCTGATCCCCAGCAGATGCAGCGCAATGTTGAGGCGAAAAGCAGGGCGGGACGCAGCGCCGGGATGCCGGTGATCATGGAGTTCAGTGATCTGCAGTGCCCGGACAGTGCCCGTTATAACTCAGGGCTCAAAAACCAGGTGATGCAGCGATTTGTGAGCAGCGGCCGGGCCTCCTATGAGTGGCACGACTTCCCGCTGCCGAGCCATGCGCAGGCGCAGGAGGCAGCTGCCGCGGCACGCTGTGCTGGCCAGGCATCTGACAGGGTGCGTCAGCAGATTATGGCGAACCAGGGCGAGATGTCGGCAAATGTGTTTGCGGGATATGCCCGCCAGGCCGGAGCCGATCCCGACGAATTTGCCAGCTGCGTTCGCTCGGGTTCCAGCATGCGTGAGGTGATGAACGACAAGGCCCTTGGCGAGTCGCTGGGTGTACGTGGCACGCCGACCCTGGTGGTGGGAGTGCGCGGTGCCAACGGGCGCATTAACCCGGTCAAGGTCGTGAAAGCCTACAATCCGCCGCAGCAGGTGCTGGCAGAGATTGACACGGCCATGGCTTCGGTTGGACAACAAGGTTCATCGGGTCAGCAGCCGGGCGCTGCGCAGCTGCAGCCGGCCATTGGCGGTCAGCAGCCGCTTCCAGTGAGCCAGCCTGCTTATTGATGACTGCCGCTGGCATGCTGAATCTGATTAAACCGTAAACCGCTAAAGGATGAACACCTGATGGAGAAGCGCAAGCTTGGCAATTCGGACCTGCAGGTCTCAGCTATGGGACTCGGCTGCATGGGCATGTCGGAATTTTATGGGCCGACCAACGACGCGGAGTCTATAGCTACCATCCACCGCGCGCTGGATATCGGGGTTAACTTCCTCGATACGGCGGACATGTATGGCCCCTTTATCAATGAGGAGCTGGTGGGTCGGGCCATAAAGGACCGGCGAGACCAGGTGCTGCTTGCCACGAAATTCGGGTTTATCCGCGAGTCCAAAGATCCCAACCGCCGCGGCATCTGCGGCAAGCCCGACTATGTGCATGAATCGTGTGACGGCAGCCTCAAGCGGCTGGGAGTTGATGTGATCGATCTCTATTACCTGCATCGGGTCGATCCGAATACTCCCGTTGAGGAGACCGTTGGCGCCATGAAGGAGCTGGTGGAGGCGGGTAAGGTGCGCTATATCGGGCTGA
>JAKFFN010000257.1:0-5337 GCA_036675025.1 Candidatus Sumerlaeales bacterium | reverse complement strand
CTGCCTGCGCCAGACTCAAAGGATGTGAGCGCTTCCAGAACTTCGCCTGCATGCTGCGGCCGCGCAGATGGTTCCGGCTGCAGGCACGAGTTACACAGCGATACCAACTCAGGAGGCATCGGCCGATCGCCTGCCGCCTGGTGCAGTGGAACCACCTGGCCAAGGCGTACCAACTTTAACAGCTGGCTTATGTTGCGCCCTGTGCGTGGGGGCTTTCCGCAAAGTAACTGGTACAGGATTCCCCCCAGCATATAGGTGTCAGTCCATGGGCCAATGCGCGATGCCGTATTATCGGCCTGCTCGGGGGCCATGTAGGAAGGTGTGCCAGCGGGATTGGAAGCGGATTCAAGCGTGGGCATGCTTTGCATAAGGGGGGTCTGCACTGCTTCCTGCAGCAGCGGCCGATTGAAAACCGTAGCAAGGCCCCAATCCATGAGGAGCACTTCGCCATAGTCGCCTAGCATTACCTGCGCGGGTTTCAGGTCGCGGTGGATGATGCCGCGGGCGTGCGCAAACGCAACCGCCTGCACCACGCTAATAAGCACTGGAATATGGCGTGCAAGGAAATCTGCCGGCGTCATTTCGGCAAAATCCTGCTTCAGGACTTCGTCCCACGGTCGGCCTCTTACCAGCTTCATGGCGAGTGCGGGGAACCCGCGCTCATCAGTCTGAAGATCGTATACGGGTACGATGTTCGGATGATCCAGCATGGCCGATGTCAGACCTTCTTGACGAAGGTTTGTATCTACAAATTGATGGCGTGCGTCAGATGGATCACGTATCGGACAGATGTCACGTCGGATCACTTTAACAGCCACAGCACGGCCGAGCTTGTTCTGGCGGGCCTCCCAGACTTCGCCGAAGCCGCCGATTCCCAGCTGCTTTACCATTGTAAGCGACGCCACTTCTGACTCTGCAGTGCCATCAGACGGCTGCACCGGGCTAACCAGTACTACGGTTGGCTGGGCCGTTCCTTTAACCGATGGAATTACCGGAGAATCGGGCAGGGAATCGACATCGAATGAACGCAGTAGTTCAGACTGGGCTGGGATCCAGGAAAGGAGTACCTCGCTGATGAGCTTCAACTCCGGATCGTCATGTTCGACAGGCTTATCCTGGTCGTCAGGCATGCAACCAACCTCCGGTACGTTTGTGCCCATTCAATTCTCGTTGCCGATTCATTGCACTATGTACTCGCCTAATCGGTTGATTGAAAGGAAAAAGATGCCTGCGGTTGCGGGAGGGCACAGCGTGTTCCAGCATGTGACCTTTCGAACATCATTTCCGGTAATCGGTTGATTTGAGTGCTGGCTGATTTGCTACCGGGAACACGATGGCCGACGTGGTTCGTAGTGGCCCCAATCGCGCTGCTTAGCTTATCAGAATCCCAGAGCAACTACCGTCTGTGGGGAGCATTTGGGAAGCAGTTTCGGCAAAACAATCGGGAGTCTGCCCGAAATTTCCAGTGCTTTAATCATCCCTGCCGGGGAAGCTTGAGTAGCACACCCTGGCCTGGGCTTAGCCAGTTTTGTTCGCCTGCCCAGGGTACAGGCTGGCCGGTGTATGGGCTGATCATTTCCACAGTGCCCGGGGTTTTGAGCTTGAGCGATAGCGGAAATGCCGCGTGGAGATCTGTATTGACTACGAGAATGTATGGCTGGGCATCTGCGCCTTCAAACTCTCCTACGCACACCGGACCGCCTGAGATTTCTGCCACGAACCTGCTGGTTTCCAGGCCTTTACAATCGCGAGGCGGCGTGGGCGCATGGAACACATTGACGCTTTTCAGGCCCTTGTAAACCTGGCCGATGGCGTGGATCTGCAGGTTCACGTTTCGCAGCATATCCCACGTGGGCGTCTTGTTGCCGAACTGGTCAATGGCGGCCAGCTCGTAGTTGCCTATGTGCGGCGCGAAGTAGGTGAAGTAGGATAAGCCCTTTGCGCCGTAGGCCAGGGTGGTGTATGCCTGGAACCGCAGGCCCTCCAGCGATGGCTTTGCGTAGGTGAAATGGCGATTGCCTAATACAATGTTCCAGAATGGCAGGTTGCTTTTGAGGGAAACATCGCGCATGGCCTCCAGGTTCTGGAAGTAACCGTCGCGCAGAGTGCCGTTGTCCATCAGCGCGTAGTGATCGTAACTCAGGAAATTGGGCTTCACGGTCTCGACGTAAGTGGTGAGGTAATCCATGTAAACTGGATTAGACCCATAAGTGGGCAGCAGATTAATATAGGCCAGGGCCCTGGGGGCAAGGTCGGCGATGGCTTCCCGCGCGACGGCCAGGGTAGGGAATGATACGGGCATGGGTTCATCGCGAAGATAGTAACCCTGCACAGCGGGGTGATCTTTTGTGCGGGCAACCACTGCCTTTACTCGAGAAGTGATTTCATCGGCGGGGGTGTCATCTCCGAAGGCCATGGAAGGTTCGTACACCATCGCCTTGAGTCCGGATGACTGGGCGCGGTCCAGGTGCTTCTCTGCCACGAAACCGGCGTGGTTAAAGCCGCACTCGCGAAGAAGCTCGAAAACCTCGGGAGTATCGCGCTGTTCATCCCAGGGGGTTGGACCCCACGGCATGATGGTAAACTCGGAAGCGTCCAGACGAGGGGCTTCTGCGTAGGCAGTCCCCACCATGGCTGTGGTTAGAACTAGCGCAATAGCAGTTGTAATTTTCATGAAGTTACTCAGAGCGGCACCTGAAACCACGTCAAGTCTATTGACTAATCCCCCTGTTACCAAATGCCCTCGTGGCCAGGATAAAATGGAGTTCCCTCGGTAAGTACGTTACATCACGACTGCTTTGAGCAGCGGAAAAACAATAGTAAACACAGGCCGGCGCTTGGACATGCTTTAGAGGAAAAGACTCACGCGGATCGCTTACGCCGGGCTCCAGTTCTGGTGCCGCGTTTCTAATGATGATTGGTCGCCGTATGGGTGGTTGCTTGTGATTTCCCACCCGGGGAAGTCGCTCCGCCGAGCTTTCTCAGTTCATCCTGCATCTCGCGGATCTCCGTTTCCTGGCTGTCCACGATGCTTTGTGCCATTTTCCTAAGTTTATTATTCTGTCCGTGTTTCAGGTAAGCTTTCGCCATATCCACGGCTGCCTCGTGGTGCGGCACCATCAGAATGATAAAGTCTTTGTCTGGATTACCTGTCGATTGCACGGACGACATCGCCTGGTGCATCGTGTGCATGGGTTGCATCATCTCGTTATATGCATCCCCTGATGCGCTGGAGCTGCCGTGCATACGAGTAGCCGCTTCAGGCCCGCTGGTAGAACCTGCGTTACTTGAACCAGTGTTCGCCGGCTGGCCGAAAGCTGGAGCAGCCATGCTGAGAGTCACTATAACTACAACGGAAACAAAGTGGAAAAACCCTATCACCATACCCGTCGATCGATCGCTACTTAACTTGTGCATTGTACATGACCTCCTGGATTTACGCCGAGCCCTTGGGGTCGCAATTAATATTCCAAGCAGCCCAAAGAGATTGCCTACGCAGTTTTGCAGCTTTGCACGCCAGCTGGCGGCTTCACTATCGGACACGCCATGGTTATCGATGGTGGGCAAACCATTGGGACCAGTTAAGGACAGCAGGATGCAGGCACAAAGCGAGGTTTTTATTCGCAACTCCGGTTATGGCCGGATTTCCTAAAAACCGCAAGTGGCGTTGCCAACATTTTCCCAGGGCCAGCCAAAACAGGGCAACCGTACTTATTGGGAAGTGACCCGTTCAATTCTCTTGCAGGTGGAGAGATATCAACCGTAAGTAAAAACTGAGCAATCTTCCATCAATAGTACTTCCAGCCTGCTTATACGGATCGACAATGCCACGGCGACTGTTCCCCCGAGTAGCGCGTACTGAGTCTGAGTCAGCGACGAAATGAACGCGGAGAAGCAACGCCTTGCTGATTCAGCCAGCCGCATTGCTAACTGGAAACGGTGGGGTCCTTATCTAAGTGAGCGCCAATGGGGAACTGTGCGCGAAGACTATTCTGAGAATGGTGATTCGTGGACTTACTTTTCTCACGATCAGGCCCGCAGCAGAGCATATCGCTGGGGCGAAGATGGCCTGCTTGGGTTTACTGACCGCCAGTGCCGCCTTTGTTTTGCACTCGCGCTATGGAATGGAAATGACCGCATCCTGAAGGAGCGTCTGTTTGGTCTGACTGGCCCGGAAGGCAATCATGGCGAGGATGTGAAGGAGTGCTATTACTACCTTGATTCTACGCCGACGCACTCCTATGCAAGCGCCCTCTACAAGTACCCGCAGGGCGAGTTTCCCTATGCATGGCTTCTGGACGAAAATCGTAGCCGTGGGAAAAGCGAACCGGAATTTGAACTGAACGATACCGGCATCTTCGATGAGAGTCGCTATTTTGATGTGAAAGTTGAGTACGCCAAGGGGTCGCCGGATGACATTCTCATCCGGGTAACGGTTTCAAATCGTGGCCCGGACTCTGCTAAAATTTCCGTACTTCCTACCCTCTGGTTTCGGAACACCTGGATATGGGGGCGAAACTATGAGGGCAAGACAGGTAAACCGGTAATCTCGCATCTCACAGACGGAATTTTAGAAGCAGAACATCAGACGCTCGGACGGATGCGATTTGCTGTCGAGGCTGCAAACGCTTCAGAGGGCGTCTCATTTCTTTTCACTGAAAACGAAACAAACAACGAGCGGATCTTCGGCTCAGCCAACGAACAGCCCTATGTAAAAGATGCATTTCACGAGTACGTTATCAACGGGAATACCGGTGCCACCAATCCAGTTAACACCGGCACGAAAGCCGCCGCGCTTTGTGAACTCAATCTTTCAGCCCATTCAAGCGCTACAATACGTGTCCGCCTCTGCAGCGCAGAAGAAATGCCGCAGGATCCCTTTGCCGATTTTGACAGCATCGTTGCGAAGCGAATCGATGAAGCTAATGAGTTCTACAATGAGTTGCTCTCAATAACCAGTGGAGAGGCAGCGCGCAGTGCTGCTCGCCAGGCTTATGCGGGCGTACTTTGGTCAAAGCAATTTTACCACTTCGTGATTAAAGACTGGCTGGATGGCGATCCTGGACATCCGATTCCCCCTTCTCTGCGTAATCAGGGGCGCAACAAAGACTGGCGTCATCTTTATAATCGCGACGTAATTTCCATGCCCGACAAATGGGAGTATCCCTGGTACGCCGCATGGGATCTTGCATTTCACATGATTCCCTTTGCCAGGGCGGATCCCGATTTTGCCAAGGAACAGCTTATCCTGTTTCTTCGCGAATGGTATATGCACCCTAACGGGCAACTACCTGCATATGAGTTTGCGTTTGGGGATGTAAATCCTCCCGTTCATGC
>JAKFFN010000073.1:0-5343 GCA_036675025.1 Candidatus Sumerlaeales bacterium | reverse complement strand
TTCTATTTCACTCCCTTTATAATGGTACTTTTCACCTTTCCCTCACGGTACTGGTTCACTATCGGTCATCAGAGAGTATTTAGCCTTGGAGGGTGGTCCCTCCGGGTTCACACGGGATTTCACGTGTCCCGCGCTACTCAGGAACGGAATAGGGTCACTTCAAGTCGGTTTACAGGGCTGTTACCTTCTATGGCCACGCTTTCCAAGACGTGTTCAACTTGTCGTTGTGATCCCATGACTTCCGCCCTACAACCCCAGCAAGCAAGCCTGCTGGTTTGGGCTATTCCGCTTTCGCTCGCCACTACTTACGGAATCGAGTTTTCTTTATATTCCTCCAGGTACTGAGATGTTTCACTTCCCTGGGTTCGCTCCATACATCCTATGTATTCAGATGCAGGTTACTAGTCTTCAACTAGCAGGGTTGCCCCATTCGGAGATTCTCGGATCAAGGGTTGTTTGCACCTCCCCGAGACTTTTCGCAGCTTGCCACGTCCTTCATCGCCTTCTGATGCCAAGGCATCCACCGTACGCCCTTAATAGCTTAACGATATTATTTACTTTCTTCGATAAAGAAGAAGTCTTAAGGCGTCTTGTTTAATCAGATCCTTAGATCTTTTTAAACCACTAAAAATCACAATTCAAATGTCAAAGAGCAAAACTTCTCAGGACCGCTACCGGCTGCTGCGCTTGCGGCGCGCTTCGCGGTGCTTCTTGCGATCCAAAACTTTGCGTTGTTAAAGAGCTTTGTTACTTCTTACTGCCGTTTTCTTGCCGCCCTGTTTACTTCTGGCTCACTGTCTTTATTCAACTTATCGTTGATTTTTTTCAGTTTGCCGTTCTCGCTTTTTTCTGGCGGCGAGAGCTAATTACTTCTGAGAGGCTTTCGTTATTCGAAGTTTTTTACTTTTTCCGAATTTCGTTCGCTTTTCTCAGAGCGTCTCATTTCAGACGCAGGCCACTATTATGCAATTTGACCCCCGCTCATTCATAAAGCCGGTTTATTTTTCACCTTTTTCCTAAAAAACTATCTCCAGCAGCCTCTCCAATGGGCTTCTGAATGCTCCTGACAGGGGCGATTCTAAAATACAAATACTTGTAACTAGAAGACTTAACTTATAAACGTGTTTTTTTTGGCGTTTCAAGCTGCAGTAGTAGCCATTTCGAAGATATCTGCCTTTCCTTCTCCCGCTTAATTACTTCTCCGTGAGCTTATCGCGTTGTTCAGCCTTGATATCGGCCTGCATTCAACCCTAACTCCACTGTAACTACCACATCAGCGTGCTCCCAGGTCGCCACTTCCCAGCGCCGCACGCCTCTGAAAGGTCGTCTTAAATGGCCACATCTCTGCTGATAGTAGATGATGAACCCAAGATGAGCGGTGTTCTTGCCCGCATGCTGGCCCGCGATGGCTATGCTGTGCAATGGAGTGACGATCCTCACAAGGCCCTGGATCTTCTCGAAGCCCAGCCGTTCGACATCATTCTGTGCGATTTGCGTATGCCTGGCCTGACTGGCATTGATCTGCTGGAGCGGGCCAAAAAGCATAGCCCGGGCATCGACTTCGTGATGATGACTGCGTATGCCACGCCACAGACGGCCGTAGAGAGTATGAAAAAGGGGGCTATTGATTACCTGATCAAGCCCTTCTCTATAGATGAACTGCGTGCGCTGATTAAGCGCATAGAGGAAACGCGCGCGGGACGCTTTGATGATCTGCCCGAAGAAACGCCCCTGGGCACCCCGGTACCATTTCCTGATCAGCGCGCGCGAACGTCCGGTTTACCTGGGCACGCATCGCAGGAATATGCTGCGAGAACGGCGGTGGAGCAGCCGGCCGCCCTTGAAGGTATTATAGCCGAGAGCCCTGAAATGCAGGAGGCGCTGGCGCGGATAAAGAAAGTTGCCGCGAGCGAGGCCAGCGTGCTGCTCCGCGGCGAAAGTGGGACGGGTAAGGAAGTGATCGCTCAGGCTATCCACCGGCTTAGCCCCCGGGCAGACAAGCCTCTTATCAGCGTAAACTGCGGTGCGATTCCGGAAAACCTGATGGAAAGTGAGTTGTTTGGTCATATCAAGGGGTCATTTACCGGCGCGCTGGAAAACCGTAAGGGCCTGTTTGAGTCGGCAGATGGCGGCACCATATTTCTGGATGAGATTGGCGAGGTACCACCGTATTTGCAGGTTAAGCTGCTTCGTGTATTGCAGGAGGGCGAGATCCAGCGGGTGGGTGAAAGTATCCAGAGGCCGGTTGATGTGCGGGTTATCGCGGCGACTAACCGTAACCTTGAAGAAGATGTATCGCGGGGGATGTTCAGGCAGGATCTTTACTACCGGCTAAACGTGATCCCCATATTATTGCCGGCCCTGCGTGAGCGGCGTGCGGATATCGAACCGCTTATCCGGCACTTTCTCAAGCGGTTTGGCACTGCCCGGCATCGTGTATCGTCCGCTGCTATGCAGCGTCTGCTTAGTTATGATTTCCCCGGTAATATCCGCGAACTGGAAAACGCCATTGAACATGCCGTGGTCCTCTGCGACAATTTTGAAATCCAGGTTTCGGATCTACCGTTGCAGATCCAGACGCAAGGCGGCGCTTCGGGCATTCCCCTCTCCCCCACTGCACCGGTGGGCAGCATTTCTGCTTCCAGCCATCTTGAAGAGATTGAGAAACGGTGTATTCTTGAGGCGCTGGAGAAGACGCGCTACAATTTTACCCGGGCCGCGGAACATCTTGGTATTACCCGGCGCACTCTTGGCTACCGTATCCATAAGTATGGATTGGATGAAGATATCCAGCGCGAAAAGGCGGCAGTCAGGGGCGACAACAACCATTGATGCAGTGCTACCAGCAGAAAGGTTAACTCATGGATGACGCGTATTTTGTGAGGCTGGCTATGGCCCAGACCGAAAAGGGCGATGCACCTTTTGGCGCTGTGATTGTGCAGAAGGGTCAGGTGATCGCCACCGGGTATAACAGCGTTAAGACGGATCGCGACATTACGGCGCATTCTGAGATCAAGGCGCTCAGAGCGGCTAGCCTTGAACTGGGCACCACTCATCTTGAAGATTGCATGCTGTATTCCAATGCCGAACCTTGCGCGATGTGCATGTCGGCTATTTTATGGTCGGGCATTCCGAAGTTGGTGTTCGGGGCGCACAGTGATGAGCTGAAACAGTTTGTTCCCGTGCTGGGTTTGTCGAGCCGGGAGGTGGCTGCCGCAAGTGGCCGGAAGATTGAAATTGTCGGCGGAATATTGGAAGATCTTTGCCTGGTACCGTTCCGGCTTATGCACCAGAAGCACCAAAAATAACCGAGGTACTGCTATATTATTAATTGTTTATTGGGTTAAACAAATCGAGGTATCGATCTTAATAGAACAAAAACCCTCTCGGATTCAAGAATCCGAGAGGGTTTGAACAGGCTATGGTACTTGCTAGTTGTTAGTTCGGCAGTGCATAATATATGGTGTTATTGGCTTCCCCATCCTGCATGAGCAGTGGATCGATGGTTTCAGCGACAACGTTAGTAGAGTCAATCACAGCGATGATGTTTCCCGTCAGCGGAACATCGCCGAGTACAGACTGAATCTGTTTCAGGTGACCACCACCGACTGTACGTTTCTTGGATTTGCCGGCCTTAACCTTGCCAAGAGACTGGCTGTGGATGAGAACGTCAGGCACGTCGGTCGGGTTCAACGGATCATCTACCGGTGAAAATAGCGTATCGGAAGAAAGCCAGAATTCGACGCGGCTGTTTGGGGCATCGGTGTCGCCAACATTGGCAATGTAGAAGCTGAAGTTGTTGATCTGATTGATGCCGTTCTTGCTCTTAACCTTAAAGCTCATCGACATAGGTACAAGGTCAGTTCCCTGTACAGTTACGTTAGGTCCGCCGGGGGTAACCGGCTTCTTTGCATCGGCGCTACCTGCGGCTGCTATCATCACCGCAACTGCTGCACACACGAACCACTGTTTCATTAATTCCTCCAAGGCAGAATATCGATTTTAAGTTTATAACACGGGTGAAACAAACAACCATGGATAAAACTTCACCCCGGAACCGAGGCCTTCGTTCGCAACCGGATCAGTTAGGAATTTGGCTGGTGAAAGTATTGTTAACTTCGTCGGCTTCCAGCAAGACATTATCAGCATCGATAACGGCGATATAATACTTGCCGGTAAGAACTCCGAGACCTTTTAAAAGTCCGCCACCCACTGTGCGTTTCTTAGTCTTTCCAGATTTCACTTTGCCTAGCGACTGCGTATGGATAAGGACGTCGGCCGTGGAACCGGGCACCATGGGATCTGCAACTTCGTTAAATACCGCGTCATCTGATAGCCAGTACTCTATGCGGCTGTTTGGAGCGTCGGAGTCGCCCTGGTTTGCTATATAGAACGTAAGATTGTTTACTGATGTTACACCCTGCTTCTGTTTCACTTTATAGGTGAAGCTGTTGCCCAGCAGGTCTATTCCTTCTTCTGTAACAGGAACAGAACCTGGTTTTTGAGCGAAAGCACTTCCAGCCATCAATGTGGCTGCAGCTATTGTGATGTATAAAAACCACTTCATTTTGCGTCTCCTCTGGCGTAGAGAGAATTAGTACAGCTGGCTAGGTGGTAAGCGCCATCGCCTTCTTTGTCAATGAGATAATCAGGGAGTCGATGGAATCACTTCCACGTCGACATTATAATCCCAGTCATCGAAGTACAGGTTTCCGCCATCCCATTCCACTTCGCCTCGCTGGTTATCTATGGGGTCGCTGCGATGGTGGGTCTTGGGCGGGTTGAAATCAACCGCATAATCGCTATTGGCTATCATGCGGTAAGCATCCACGTGACCAAAGAGGAATTCGCGGACGGCGGGATCAGCGTGTTCCTGACTACCAACGCTGGGATCGGCGGGTACCCAGCCGATGCCGGGGGCGTAGAATTCGGCCCAGTCGTGGAGGTTCCAACTGCCGGGGCGCATGACCCAACCGCTTTGCCAGCGGGCGGGAACATCGACAGCGCGGCACAACGCTATAAAAGCCAGGGCCTGGGTGCCGCAGTCGCCGCGATCTTCGCTGAGAACTTTGTCGACGATGTTGGTGATTACAGCGTACTCCATCTCTGGGCACCACTTGACCTGCTGGTCGAGATGGCGCCAGATCAGGCGGGCTTTTTCCACAACGGCGGTTTCGCTTCCTACGATTGATCGGGCGAGACTGGTGATTTCATCGGTGAGTTCGAGGTGAGGCGGCCGGGATTGCAAGTCGCTGGCGAGCGCCTGGCGCTCGGCGGCAGACAGCTCCGGTTTCGCCCTGGTCAGGTCCGGCACCAAAGCGGAGCACGTGTACTCGAAGTTCA
>JAKFFN010000331.1:0-5363 GCA_036675025.1 Candidatus Sumerlaeales bacterium | reverse complement strand
CAGATTTAGCTGTCCTTTCAGGACAGGTTTTTGGGGCGGTGGTAACCCAGGACGTCGATGCGTGCGATCCTGGCGGATCGGCGCATCTTGTCCTGGGCTTTCTTAGAAGTCCCTGCGGGACAAAGTTATAACGATTGATTGTGTCGCCCCTGCCGGGGCTGGGTCGGGGGGGGACGTGTACCGGAAGCTGCGGAGCCATGGCCGCTGGCGCGTCCATTGGCTCCTTGCATCCGGCTACCACTGTGTTCTCCCTCCGGGAGAGGCTTGAGGCGCCGCTCCAAATGACTTGAGGCGCCGCTCCTACCGTTGTTGGGGAAATTGCTCCGGGAGAGGCCGCTGGTGGGTGCGTTGGTCCCTTGAATCCCTGGCTACAGACACGTCGTATACTCGAGCCCAACGACTTCTCAGAAGCTACAGTTCTTTCTATGGTGTTAGCTCTGCCTCAGAGCGACACTTTTCAGAGCGACACTTTAAGGTGCCGTAAGGGGCTGTGAGTACCCGTGCGGGAATAGCGCGGGTGTTTCTCTTATGGCAGAAGTTCTGTTATGAAAACGACAATTGCACATATCGGGCAGCAGATTAACTGGCAGCTAAAGCTGGCCAGTTGCGGGTTGGAAGACGATAATTATGTACTTAATAGATCGAGGTTCCGCGTTGGGAGAGTTTAGGTTAGCTTAATTAGAGTTGATTTTTTTTTGAGCCTGTGGAAAACTTTGGCTTATGGAAGGTTGGGCCGATGTGGTGTAAGGCAACGTCCACTGAGACGGACAGGAGTGTCCATCCTACTTCGCGCTGTCCATCCAACTGAGATGGGGTCCGGGCGTTTTAAATATACCACTTGAACACCCTTTTTTCCGCGTGCTTAGTTGTGCCGGTTTAGTGTCTGATTCTCCTTCTGGAGGCTTTTCCCTTTGAGCGAGTTTTTATCACGTCGTAATTTCCTGGCGGGTGGTGCGGTTGCGGCTGCGGCTGCGGCGCTGGCTGTAACGAAATCGGCTTCGGCGCAGGAGTCCACGGCTACGGCCACGGCGGCGCCGGGTGCTGCTACAAGCAATGCCGCCAATCCGCGCGGCGGGGCTTTCAAGCTGCTTTATGCACCGCACTTTGGCTTGTTTAACCATCACGCTGGCAAGGACCCTATCGACCAGTTGAAGTTTATGGCTGACGAGGGCTTCCGGGCGCTGGAGGATAACGGTCTGCCGAAGAAACCGGTGGAACTGCAGACGAAGATAGGCGAGGAGCTGGCGCGCCTGAACATGCAGATGGGTGTGTTTGTGGCCCACGGCGACTTTGGCGCGCAGACCTTTGTGAAGCGTGACCCGGCGGTGCGTGACATGCTGGTGAAGGAAATGCACGCAGCCGTGGAAGTGGCCAAGCGCGTGAACGCCAAGTGGTGTACGGTGGTGCTGGATGCCATCGACCCGAAGATGGATATGGGAATCCAGACGGCGAACGCCATCGACAACCTGCGCGCCTGCGCCGAGGTGATGGAGAAGGCGGGACTGGTGATGGTGCTTGAGCCGCTGAACCGCTGGAACCACCCGGGCCTGTTCCTTACGGAAGTGCCGCAGGCGTATGCCATTTGCCGCGGAGTGGACAGCCCGGCGTGTAAGATCCTTGATGACTTCTATCATCAGCAGATCACCGAGGGCAACCTGATCCCGAACATGCTGACCTGCTGGGAAGAGATCGGCTACTTCCAGACGGGCGACAACCCGGGCCGCAAGGAGCCGGGCACGGGCGAGATCAACTACCGGAACATCTTCAAGCTCATCCACGAGAAGGGCTTTGAGGGCGTGATCGGCATGGAGCATGGCAAGGCCGTGGATTCCAAAGAGGGTGAGCGCTCGCTGATTAACGCTTACCATGATGCAGACAATTTCTGAGCCCTCTAACGGGAGCTCATTTCAGGAGAGGGAACAATGGATAATATTACACGCAGAGCATTTCTGAGAAACGCGGCACTGGTGGGCGGCTTTGCAGCCGTAGCCGGTAACCGCATCGTAGCGCAGACGACGGGTACGGAAGCTTCGGCTTCGACGGGTACGCTGAACGCCAACGTGGCGGGCACTGACAAAATCCGCGTGGGCATCATCGGCGCGGGCGGGCGCGGCACGGGCGCAGCCATTGACTGTATCAAGTCTTCCGAGGGCGTAGAGATCGTCGCCATAGGCGATGCCTTTATGGATAAGGCGAAGAAGAGCTTCGACAAGATCAAAGAGCAGTTTCCGGACAACTGCAAGGTGACCGAGGAGACGATCTTTGACGGGATCGACAACTACGAGAAGGTGCTGAAGACGGATTGTAACCTTGTTATTCTTGCAGCGCCCCCGGGGTTTCGCCCCGTGCACCTGCGCGCTGCCATTGAGGCCGGCAAGCATGTTTTCGCGGAGAAGCCTGTGGCCGTAGACCCGGTTGGCGTGCGGCACGTGATCGAGACATCGGAAATGGCCGAGAAGAAGGGCCTGGCCATCGTGGCCGGCACCCAGCGCCGGCATTCGCAGAGCTACATTGAAACGATGAAGCGCATCCAGGATGGAGCCATTGGCGAGATCGTGGGCGGGCAGTGCTACTGGATGCAGGAAGGTCTGTGGCATGTGGATCGCACTCCGCAGATGAGCGACATGGAATGGCAGATGCGCAACTGGCTCTATTTCGACTGGATCAGCGGTGACCACATTGTGGAGCAGCACGTACATAACATCGACGTGATCAACTGGGCCATGGGCGGACCGCCGGTCAAGTGCCTTGCCAGCGGCAGCCGGTTTGTGCGGACAGACCCTAAGTACGGCAACGTGTATGACAACTTTAACGTGGAGTTTGAGTACGAAAACGGCGTGCGCACGACGAGCATGTGTCGCCAGTGGGAAGGCGCGAGCTTCCGCGTGGGCGAGCGGCTAGTGGGCACGAAGGGCACGGCTGATCCGAACGGCGAAATCATGGGCGCCAGCGCCTGGAAGTTTGACGATAAGGGCATCGACCGCCGCCAGGCTTATGTGGATGAGCACACGGACCTGATCAACAGCATCCGCGCGGGCAAGCCGCTGAACGAGGGCAAGCGCATCGCTGAAAGCTGCCTCACGGCCATCATGGGCCGCATGGCTGCTTACACTGGTCAGTCGGTTTCGTTTAAGTGGGCGCTCAACGCCAGCAAGCTGGACCTGACCCCGAAGCAGATGGAACTGGGACCGAATGAAGTGAACCCGGTGCCGCAGCCAGGCGTAACAAAACTCATCTAAATCAAACTGCGTAACATAGACCCTATGCCGGCCATGGCGCAAGTTTGCCCGTGGCCGGTTTTTCTTTAGAAGGAGCATGACGAAGTGAAACAGCAGGAAAACGAACAGGCCGCCGAAGACCCCGAAGGTCCTATTGAGGAGGCCGCCGAAGAACTGGAAGCGGAGCAGGAAGTTACGTATGAACAGCCGTCGCTGTGGCAGGAGATGCGAAAGTCCGAAGACTGGTGGGCGGTCTGGTGCGGAGCGTTTCTGCTGGTGGTTATGTTTGTGCTGGTGTACCTTGGCCGCCCGGCGGATTTCTCTGACCTGATTGCATCGGGGGAGAAGGTGACGGTGACAAGCCCCGTGGATGCCTACCTGGATAAGCCAGGCAAATGGACGGATAATCCGCTGCATTCCATCGTGAGCCCGGACGCGAAGAGCGCAGTGGGCAAAGTGCCGGGGATTATCGGTTCGTTCGTGCTGATCGGACTGCTGTTTGCCTTCGCCACGTGGGCGCGCGGACATTCGGGCGCGGCGTTCCTCAGGGCGTTTCCGGCGATTTTTCTGCTGGCGCTGTTTGCGTATGTGCTCTCCGGGCAAAGCGTTATCAAGGCGTACAACCTGGAGTATGCGCTGTGGGCGCTGCTGGTGGGATTGATCATATCAAATACGGTGACAACACCGCACTGGCTGCGGCCGGCGGTGCAGACGGAATTTTATATTAAGACCGGCCTGGTGCTGTTGGGGGCAGAGGTGCTGATGTCGCGCCTGCTGGCGCTCGGTTTGCCGGGTATATTTGTATCATGGGTGGTAACGCCGATCGTGCTGGTGACGACCTACATCTTCGGCCAGAAGGTGCTGAAGATGCAGTCGCGCTCGTTGAACATGGTGATCTCTGCGGATATGTCTGTGTGTGGCGTGTCGGCGGCCATCGCCACGGCGGCTGCGTGTAAGGCGAAGAAAGAAGAGCTGACGCTGGCGGTTGGGCTGTCGCTATCGTTCACCGTTATCATGATGGTGCTGATGCCGGCATTTATCAAGGCTGTGGGGATGGACGAAATTGTTGCAGGCGCCTGGCTCGGCGGTACGATTGATTCTACCGGGGCTGTGGCAGCGGCCGGGGCGGTGCTGGGTGAGCGTGCGCTGGAGACGGCGGCCACGGTGAAGATGATCCAGAACATATTAATTGGCGCCGTGGCGTTTTTTGTGGCAGTCTATTGGGTAACAAGGGTGGAGCGCGACCCCAATGCCCCACGGCCGAGCCTGATGGAAATCTGGTATCGCTTTCCGAAATTTGTGCTCGGGTTCATCCTCGCGTCGATCCTGTTTTCTGTGCTTTATGAGACGATGCCCGGCGGGCCGGAGCTAATTGACGGAATGATTGGCGGCTCGACGAAGACCATCAGGGAGTGGCTGTTCTGCCTGGCGTTTGTCAGCATCGGGCTGGATACGAACTTCCGCGAGCTGATGCCCTACCTGCGCGGGGGGCGACCGCTGGTGCTTTACGTGTGTGGCCAGGCGCTGAACCTGCTCCTGTCGCTGCTGATGGCCTGGCTGATGTTCGGGATTATCTTCAAAGATATGGTTGGCTGAGGTGCAAAAGTTTCTGAGGCTGGCAGTGGCGCTGATAGTAGTTGGCGCATTGTGGCTGATCGTGCTGCCGTGGGCGGCTAACCGGCCGAAGATGGCAGCGCATCTGCAGTGGTTGGACGACGAGGGCATTGATCCGAGCGCCATGTATTACACTGAGCTGGATATGATGGAACCTATCTTCACGCGGCTGGCTTTGGAACAGCGCAAACAAGGAGACCAATAGATGGTGTGTCGTTCATTTCTTATGGCAGCACTGGCAATTTGTGGAGCGGTGGCAACTGCTTCACCGGACGGTGGCACGTCGGGGCCGGTACGGCTGCTTGGGCACCCGTGTCTTTCGTTTAATGTGCTGGGAGGGTTCGTCACTAGGGACCCCGGGTCGGGGCATGACCTGGCCGTGATGACAAATATGAACGAAGAAGGCGGCGAACTGCTGCTGGTGGACTTGGAGACGAACGAGGGCGAGCGGATTGATGCGCAGGCGAGGCCCAACAGCCTCGAAGACCGGCAAAGCTTGCCGGGTAGACGCCTGGAAGCGTTTGCGGCCGG
>JAKFFN010000154.1:0-27797 GCA_036675025.1 Candidatus Sumerlaeales bacterium | reverse complement strand
CATATCACTATCCGGGAACTCCTGTATAAAGGCAGACCGGCACGTGTTCTTCAGCAGGACCGGGCAGTATCGGGACTTCTGTACCTGGACAATGGTGAGTCTGTAGACTACGCGAAGTATCCTCCGCTGGCGCGCCTGGTGAAAGATGAGTTTCAACGCATCCTGACCATTGGCGGCGGCACTTACATTTTGCCACGCGGGCTGGTCGATAACTATCCTGAAGCCACTGTGGATGTCGCAGAAATAGAGCCCAGTCTTTACAAGCTTGCGCAGAAATATTTTGGTGTGTTGCCCGATCCCCGCCTGCGAAATCACATCACCGATGGCCGCAGGTTTCTGCATGATTCCAAGCCGTTTGACCTGATCTTCACCGATGTCTACTACGCCATGACAGTGCCCTCACATTTTGCTACGCGTGAGTATCATGAACTCGTGCGGGACCGACTGACGTCCGGCGGTGTTTACATGGCAAATCTGGTTGGAGATTTCAACCCGCAGGCACCTAACGTCCTCTACTCGCAGATGCGGGTAGTTCGCGAAGTGTTTCCCAACAGCTATTTCTTCGCGACTGTCGGCGTGGACGAACCAGGCACTCAGAGCATCGTGGTATTTGCTATCAACGGCGATGCAAAGCTTGATCTGAACTCTACAGAGATAACAGAACACGCAAACCAACTGGTGAAAAGTCTGCCTGCGCGGGCAGTTGATACTTCAAAAATCAATTGGAACCAGTATGCGCTAATGACGGATGACTATGCGCCTGCGGAGTACTTTGGCCTTTATACCATTCGCAGAGAATTGTCGGCAGAATAGAACAAGTCATTAACATGATATCTTAATATCAAATAAAGTGATCAGCTGAGACCATAGCTACTTCTGATTTTCCACCTGCTGCGCGATCCAATCTCCTGCGATGTTGAACGCCAGCATTGTCGCACAGATTACTGCCGCCGGGTATAGCATCAGGTACGGTGCCGCGCGGAGATTTCGTGCTCCCTCTGCGGCCAGGCTGCCCCAGCTGGCGTCAGGCGCGGGAACACCCAGGCCGATGTAGCTCAGGAAAGCTTCCATAAAAATGGCTTCAGGAATAAACAAGGTGAGAGCTACAAGGACAACGCCGGCCGTGTTGGGAAGAATATGGCGGATAAGAATTCTTCCGCCTGTCGCTCCTAAACCGCGCGCAGCCTCCACATACTCGCGGTGTTTAATGGACATCACTTGCGCCCGGGTCAGGCGCGCCATGTTCAGCCAGTAGGTGAGTCCGATGGCGATGTAGATATTTCGAATTCCCTGGTCCAGGTAAACCATGAGAAGGATCACCACGAGGATCGTCGGGACGCCGTAAAGAACATCAACCATGCGCATCATAACAGCGTCAGTACGTCGGCCGACGTAGCCCGCAACGCTGCCCCAGGTGACGCCAACGAACAGGCTGATAATGGATGCCGCTAATGCGATCTGCAGTGAAATCCGACCGCCTGTGATCAGTCTTGCTGCCATGTCGCGGCCAAGAGCGTCCGTCCCTGCCCAATGGTCACTGGACGGCTTTGCGTACGTAACGTCGTAATTGGTTTCATCTGGATCATAGCCTGTCACCAGCTTTGGCCCTGCGATGCAGACAACAACCAGAGTTAACAGGTAGACGACGCTCAACAGCGGAAGCAGATTGCGCAAAAGCCTCAGCCACAATCGCGAATGCCTCCGCGGCACAATTACAGAATCATACGTCGAGGTTATATCCTGCTCTCCTCCACCGGACATTGATTATCAGGAATCGGTTTCGGATTCAGGTTCTGCTGCAGCGGGCACTTCGTCTTTGCCAGGATCCGGCTCAGTCTGCAAATTCGCATACTGAAGCAGGAATGCATCCAGCTCGCGCTTGATCTCGACGCTGCGCTCATCGGAAAGTTCTACGGTAGCAACAGATACTTCGTCTTCAGAACCCGTGGCCTTAAAAAAGATCAGTTCGGAATCGTCTTCTGCCGTCTCTGTGCGTTGCCACTTAAACACGCCATACTTCATAAGCAGGTGCGCCAGGAAGAAGAGAGACTGCCTGGTTTCTTCGTCACGCTCCTGCGATTGAAGATGTTCAAACCATGCAAGAAGGCCGGCATTGCGCTCCTTCTTCGATTCGATCTTACGTACCTTTGGAGGTTCGCGCTTTGCGAGCCAGTATCCTACGAAATCCCGTTCGGAGAGATCCTGCCAGCATTTGGAGCAATAATCTTCGCGCCGCGGTCCCAGGTCATCGGCGTCTTTGGAACCATCCAAGGCTTCGGCGTTTTCCGCTGCTTTACGCAAAATACTGGGGTGCTTTCCGGCATGGGCAATCTCTGCCCCGCATGCCACGCAACTGTTTGTGGGACGTCCGATTTTGAGGTAAAGATCTTTTTCAACCGCTGCCATTTGGCCCCTTTTCTTACGTGGTAATTTCCTGAAACTTACGAACTGTAAACCCACTCTGCCACAAAAATCTACGCCCCCTGTGCAGGTACTATATGTGGTTGTGAACAATTTGGGGATAAGTAGCGGTCATGCAGGGTTCCCGGTTTTTACAAAAAAGTGAAACTATTTGCAAAAATCCTTGACGATGGCCAAATATAGCCACAAACACTATTCATCACTTCGATATATAGCACCCTCCATTGACAAAGCAGTATCAATAATTTGAACTAATGCAAGTTTGGCACCCGGGGCGGTACCCGTTAATCTAACTGGTTAACGTTTTAATGAAGTAATTACCCATACAAGGGCTGGTGTTCGTACCGCCCTCTTTTTTTTGCCCGGCAGCCGAAGATTTTCCTGTTTTAGGAAGAGTTCTCAGCGCACGGGAACGCCTGCTATTCTACGGAATGGAATTCGGGTACGACAATCCCATGGATTGGCACATTCTCCACTTCGAGCTGGACGCTATATGTCCCATCTGTATTTGGCTCACAGCTAAAGTCCAGGCTCGTCCCCTGGGGCAGTAGTCGGATGCTCTCCGGCCTGGTAGAAAGAGTCCACGCCAGGCTGACTTTGCCGCTTCCCGGGATCTGGTCTATTACCGCAAAACGCTCTGCACGCTGAGCCCCGCTCAGGTTAACCAGATGCACCGTCTCCCTGCCGTCCGCGGATTTTCTCAGCGACATGTCGACATTGGGATTTCCTAGAAGGCGGGCTTTTGGCTGCGGAAAAGCTTTTTCCATTATGTTGCCGATCCAGGTTCTGATGACTGGATTATGGGAATTGAAATGCGCCTGTGTGACTGGACCATAGGCCGCAAAAATATTTCCGGAGCCCAGGGTTGTGCTTGTCGCTGCTGGTTCTGTCACTGCATCAGCAGTAAGTGCAGACGCATGGAGCGCAGTGCGCCGCATTATTACCTCGGCTGATACCTGGCTGAAGTTTTGCCACTCCCCCGGCACCGTCGCAAACAGATCCAGCGCAGTAATATATGCCGGCGCTGACGCCGGCTTACCCTGAAATTCTACGCCCAGGTCGGCCTTGAAAGGCTCGAGCGATTCACGGTCGAGCAAGACCAGTGTTCCACCGCCCCTAACATACTGGCGCACCTTTTCTCGAAATCCTTCTTCAAGAACTGCCGCCTGGGCGATAACCACAACCGGGTAATCCTGAAGCCGAGGCTCAAGCTGATGTTCGCTTAACAGGTCAACGGAGTAGCCGAGTTCCAGCAGGGCATGCAAAGCGCCTTCCAAAGCGGTATATTGCCCGTGGGGACTATAAACGCTATTGGAGCGGTGCAGGTAACTTGCGGTGCTCAGCAGTAATGCAACCTGGGGAACTGATTTACTCTTATGTGAAATTTGCTGCCGCTGCCGGCAGAAATCCGCCACCTGCTTTACGGTCGTCGTTACTGCATCAGGAATGTAGCCGCTGCGCGTTGGCTGATAATAAACCTGCATTCCGCCGCCCAGTGCCATCACTACGGCAGCTTCCTGTTTCAACTGTTCTGGATGCTTCATCTGGTGCGGCGCCCCACTACCATAGCTATTGAATCCCCACGCCATCAGGTCCCAGGGCATCCCGCTTGAATCAAGGTACCGTGCTTCAAACCGTGCACGGTCGACGGATTCTTTTGCCGAAAAATCGCCGGAGAGAAAATCAACGTTGGCTGTTATCGGCACTGGCATGTGCGGGGTGTACGCCCAGTTGCTGCAGAGTTGCAGCTGCGGGTTGAACTTGTGAAGCTCGTCCACCCAGTTGGCCAGGTAGTGATCAAAAGCTTTCCTGTGGAACTGTTTCCATTCCTGCCAATGGGGATCATTAGGGTTACGCGGTACGTCGGCATAACCGGTTTGAGCTTTCCATGTTTCTACAGCCGTAGTTCCGTAGTCGAGTTTTGCGCCCCAGCAGTCGCCATCGACCCATACTCCGTCCAAGCTATATTCGCCGGTTACTTCCTTTAACTGCGGGATCATCAGGTCTTTCGCGTAGTCGCTGAACAGGCTTGTGACTTCAGCATCAGGATTCCCCTTTTCGTCGACCCGCGCCCACTCAGGGTGATTCTGAATGGCGGCCGCATCCATGACTCCGCTGTAATGGATGTATAATCCCACCCCGCGCTTTCGAGTCTCTTCGCTCCAAAGTCGCAGCGCATCTCTGACAATGCCAGGAGACGCGGAGCCCACTTTGGTTGGGTAACTGGTGTAGCCGGGGTGGCCCTTGCAGTCATATTGCACAAAGTCTGGCGCTACCGCATCAAGAAAGCTTCCGATATTCTCTGCGGTTGCTTCGCTTCCAAGCACTTTGTCGGCAGCCGATGCGTGAAGGTCAAAATGTACGCCAAAAAAACTATTTGCGCGAACTTTTTTGGGTTTACTCTCCAACATATTTACAACTTCAGTAATTGCAGCAGTTGCTGGCATGGGTGAACGAAACAGTATAGACGTCGCACAAAATAAAGGCGCAAGTGCGCACAATTTTTTTCGTACCGAGGTGCTCATTGTGATTGATTCCTGCTAAAAAAATATCCTGATGTGCAGAACTTACATATTTCCTTATTTGTCTGAGGTCAATCCGCTTGTCGTTACAGTACGGTAGTAGTTTCCTGGAGATGGAGCTTGGCCTCCCAAAAAATGTGGTTCGCCTTGCGCCTTACAGTCCTGAGTGGCCCATGCTTTTTGAGAAAGAGAAAGCTCGCCTGTCTGACAGCCTCAGACTTCTGGACCACGTTGTAGAGCATATAGGAAGTACTGCTGTTCCAGGCCTTCACGCCAAGCCTGTACTCGATATTATGATCGGACTGCCCAACTTGCAGGAAATGGAAGCAGCAGACGCGGAACTGGTAAAGCTGGGCTACGAGGCAAAAGGCGAAAAGGGCGTTCCGGGTCGCTTATTTTTAACGCTGGGTGACCCATGCCTTTACCACGTCCATCTCACTCAGTTGCACAGTGCCTTCTGGTATGAGCATCTGCTGTTCAGGGATAGTCTAAGGCAGCAGGAAACCGTGGCCAGTAATTATCTTGCTATAAAAATACGCCTTGCACAGGCTTACCCCAATGATCGAGACTCATACACGCGGGGTAAGGCCGATTTTATCGAACATGTTATTGCCGAGGCGGGTGCCAGGTACGCTATTGCACTTTTCTGATCGACGTAGTTTAGTGGGTACAATCGCAAGGAGCAGTTGCGCTTTGCTCTCGGCATTCTGCCTGATGGCGCCGGCTACTGCGCACGCACAAAATCCATCTGCCACCGGTCCATCCGACCAGAAAACAACCGCAACTAAACTGGCTCCGCTGGCCCAAATACACTATGAGACGCGAGTGCGCTCTTTCAAAGAGCAAAACAGACTCCTGCAGAACGTGGTGTTGCTTGGCGACAGCATAACTGAGGGTTTTGACATTGAGAAGTATTTGCCGGGCCGACGTATTCTCAATCGTGGCATCGGTTCTGACGTGATTGGAAATGACCTGCCGTCAAACGACAAACGCGGCGTTATTAAGCGGCTGGATAGTTCTGTCTTTAACTGCGCACCGACGGATGTTTTCATACTGATCGGGATCAACGACCTGGGGCAGGGTCATACGCCCGAAACCGTGGAATCAGGCTACCGGGAAATGCTGTCACGTATCCGCAAACACCGGCCGGAGCTTAACCTGTATATCCAATCGGTGCTGCCGTGCAGAGATCGGTTCGCCAAACATAACGCCAATATCCTGGATGTGAACCGCCGGCTACAGAAGCTTGCGACGGAATTTGACGCTAAGTATATAGATCTTCACAGCAGCCTGACGGATGGCGACGGCATGCTGAAACAGGAGTATACCAACGATGGTCTCCACCTGACAGAGCCGGGGTACCATGTATGGAAAGTGATTTTAGCAGAGGAACTTGGCTGGCAATAGCAGCGTTACCCGACTCAGCAATCAGGCAGTGAGAATTACAGGTCCATCTTCGGTAACGGCGATAGTGTGCTCAAAGTGAGCTGACAGTGAATCATCCGCTGTTATCACAGTCCATCCATCTTCGAGCGTCTCGGTGCGCCAGGTGCCGATGTTAACCATGGGCTCTACGGCGAGCACAAGCCCGGCCTGGAGACGGAAGCCTGTATCAGGCCGTCCGAAGTTTGGCACCTGCGGCGACTCATGCATTGCCCGACCGATACCGTGGCCGGTGTACTCGCGCACGATGGAAAAACCGTGAGCTTCTACATGTTTCTCAACGGCATGAGATACGGTACCGATCCGCGTGCCGACTGTCATTTCCTCGATGGCTTTATAAAGAGATTCTTCGGTAACCTGGAGTAGCTTCTTCGCCTTGGCTGAGATTTCACCGACTCCGAAAGTGGTGGCAGTGTCTGCATACCATCCGCCAAGTACGAGGCCGCAGTCTACGCTCACAATATCGCCATCGAGTAGCTCACGTTCGCTGGGGATTCCGTGTACAACTTCTTCATTAACCGACGTGCAGAGTGTAGCGGGAAAGCCGTTATATCCAAGAAAAGCGGGCCGTGCGCCGGCACCTTCAATCAGTGCGCGAGCCTTGCGATCAAGGTCGGCAGTCGTTACGCCGGGAGCCACCATGACAGCGACTTCATTAAAAACCTGGCGCAACAGCTTGCCTGCTGCGCGCATCTTATCTATCTCTTCACGGGATTTCAGTTCTATACGTTTAGACATCACTCTACTTTCTCACGTGCCGCCTACAGAATCTCACGTCGCTTGGAGTCGATCTCAACGGGTCCGCCATTAAGAGTGGTAAGGATAGAAGTCACACGAGCGCGCACTTCATGTACCGTACCAAGGCCTTCCACTGGGAAAAGAAGGTTCCGTGAATGGTAGTAGGCTATCAACGGCTCAGTCTGCTCGTGGTACTGTTCGATGCGTCGTCGAACAACTGTCTCATTGTCGTCTTCGCGTTCAACAAGTTCGCCACCGCAGTTAGGACACTTGGTAAGGTTTTCGAGCGGGTTGAGAGCCAGGTTAACAATGGTCCCGCAGGTTGCACACGTGCGCCGGGCTGTGATACGGGTAATAAGGACTTCGGGATCAACCATAATAGCTATGACGCCATTAAGAGACATGTTCAGCTCGGCAAATATGTCATCGAGCTGACTTGCCTGCTCCCTGGTCCGCGGATAGCCGTCGAACAGGACGCAGATTCTTTTGCTTATCAGTTCACGAAGTTTTTTTTTACCATGTCGCCGACGAAGCTGTCAGGCACAAGGTTGCCTTTGCGCATATAGCTGGCAGCCATTTCGCCAAGAGCGGTTTTATTGCGAATCTCCTCGCGGAGAATGTCACCCGTAGAAAGGTGAACAAAACCGTAATTGCGAACCAGGTGCTTGGCCTGTGTGCCCTTGCCGGAACCGGGCGGGCCGAAAAGTATGATGTTCATCTGCTGAAGCTGAGTTGCGAGAGGAGGAGTCTTGGTATCAGTCATTTGTCATCACCTATTCTAGCGCCAGCGGGAGCTGGTACGGCGTGCAGCAAAGCCTTCATAATGGCGCATCAGCAATTGAGATTCCACCTGCTTCAGCGTGTCAAGCAATACACCGATCACGATGATCAAGCCGGTACCACCCACAAAGCTCGATGCCTGGAACGGCATTCCATAACCAACCTGGAGCACCATGGGCAGCACAGCGATTGTCACGAGGAACAGCGCACCGAAAGTCGTAACGCGGGTCAGGACGTAGTCGATATACTCACTGGTAGGACGCCCGGGGCGCTTACCGGGAACAAACGAACCACTCTTTTTAAGGTTATTAGCGATATCATCGGGGTTGAAAGTAACGGCTGTGTAGAAGTAGCAGAAAAAGCCGGTCATTAGCGCAAATGTGATGATGTGTGCGTTAAACGCTTTAAAGATGTTAAACACACCGCCACCGAGGCGATCCATATCAAACGCGTCATAAAGGTTTACGGTGCTATTGATGCTGAAGAAATTGGCGAACGCTGCACCCATTCCTTCCTGGGCCCCACCGGGGAGAATATTTGCCACGAAGCTTGGAAATGCGAGGATGGCGGACGCGAAGATAACCGGGATAACACCGGCCGTATTAACCTTCAGCGGAAGGTAGTTAGTACCACTACCCATGACGCGGCGACCGACGACACGGCGTGCATGCTGCATGGGTATCCGGCGGGTGCCATCCTGAATCAGGATGATAGCCACGGTGGAGACGACAAACAGGATAATGGTGAGGACGCCCCAGATCGCACTGACCGTACACTGACCGATCTGCTTGGTGAGCAGAACTGCATCACTCGGGTAAGATGCCATAATACCTACGGCGATAATGAGAGAGATACCGTTGCCGATACCATCATCGGTTATGCGCTCGCCAAGCCACATCAGGAACGTGGTGCCGGCGGTCATACCAACTACGCAGGCAAACACGAACAGCCAACTGTTGCTGCCTGTCATATAGGAGAGGCCCTGGCTCTGCAGGTAGAGCGCCATGGCGAAACTCTGAATGACCGCCAGAATGACGGTAAACTGACGCGTCATGCGGTTGATTTTCCGCTGACCAAGCGCACCTTCCTGCTGCAGCTTCTGCAGCTTAGGGTAAACGACGGCAAGGAGCTGGATAATAATCGATACGCTGATGTAGGGCATAATGCCCAGCGCCAGCACGCTCATCTGACGGAAAGCGTTTCCTGAGAAGAGATCGACCACAGCAAACAAGCTGCTGCCAATCCCCTGACGGGACTGCTCGATAAACCGTTCAAGGGCCACGCGATCAATAAACGGCGTGGGGATATGAGCACCGATTCGGTATACCAGAAGAATCAGCAGCGTGTAGAGGATCTTCTTCTTTAGATCGGGAATTTTCCAGATGTTATTTAAGGCACTAACGCTACGTATCAACTTATCCTAACCTCGTTCAAACGCGACAGGCCGAAGGCCATATTGGTGACCTCCGGCCAGCCGGAAAATGATAATTCAGACCTGGCGCAAGCCAGATTTACTCAGCACTACCAGCAGCGGAGCCCAGCAGTTCCACTTTGCCGCCAGCAGCTTCGATCTTTTCACGGGCTGACTTTGAGAAGCGATGGGCCTTTACCGTCAATTTGCGGCTCAGCTCACCGTCACCAAGGATCTTTACAATCTTGGCGCTGCGGCGGATCTTGCCTGCGCCTTTCAGCGCGTCAACATCAATCGTAGTACCTTCTTCAAAAGTTTCCAGAACGTCGAGATTCACAATATCAACTTCCTTGCGGAAGATGTTAGTGAAGCCGCGTTTGGGCAAACGGCGGATGAGGGGCATCTGACCGCCTTCAAAACCGCTGCCATAACCTTTACCACGGCCGCTACGCGCCTGGGAACCTTTGTGCCCATGGCCAGACGTCTTGCCCAGACCGCTGCCTTCGCCGCGACCACGGCGCTTCTTCGACTGCGTGCGGCCGGCATCTTTTCCTAATTCATGTATCTTCATCGTGTATCGCCTGTCATTAGCCTCAATAACTCTTTGCAGAGAAAGAGACTAGTTATTAACTTTCTCGACTTTGCACAGGTAACCTACCTGGCGCAGCATGCCCTCGATCTGAGGGGTTAACTCATGTTCACGGGTCTGGTTCAGCTTGGTGAAACCCAGCGCACGAAGGGTTGCCCGGTGCACTTTCTTACGGTTGATCCCGCTGACCACCCAGGTTACTTTAATCTTATCTGCCATGGTAGCCACTACTCCTCTTTACCTTCCGCAAAGGCGGACGTGTCATACTGCTGTTCATTACCCGCAGGTGTAGCAGCAGCTTCGCGACCAAAGAGCTCCGATACGGAACGGCCACGCAACCGGGCGATCTCATCGATGCTGTGCAGAGAAGCGAGACCGGCAATCGTTGCCTTTACGACGTTAATCTTGTTGTTGGTGCCGATAACCTTTGTCAGGATGTCATGAACGCCCGCAAGGTTCAACACGGTGCGCACACCGGCGCCTGCGATAAGACCGGTACCCTCGGAAGCCGGCTTTAGCATTACACGTGCTGCGCCAAACTGACCGATGGTTGCGTGAGGAATCGTACGTCCACGCATAGGAACCTTTACCAGGTTCTTCTTGCCATCCTCAGCAGCCTTGCTGATCGCTTCCGGCACTTCATTGGCTTTTCCGAAACCGACACCGACATATCCGTTGCCATCACCCACAACTACAAGAGCTGCGAAGCTGAAGCGACGACCGCCTTTTACAACCTTGGCGGTACGGTTCAACTGGATGACTTCTTCTTTCAGGTTCAGCGTCTTCGGATCAATCCGCTCCGGCTCTCTGTAGGATGACACATAGGCCTCAGCCTGGGGCACATCAGCTGCACCAGCCTGATCTGCCTCAACCTGAACGTTATCCTGCTGCAGGCCCTCTGCCACCGATTCCTGTTCGTTCTGACTCACTATTCGACCTATCCTTTTACTCTGAAACCCGGACGCCCGTCACGGGCGAATCTTACCGGCTCCCTAAAGTTCTCTCGTACGTTAAAATTTCAATCCGGCTTCGCGGGCCGCGTCCGCCACTGCTTTTACAACACCATGGTAGCGATAACCACTACGGTCAAACACCACCTGGTCATGACCAGCTGCCTTGGCCTTCTCAGCCAACTGCCGGCCCAGCTCCTGGGCACTAGAAACATTGGCAAATGACTTCTTGCCAGACGTCTTATTGGCTTTCGTGTTAGTCGTAGCACTCATGATGCTGCGGCCACCCTGATCATCAAGCAACTGAACATACAGATGCTTAAGGCTCTTGTAAACCGACAGGCGGGGACGTTCCGCGGTGCCCTGGATCTTTTTACGGATCCGAAGGTGCCGCTTCTGGCGGCGATCCAGATTCTTTGTAGTTAACATCTCTTGTCTCTATCCTTTTATTGCCCGCCGCAAATAGGCAGACTCTTTACCTTACAATCAGGGGCAATTACTTGCCGGCTGACTTACCAACCTTACGACGTACGTTTTCACCAGCATAACGAATACCCTTGCCCTTGTACGGCTCGGGGGGACGAACGCTACGGATTTGCGCAGCCACCTGGCCAACCTGCTGCTTGTCATACCCGGTGATGATGATCGATGTAGGCTTCGGCACCTCAAAGGAGATTCCTTTGGGGGTTTCCATTGCCACAGGATGGGAGTAGCCAACCTGCAGGTTCAGTTTGTTTCCATCAAGGTTGGCACGATAACCAACGCCCTGGATCTCGAGTTCTTTGCGGAAGCCGTCGGTTACACCCGTAACCATATTTGTCAGCATGCGCTGAACCAGGCCGTGAAAAGCCTTGGCCTGCTTGTCGTCACCGTGACGCTCAACGCGCAGCTCGCCATCTTCCTGCTTCACGGATACCCGCGGCGGAATGGTAAGGCTCAGCTCGCCCTTGGGGCCCTTGACGCGGACCTCGTTCTTTTCAAGAGAAACAGTAACTGTCTTTGGAAGGGGAATCGGAATTTTACCAATTCGGCTCATTGTACGAAAACTTTCTTATCATTCTCAACTGAAGCGGGACGGTCAGTTGGCAACCGTTACTACCATACGCTGCAGAGTACTTCGCCGCCGACGTTCTGCATACGGCAATGCTTGTCCGTAAGCAGTCCACGGCTGGTGGATACAATTGTGACACCAAGGCCGTCGAGGGTGCGGGGAATAGCCTGGGCGCCCGAGTAACGGCGGATGCCTGGCTTAGACCGGCGCACGAGACCGTGGATAACACGTTCGCGCTCAGGGCCGTACTTAAGATAAACTTTGATCGGGCTGCGAATGCCCTTGCCCTTGGAATTCCAGAAGCAGGCCTTAATGAAACCTTCTTCTTTAAGAATGCGGGCGATTTCCCACTTAATTTTCGAGTAGGGGATTTCAACTTCTTCATGACGCGCTGAATTGGCGTTACGGATACGCGTCAGCATATCAGCAATAGGATCTGTTACAGGCATGGAAACTTCAAGGTCCTTTTCATAATCGTGCGCAGTATCCCCGGGACCAAACCCGGCTGGACTTACGCTCGGCAACTACCACAAGGGCATATTCCAGCCCCGCGCGGTCTCTACCGCTTAACAGCAGTTTTCATTCATACTCAAACCGGCCTCATGACTGAGGATACCGGCAGATTTCTTTTACCAGGAGCTCTTAGTTACACCCGGAATCTGACCCTTGCTGGCCAGGTTGCGGAAGCAAATGCGGCACATGTTGAAATCACGGATAAAAGCGCGGGCGCGTCCACAGAGGGGGCAGCGGTTCATGCGACGTGAGCTGAACTTCGCTTTTGCCTTAGCTTTGTATTCTTTAGCAGCGGTTGACATGCGTTTCCTTTCTTACTTTTCGCGGAACGGATAACCCATGAGCTTGAGCAGCTCGCGAGCTTCTTCGTCCGACTTGGCAGTGGTAACGGTGGTGATGTTCATACCCTTAACACCGGTAACCTTGTTAAAATCTAGTTCCATAAAAATGAGGTGTTCGCGGATGCCCATGGAATGGTTGCCACGGCCGTCAAAACTACGGGTAGGCAAACCGCGGAAGTCGCGGATACGCGGGATGGCAACGTTAATCAGGCGCTCCATGAACTCAAACATCATGTTACCGCGGAGGGTAACAAAGCAGCCAACCGGCATTCCTTCGCGCAGTTTGAAGGAGCTGATGCTCTTCTTTGCAACGGTACGCTTCGGCTTCTGGCCGGTAATCTGGGCCAGTTCCTTTTCAGCGGTATCAAGAATCTTGATGTCCTTGATAGCTTCGCCCATACCCATGTTCACAACGATCTTCTCGATCTTCGGCACCTGGTTAATGTTTGCATAGCCGAACTTCTTGAACATGGCCTGGGCCACTTCGTCGCGATACTTCAAACGCAGCGCAGGCATATAGCCGTTGTTGCTGCCGCTGGTTGCTTCTTTTTCAGTTACTTCAGACATACCTGTTTACCTGGATCCTTTTGGGCAACGGCTTGCGTACGTTTACCCAGGGGTAGTTATTTCCGGGGCAGCTTAGAGCTTGCCGCCGCACTTCTTACAGACGCGCTGCTTGGTATCACCTTTAACTTCGGTGCCGAAGCGTACGCCGGTCTTGCACTTATCACAGTACAGCATCACATTGGACAGGTGAATCGAAGCTTCACGCTCCTGGATTCCCCCGGGCTGCTGGCCACCACGGGAACGCACATGACGCTTGATCATGTTAACATTTTCCACAATGGCGCGGTTTTCTGCAGGCTGAATCGAAAGAACCTTTGATACAGTTCCCTTGTCCTTGCCGGCAATAACCTTTACCCGATCGTCCTTCTTAATTCTCAGAGACATCTTATTCTAGTCCTCGTCCTTATCCCGCCGTTACACCACTTCAGGTGCCAGGGAGATGATCTTCATGAAGTTTTTCTTACGCAGCTCACGGCCAACGGCACCAAAGATACGCGTGCCCACGGGCTCATTGTTATTGTTGATGATCACCGCGGCATTGCCGTCAAACTTCACGTATGAGCCGTCATCACGTCCACGCTCCTTGGTGGTGCGTACAACTACTGCCTTTACCACGGAGTTCTTCTTCACCGTGCCATCGGGAGCAGCTTCACGCACGCTGGCAACGATAATGTCACCAATGCGGGCATAGCGCCGCTTCGAGCCGCCCAACACCTTGAAGCACCGGATCTTCTTTGCGCCGCTATTGTCTGCGACATCCAGTACTGTATATTCCTGAATCATTTCCGTTTGTTCCTTACGTGTTTACCTGAAAAACTTTAAATCTCAATCATCGGCCACGGCACCAAACGCACTTACTTCGCGCGTTCGAGAACCTCTTGGACGCGCCAGCACTTTAGCTTGCTGAGCGGACGAGTTTCTACAACCCGGACTGTATCACCTTCACGGGCGTCATTCTTTTCGTCATGGGCGTACAGCTTGGTTGTCCGCTTGATGTACTTTTTGTACAGCGGATGCTTTACCATCCGGACGATCGATACAACAATCGTCTTGTTCATCTTGCTGCTGACAACCTTACCGATACGTACCTTGCGCTGGCCGCGCTCAGCCTGTGTCGATTCACTATTCTGTGCATTATCCATCATAATTCGTCCTTAGCTCGCCTGGGCCGTTTCCGTGCGCTTTTCAGCAATGGCCTGCATGAGGCGGGCCCGGTCACGGCGCTGGTTGCGGATCGCCGCAACGTTCTTTTCTTCCTGGTTCGATACATTGAAACGCAGCTTCTGGAGGCTCTTCTCCACCTCTACTAGCTTAGTGTTCAGTTCGTCCAGGTTCAATTTGCGAAGTTCAGCGCTCTTCATTTACTGTCCTCCATCTTCACGCTTAATGTAGCGCGTCTTGATAGGCAGCTTGTGTGCAGCCAGACTCATCGCCTCACGTGCCAGCTCATCAGTTACCCCATCGAGCTCAAACATGATACGTCCGGGCTTCACAACAGCGACCCAGTGTTCCGGGTTACCCTTACCCTTACCCATGCGGGTTTCAGCCGGCTTAACTGTCAGCGGCTTGTCCGGGAAGATTGTAATCCAGAGCTTACCACCACGCTTAACGTGGCGGTTAATAGCGATACGGGCAGCTTCAATCTGCCGGTTTGTGATCCAGCCCACTTCGAGGGCCTGGAGCCCGAATTGTCCATAGGAGAGGTCACTTCCGCGATACGCTTTGCCGCGACGCCGACCCTTCTGGACCTTTCTATGTTTGACCCGCTTCGGTAATAGCATTTTCCGTTATTCCGTCCTGATAACTGACCCCGTCTCCGGGGACAAACTGTATCTTTACTTCTTTACCCGCATCACCAGCACTGCCATTAAGGCGAAATCAACAGTGCCTGTGCGCGAGTGGTACTCTATCTGGTTAATCTTTAAGTCCATCAGCGACTGATTGGCTGCTTCAGCAAGATGAGCATTAATCTTGTCTTCCAGCGCAATCTCGTCGCCCGCGGTAATCACTTTTACCTGGGCAAGTTCGTCAGTAGCCAATTGCATAGTCGCTAACCTTTCCTGCTTAAGCCGATACTTTGGCCGAGGCAGTCTGAGGCTTCATCATATCTTCAAAAACTTCGCCCTTGAAGATCCACACCTTGATGCCGATGATGCCGTACTTCGTCTTGGCTTCAGCAGTGCCGTAGTCAATATCTGCGCGGATGGTGTGCAGCGGCACACGGCCTTCGCGGTACCACTCGGACCGGGCGATTTCAGCGCCGCCGAGACGACCACCGCACTTGATCTTGATACCAAGAGCGCCGGCCTTAATGCTCGCCAGAACCGTCTTCTTCATCGCACGGCGGAAACCGATACGGCGGATAAGCTGACTGGCGATATTCTCTGCAACCAGCTGAGCCACAACATCCGGCTTCTTGATCTCTTCGATGTTGATGATGACCTGTTTGCCGGTACGTGTCTCAAGCATGCGGCGAAGACCTTCGATCTCGCTACCTTTGCGGCCGATGATGATACCCGGACGCGCAGTGTGGATCGTGATCTTGCAGCGTGTGGTGGCGCGCTCGATGTCGATCCGGGCGATACCTGCATGGTAGAAACGCTGCTTGATTTCCTTACGAAGAGCCAGGTCTTCGTGAAGGTTTTCCTTGTATGTATTCTTATCGAAATACCAGCGGCTTTCCCACTGTTTGATCACGCCCAGGCGAAAGGCTATCGGATGTACTTTTTGTCCCATAATGCTCGCGATTCCTTAAATTGTGTTCAGCCGGATAGTAATGTGGCAGGTTCTTTTCCGGACGCGAACCCCGCGTCCCTGCGGAGCAGCACGCATGCGCTTCATCATCGCGCCGCCATCCACGAAAACAGTCCCGACTACCAGGCTGTCCGGATCGCTGAAGCCTTTCTGGAGAGCATTTGAATTGGCGCTCTTCAGGAGGTTCAATACATCTGGGCAAGCGCTTGGCTTGTGCGTCAGCTGCAGAAGCATAAGCGCTTCGCTTACACGTTTACCGCGGATGAGATCGCAAACCAGGCGGGCTTTGCGGGCAGTCATGCGGGCATTGTGAAGCTTAGCCTCACTTACGGCATCGTAGTTCTTTATGTGTTTGGGTTTTGACATATCACTGACCCTTACTTCGTGACCTTGGCTGTTTTACCACCGTGGGCTTTAAACAGCCGGCTCGGTGCAAATTCACCCAGCTTATGGCCAACCATGTTTTCGTTAATAAACACCGGAAGGAACTGCTTCCCATTATGAACCGCGATTGTCATACCGACCATCTCCGGAACGATCATGGAAGCGCGGCTCCACGTCTTGATGACCTTTCGGTCCCCGCCGCCCTGGGCCTTTTCAACACGGCTCAACAGGCGAGGCTCAATAAAGGCGCCTTTAGATATACTGCGTGGCATATTACCTCTGGTTCCTCCGCTTTACTATGAACTTGTTTGACGGATTCTTCTTCTTACGCGTCTTATAACCCTTGGTCAACCAACCCCAGGGTGATACAGGATGCCGGCCACCCGACGTCTTGCCTTCACCACCACCGTGCGGGTGATCCACAGGGTTCATGGCTACACCACGAACTTCCGGGCGCTTACCCATCCAGCGGCTGCGGCCAGCCTTACCAATGCTGATGTTCTCATGCTCAGCGTTGCTGATCTGGCCCAGCGTGGCGCGGCACTCACGGTGCACCAGGCGGACTTCGCCAGACTGCAGACGAATCGTGGCGTACTCACCCTCGCGGGCGAGAAGCTGTGCACTATTGCCTGCGCTGCGGACCATCTGGGCGCCCTTGCCGGGGCGTAGCTCGATGTTGTGGATAATCGAACCCACCGGGATGTTACGCAGTTTCATGCAGTTGCCCGGCTGAATCTCTGACCCTTCGCCGCTTTGTATCGTGGTACCGACCTTGATGCCAAGAGGTGCGATGATGTAACGCTTTTCACCGTCTGCATACTGCAGCAGCGCGATACGCGCCGTACGGTTAGGATCGTACTCAACGGAGACAACCTTTGCAGGAATGCCGTCCTTGTCGCGCTTGAAGTCGATAATACGATACTGCTTCTTGTGCCCGCCACCAATCCAGCGGCTGGTTATGCGACCGCGGTTGTTGCGGCCACCAGTTCTCTTCTTGGGGGCTAGCAGAGATCTCTCCGGCTTTGTCCGGGTGATTTCGTCAAAGCTGGCAACACTCATCTGGCGGCGGCCAGGCGTTGTCGGTTTAAATGTTTTTACTGGCATAGTATCCTCGCTCTACAGCTCATCATCCTGCTTACTGCAGGTCGCCGAGCTTCTCCCCCTCTTTCAGGGTTATGTAGGCCTTTTTCCAATTGCTTGCCTTGCCCGCAAAGCGGCCCTGCCTGCGCAGTTTGCCCTTCATTACGATCGTGTTGACCTTGGCGACTTTCACATTGAAAAGTGCTTCGACGGCGCGGGCGATCTCGATCTTGTTAGCTGACCGGGCGACTTCGAATACATACTGAGGAGCATTCTGCATGCGCTCAGGAAGTAGAAGTGCCTTTTCGGTCATCAACGGACGGTTTATGATTGTGTATGGTGATTTCATGCGGCCTCAGCCTCCGAAGCAATCTGCTTCTCCAGCGCCTTCAGCGTGTCGGGCGTAACCACAAGGTGGTCACACGTGAGCAGATTGTAGATGTTAATGTTCTGGATATCGGAGACGATGACCGTGCCCAGGTTGCGGGCAGACTTTGCGAGGTTTTCGTCCTGTGCCGACACCAGTACAAGAATCCGGCGAGCGCTTTCCACACCCAGCTTGCCAAGCAGGTCGATGAACTGCTTCGTGCTGGGTTTGGACAGACCGTAGTCTGACAACACCGTAATCTGGTTATTAGTGCGAAGGTCGCTCAGGGCAGAGTACAGGGCCAGGCGGCGAACCTTGCGGTTGACTTTCTGGTTGTAATCACGGGGGGTAGGACCGAAAATCACGGCTCCACCACGCCACTGGGGCGCACGGATCGAACCCTGACGCGCACGACCAGTGCCCTTCTGCTTCCAGGGCTTACGGCCACCGCCGCTCACGAAAGCGCGAGTCTTGGTAGCGTGCGTGCCCTGGCGCTGGTTCGCCTGGTAAGCGATCAGCGTCTGACGTACAGCGTGACGGTTAGGCTCAATGCCAAACACCGAGTCGCTGACTTCGACGGAACCGCTTTCGGAACCCTTGGGGTCGCGTACAGTTAACGTTGCCATGTTTCTTACTTACCACCCTTCTTCGATGCCTTGATCGGGTTAATAGCTTTCTTGGATGCAGCCTGAGCACGCTCCACGGCCGACGCAAGCAACTGAATCTGGCGAGCTGCCTTCTTCGCTCTAATAGTAGGGCGAATGACTACGAAACTGTTGTTGTGCCCGGGCACGCTGCCACGAACGATCAAAAGATTTTTTTCCTTGTCAGCCTTAACAACCACGAGGTTCAGCACCGAGGAACGCGCGTTACCCATCTGGCCAGCTCCATGCTTATTCTTCCACGTGCGGGAAGGATAGCTGGATGCACCCTGCGAACCGGCGCGGCGGTGATACATAGAGCCGTGAGACTCTGGTCCGCGTGCCGTATGCCAGCGCTTGATCGGCGAGGCAAAGCCACGACCTTTAGAAATACCGACCACGTCAATGTGGTCACCCGCTTGAAATTGTTCCACATCCAGCGTTGCGCCAACTTCCGGCACCTGCTCGCCATCGCCATTACCATCGAGACGGAACTCGCGGATATAGCGCAGCATAGGCACGCCAGCCTTTTTCAGGTGGCCCAACTGAGGACGGTTTACGTTCTTTTCTTTTTTCTCTTCAAATCCAACCTGGATGGCTTCGTAGCCATCGGTGGCAGCGGTTTTACGCTGCACCACGTAGCACGGCCCGGCCTGCAGATACGTAACAGGCACCAGCTTTCCATCCTGGTCGAACATCTGGGACATTCCCAGTTTTTTTCCCAATAATCCGAGAGGCATTCTTTCATCTCCACGGGAGAGAGGCTATTGCTAACCTCCTCAGCTCCCTGTAAACAGCAGACTTATGTCAGTTTGATTTCCACATGCACACCGGCTGGAAGATCCAGCTCAGTCAGTGCATCCAGCGTTTTCTGCGTAGGATCGACGATGTCGACCAGCCGCTTGTGACGCCGCACTTCAAATTGCTCGCGGCTCTTTTTATCAACGTGAGGCGACCGCAGTACAGTGTACTTGCTGATCCGGGTCGGCAGCGGAATAGGGCCGGCAATCCGGGCACCAGTGCGCTTGGCCGTCTCAACGATTTCCTGCACGCTGGCATCCAGCAGGCGGTAATCAAACGCGTTTAAATTGATTCTAATTCTCTGTCCGGGCATTTTTCGCTTTCATGGTTAAGCCGCCAGCCCACTCGAGCTGGCGGCTCCCAGTTTCCTCGTTTATTCGATGATCTCGTTAACTACGCCGGCACCTACCGTACGGCCACCCTCACGGATAGCGAAACGGAGTTCCTTTTCCATAGCGATCGGGTTGATCAACTCGATATCTACAGCGACGCTGTCACCAGGCATAACCATGTCCACGCCCTCAGGCAGAGTTACCACACCAGTCACGTCCGTCGTGCGGAAGTAGAACTGGGGGCGGTAACCGTTCATGAAGCGGGTGTGACGACCACCCTCTTCCTTGGTCAGAACGTAGATCTGGGCCTTAAACTTCTTATGGGGGGTAATGGAACCGGGCTTGGCGATAACCTGGCCGCGCTCAATGTCCGTACGCTCAACACCGCGCAGGAGCAGTCCGACGTTGTCACCGGCTTCGCCCCGATCGAGAAGCTTGCGGAACATTTCAACACCAGTCACAACCGACTTGCGTGTTGCTTCCTGGATGCCTACGACGTCTACGTTGTCACCAACGTTGACGATACCGCGCTCGATACGACCGGTAGCAACCGTACCACGACCTGAGATCGAGAACACGTCTTCAACCGGCATCAAGAATGCCTTGTCGGTGTCGCGCTGAGGCTCAGGGATAAAAGTGTCCAGGGCTTCCATCAGCTTGGCAATTGCAGGACGGCCATACTCACCGTCTTCGCCATTGAGAGCCTGCAGGGCGCTGCCGCGGATGATCGGTGTGTCATCACCGGGGAATTCATACTTAGAGAGAAGTTCACGAACTTCCAGCTCAACGAGGTCCAGAAGCTCCGAATCGTCAACCTGATCACACTTGTTCAGGAACACTACGATGTAAGGCACGCCAACCTGGCGGGCCAGGAGGATGTGCTCACGGGTCTGGGGCATAGGACCGTCAGTTGCAGCAACCACCAGGATAGCACCGTCCATCTGGGCAGCACCGGTGATCATGTTCTTAACATAGTCAGCGTGGCCAGGACAGTCCACGTGTGCGTAGTGACGGTTCGGGCTCTCGTATTCTACGTGAGACGTGGCGATTGTTATACCACGAGCTTTTTCTTCGGGAGCCTTATCGATCTCATCGAAGTTAACCGACTTGCCGAGACCGGCCTCAGCCTGGGTCTTGGTGATGGCAGCAGTCAGTGTGGTCTTGCCGTGGTCAATGTGACCAATCGTGCCGACGTTTACGTGCGGTTTTTTCCGCTCGAATTTCTCTTTGGCCATGGCCGTTTTTTTGATCCTCCAAAAATGGTACAACCTACAAAATTATACTGCATTTTGGCGCCAGCCTGTTTCTGGATACGCCACCAGCCCGGGCAGACAAAGCCTGCCAAGCGTGCGGATTACCCGACACATGCCGACTTCTGGCCCTAACCCGCAGCAGTATATGCAGGCTAAGTCCAAAACTTAGCGTTCGGCGCAGTTCCAAACGACCCGCAGGTCGTCGGCTTACGCCGCAAATCTCCAATTCGTAAGAGGGCTCATCGAGAGGCCACCGGCACACAGCCGCGGCGGTTTCCTGCCAGACTTTGCCTGACAGCACCTTCAGCCTGAAGGTGTCGAAGTAGCCCTCGCCTTCTTAAGACCCGATAACTCGGGTTTTAGATTCTCTATGACGGGTCTTGGTCGAGGGGATCCATGACCCGCTCACAGCCCGGAAGCCGCGAGTTTGGACATTTGCGAACATCAAAACTGCACAGACGAAGCTGTGAGAAATCCTGATGCACCGGGCAACATTACGCGGCAGCGCCTGCCCTATTCAGCATTCCCATAAAAAAAGTACTGCATTGGCGTGCAGACTGCGGAAGTCAGCACCTAATAAAAAGCCGGCGACTTTCTGGAAAGAGAAGTCGCCGGCTACAATGTGACAGTTAGTGGGTTGTTGTCGTTGCTGTGTCGCCTGGTCCGGCAGGAGTCACCTTACCGTATTGAGCGGCACCAGGCAGGAATTCAACCAGTCCCTTTTCTTTCAGCCGTTTTATGAGGTTTTCGCGCACCTGCATCTGTACATCGCCCTGGATAAGCTGCACGAGACGCTCCCGCACGACATCCAATGGCAGGGGCTCTCCTTGCGAGCGCTTAGCTAGTTTCGCAATCGCGAAGTCGGCACCCATTGGCACGACCTGGCTTAACCCGCTGTTCCCGGAGATTCCGGATATGGCCTGGTCAAAGATCCGCGCCTGGGTTTCTGTGGTCTGGGCGATGACGTGCTCGCCAATTTCGGCATAGACGGTCTCCACAGACTCATCAGACTCTAACGCTTTGGCGACTTGCTCAAATTCTTCAGTTTCAAGGCGCTTATGTATTTCTTCGGCTTTGCGACGGGCAATTTCACGGGCCCGGGCCTGCTCTGCTGTCCCTGTGGCCTGTTCGCTCTTGATTAAAAGGACAAAGCCTTCTGCCACCGGCTGGCGCAATTCGTCTTTTAACTGATCGTACCGGCTTTGAACCTCGGCATCTGTAACCTTAGCTTCAACATTTATGATGGCATCAATCTTTGCGGATGCTTTTTCGCGCTGTTCAAGCGCCTGCAGTTCTTCTGCAATCTGCGGCTTCTTGTCCATCTGCCTGTCAATGGCAGCCACTACCATGGCTTCGTCATCCAGAGCCTGCTGCAGAAGATCTTTCAGCATGGCGTGATCCTGCTGCGCCGACTCAAGATAGTTCGTGAAGCGGGGACCAAATACAGCTTTCAGGTGCCCGATGGTAAAATCCTTGCCATTCAATCGGAATGCAACGGTATCAGTCGTCACTTCCTGATTTTCTTTAAGTTCAGGCAATACCACTCCGTCATGCTTCTTCGCGGTTTCTGCGATGACGTTCTTAATTTCACTGGTCAGCCGATCCTGCGCGAGGACTCCCGGCAGGATGCCGCTGGTGATCATGTCATCAACCGTTGGCGTGCGGGTCGTCTCTTTATCTGTCACGTAAAGCAGATGCATTCCGTGGCGGGTATCAACGACATCACTAACTCTGCCAACGGGGAGGGAGAAAAAAGCCTCTTCCAGTTCAATATTCATCGGCTTACTGAGTGGCCCTATTGGCATTCTACGGGTGATCATGCCAATTTCTCCGCCAGCCTGCCCGCTGGCTGCCTCTGAGTACTGTTTTGCTGCCTGGGAAAAAGAGGTTCCGGCGTCAATTTGCGCCTTCAGCTCAGTTAGACGTGTGCGCACTTTCTCCGGGCTGCTGGTCTCAGACTCGTCACTGGTCTCCAGAAAGAGGTGCCATGCATGCACCCGTTCCGGCTTGGTGTACCGCGGAGAGTTGGCTTCAAACCACTTTTCCATCTCAGCCCGCGGCACCTCGATGTTTTTGTTGAGCTCGTCGCGCAATTCGCGCTTTAGCACTGCACGCTGTGTTACAAGATCATACGGTGAGGGGCTTGCAGTCTCCGGGGCAACTTCAAGAGTTGCAGTAGTGGGTATCTGATCATAAAGCTGAGTTAGAATATACTCATCGAGAAGAGCCTCTCGCGAGGGTACCCGGCGTGCTCCCGTCATCTCTAGCTGCAGAGCAAAGGAGGTTAGCTCAGCCTCGGTTACCGTCTCGCCTGCCACCCTGGCCACAGGCTCAGAGTCAGGCGGCGGCAGTGCTGCTGTTTCCTGGGCATGACCAGTTGTTGTACAAGCCAGCGACGCGCATGTCAGGACAGTCGACGCTAGAACCACCCATTTCGAAGATTCCATTTCAAATCTCCCTTTCCACGAAATGAATTACGTTTCTTACTTGGATTTTTTAGACTTAGCTGCGGCCTTAGCTCCGGCAGTGTCTTTTGCACCTGCCTTGGCGGGTGCTTTGGACGGTTTACCGGCCGTCTCCTTTTTGGGAGACGGTTTTGCTTCAGCTTTCTTCGAAACCGCCTTCTTTCCGGCAGCGGCCTTTTCGGTTACGGTCGCTTTTTTTGTGCTTTTGCCAGTGGCGCCAGCTTCGGCTTTGGCGGGCTTGGCGGCTGCTTTTTTCGGAGTTACTTCCTTGTTCACCTTGGTTTTAGACGGCTTTTCAGCCTTCTCAGCCTTTTCAGCTTTCGCCTTCGCGGCTGTAGCCTTTTTGGTAGCAGCTTTTACTTCCGCGTCTGCCTTTACCTTGGCCTTCTTGGCCGCCTTTTCTGCCTTTTCCGCAGCGGTTTCAGCTTCGTAGGCCGGCAACTCAGGCTCCTGGTTAAAGCTTGGTTTGATGATGGTAGGCAGAATCACTACTTCCTTTGGCTCAGGCGGAGCAGTAATAAATTCCATTTCCACCAGGCGCTGAAGCGACTGCTTGATCTCACCAAAGTACTTTTTGAAGATTTCCATGGTAGAGCCCATGGGATCATGAATCTGATCGCCAGTGTGGGCAAGCCCGACGTAATCTTTAAGAAGAAAGGTCTTACCCTTTGCGTCTGGTACACGGCGCAGGCAAGTCTGCACGTGAATAGCAGTAAATCCGAGAACGAGGTCAGCCTGACGAATCAGATCGTCGTTAACAGGGCGGCTCCTGTGATACCGGATATCTACGCCCTCCTCCTTCAGAAGCTGAACAACCTCAGGGGTCGGCAGGAGGTCATTTGGCGTCATCACGCCCATGTGTTTCAACTCAATATAATCAATGTTCTTTTGGTTCAGCAGCTTCGTAAGATAGCCGATCGCAAGTGGGCATCGGCAATTATCCCCCGTATCTACAAACAGGAGAAGCTTTTTGCCGCTGACTAATTGCTTTCTCAATAGGAATATCCTTCCATTATCAGGCGTGATTTCACCAGTACGGCACCGGTGGTCCCTTTCATCAATACCTCTTGTCAAGGCCAGTGCAGGTACTTTTATGAAGTTTTTTTCGTTAAGCCGTTACGCAAGGATGATAATGTGCATCTTTCCACACAAGCTTAACACGCAACTTCAGCTCCCTTTGACGGGCGGTTTTCACTCATGAGTGTCAACAACGTCGTCTTTTATGACTTTGATCATTGTCGTGAGTTCCTTGAAGACCATGCGAAGTATCTGCGCGACACATCCGCTGGTTTGAATATCCTCGGGTTATACCGGGAACTGTTCCATGGTTTCAGCAATGAAGCGCTGGAAAGCGAAGCCATCGTTCTTGGTCAGTTTGACCAGGGCCTGGTGTATATGTTCGTGCCCGAGCCACTTAAGAAGGAGTATTACCCCAGTGGCCACAAAGTAGCCCAAAAGAAAGCGCTTGAGCTGCTTGGCACCACGGAACCACCCATGGCGCTGGAATTGCATGCCGCGCAGGACATGGAACCGCCTCTGCAGGAAAAGGCCCGCTATGACAAGTGGATGCAGCCAGACCTGATCACGTTGCTGAATGAAGGCGTAATCGAGATACATATGTATTTCAACTCTCACGCCTTTTACGAACAGATCCTGCTGCCGAGTCTCCAGCAGCATGGCTTTCAGCCGGCCGATTCCTACCTTACCAGCGCTCGCTCAGGTTACGTGCGAGTGCGGCACCCCGCGGCACCGGGAAAGCTTTACAAACTGCCGTGGCTGACCTGGGTGCGTGAGATGCTCGCCGGTGGCTACAGCCTGGCCTATATTATGGCGCTGCTAGGTAACTATATGCTTAAAATGAACACCTCTGTCGGGCAGGCGCCTCCATCAGTCGGGAATTCCTGAGCAATCCGCCAAAACAAACTTCTTTCCAGTGCAATTTTCCCGTTGCCGGAAATCTTCTGATCTACCCCAAATCTTTGCACTTCTGACATCTACGGAAACGAATTCCCTCACACTACAGAATGAATCCCAATTTCACACCTGCCGCCGGCACACGGCGCAAACACCGGAAAGACTCTGACTGGACCACCTACCGAAGACTCCTGACATACCTTAGGGGAACTGGAATGGTAATGGTGGCCCTTCTCGCGTGCATGGTGTTTGAAGCTGCATTTACTGCTGCTTCGATCGGAATGGTAAAGCCGCTGATAGATATCGTGGCAGGAAACAAAATCGTTTCGGGAAGTGACGAGGAAAGCGCTCCGAAAAAAGTTAAAGCTTCCACTTCGCCGCAATTATTTCAAGACTGGAAGCACTCTTTTAAGGCCGAATGGGAACCGTGGATCCAGGACTTGCAGGCGCGCGCGGACGCTGATCCGCAGGTAAAGTTCAAAGTTCTGCTTATCATCATAGCTGCCATGCTGACCTTTGCTCTCCTGATGGTTGTGGCTTCTTTCGGCACCGGCTATTTAAGTTCCTATTTATCAACCAAAGCCGTCCAGCGACTACGCAACCATACTTTTACCCATATGGTGAACCTGGATATGAGCTACTTTTCCACTCACTCGACAGGCAGCATGATGTCGCTGGTGATCCAGGACGTGCAGGCTGTTGACGGTTCCCTTGATGTGCTTTTCAGTTCAGTAATAAAAAACCCGATCAAGATCCTCTTCCTCGTGGCGATGATGCTTGTCATTTCCCCGGCTCTCACGTTTATTACATTCCTGATTGTTCCGGTCATTGGAACAGCGATTTACATCATCGGGAAGCGCATCCGTAAGATCAGTCGCCGGGTTCAGCGGATTAAAGCTGTTCTTTCCTCTATTCTTGAGGAAGCCTTTACGGGCATGCGCGTGATCAAAGGTTACAATATGGAGCAGATTGAATCGCGGCGATTCGAGAAGCGCACGCGTGAAGTCTTCCGGATGGGTTTGAAAACGACGGCCGCAGAGGAATTCGGAAGCGGCCTGACCCAGTTCCTGGGACTTTTTACCGTGGCAGTCGTAGTTCTGGTTGGCGCTTATTTCGTCGTAGTTCTCCAGGCTCTGGCAGGCAGTGATTTTGTGGTATTCGCGCTGCTGCTTACCCAGGTATTTCGTCCGCTTAAGGGAGCCAGTAAAGTTACCAGCAAGATACAGAAGGGACTTGCCGGCTGCGACCGCGTGTTTGCTGTGCTTGATACGACGCCGGTTGTTGTTGACCGGCCAGGCGCCCGTGCCGTTGCTCCACTGGAAAGCAGCATCGTTTTCAGCGATGTTACTTTCGCCTACTCCAAAAGTAAGCAGCCGGCCCTCTCTAACATTAATTTAACGATTCCAGCAGGGGCAGCAGTGGCGCTGGTGGGCGAGACGGGCAGCGGCAAGAGCAGCCTGGCAAACCTGATTCCCCGGTTTTATGATCCCACGTCCGGGGCAGTCCTCTACGATGGTACTGATCTACGCGACCTCCAGGTGAAGTCTCTTCGTAACCAGCTTGCGATCGTTACCCAGGACGTGGTACTCTTCGACGACACTGTCGCCAACAACATTGCGTATGGCATTCAGCGCCCGGTTGAAGAAGAAGAAATCTTTGAAGCGGCTCGCGCGGCCAAAGCTCATGAGTTTATTTCACGGTTGCCCAATGGCTACCAGACCACGGTCGGCAGCCGCGGTGCACGCCTTAGCGGCGGTGAACGCCAGCGGCTGGCTATTGCCCGGGCAATCCTTAAGGATGCACCAATTCTCATCCTGGATGAAGCCACCTCGGCTCTGGACAGCGAGACAGAGGCTTTGATCCAGGAAGCATTGTCGAACCTGATCCGGGGCCGCACGACCATTGTGATCGCCCATCGCCTCTCGACAATCCAGAACTGCGACTGCATTTATGTGCTGGACCAGGGCAGGATTATTGAGCAGGGCACGCACTCGGAGTTGCTCGATCAGGATGGCAGGTACGCGCGTTTTCACCAGATCCAATTCTCAACCCCAGGAAACCGCTGAAGCCGGCGGCCCGCAGCGTTTATATACTATCTGCATGGTCCGCTTTGAAGACATAAAGTTCGATTGCCGCCTCTACAACGGGTATAAACCCTGTGTGTATGGCAACGAATGCGCCGGGTGCCCGTTTTATGATCCGCAGGATCCGGCAAATCCCGGATGGTTTCCGGAACTGCAGATAGCGCCGCTGGCTAACCTGCCGGAAAACCCTCGCTTTCTGATTATCAAGACTGGTGCCCTGGGCGATGTATTGCGTACGACCACGCTGCTCCACCCGCTGAAGCGCGCATATCCTGACGCCCATATTACCTGGCTGACTGCCCATGCTGCTATTCCGCTGCTTGCTGCCAATCCATTGATTGACGAGTTGATGGGTCTGGATGATATTACTGCGGCCCAATTACTGGCCCGGGAGTT
>JAKFFN010000048.1:0-5367 GCA_036675025.1 Candidatus Sumerlaeales bacterium | reverse complement strand
ATACCGGCGACATTAAGAATCATCAAGCCGGGCGAGGCGCCTTTCGCACGAAAGCTCAAGGAAGCGGAGCCGGACGCGGTGCTGGTGCGCAACCTGGCTGCCTGGGAGATTCTAAGGCATCAGTCAAACCTGCCGCTGATCGCCGATTACAGCCTGAACATCGCCAATGATCTTACGGCAGCGCTGCTTATAGAGAATGGCTTCGCCGGGCTGACGCCGAGCTACGACCTCAACATCGATCAACTCTGTGACCTGCTCGCCCATTCGCGCCCGGAATGGTTTGAGGTGACGATCCACCAGCAGCTTCCCATGTTCCACATGGAGCATTGCGTGTTCTGCCGGTTCTTGTCTGAGGGCACCGACTTCACCAACTGCGGCCGGCCGTGCGAGAGCCACGAGATCGACTTGAAAGACCGGCTCGGGTACAGGCATCCGGTGAAGGCAGACGCGGGGTGTCGCAATACTGTGTTTAATGCGCACGCCCAAAGCGGAAGCGCCTACCTTGATCGCCTGCTGAAGGCGGGCGTGAAGCAGTTCCGGATCGAACTGATGAGCCAGGATTGGCAGGAAACCAAAGAAGCGATTGACGCATACCTGCCGGCCATCCGCGGGGAAGTCGACGGCCGCGACGTCTGGCGCAGGCTGAAGGCGGTAAGCAAACTGGGCGTGACCAAGGGCAGCCTCGACCACGAGTAGCCAAAAATCTGTCAGATAGCTTTTTAATCTATTTGACGGGTCGGCTGGCAAATGCCTAGATTGTCTATCGTCACAACATAAATTATCTGGAGGGGGAGATAATGCCCAACAACTTTGTTAAGATATGCTCGTGTCTGACGGTGCTGGTGGCGCACCTTATTCTATCTACAGGTTTAACGGCACAGCCCTGGGCTGCAGCCAAGCCGCTAAATGAGTATGCGGGTAAAGATGACTGGCAGGATACAAAGCCGCAGGTGGCTTCGAACGGCAGCGGTATAACCATGGCGGCCTGGGTCAATCCTGGGGGCCTTGCGATTACCCGTAGCACGAATAATGGTAGTTCCTGGACGCAGGTCTACGGCAACTCTAACTTTACGCTTCCACAGGCGCTTGTGGCAGAAGTGGCTTACGCAGGCAACAACACTTGGACCGCTTTATGGATAGCGACTACAACTACTGCAGATAAGCAGATTCTGGTTACCCGCTCTACAGACAATGGTCTGAACTGGTCGGCGCCGCAGCAACTCTCCGTTGGTCCCGCAAATGATGATCTCGATATGGAATCTGACGAGAATGGAACCATCATAGCAGTATCGCCCAGATTTACGATTCGATCTGGTGACTATGGAGCCACATGGCAGGTCGTAGAACTTGGCGTCTATACGGAAAATCCCGTTGTTCTTGATCGCGTGGCTTATAATGGCGCAGGTAAATGGTTCCACGTGCAGGGCGGGCTTTCCGGGGGATTCGATATTTTCTATCTGCTGTCGGTAAGAACATCAACTGATGGTGGCCAAACCTGGACAAGCTTCCAGAATTTGGACGGCCGATTTACCCTCACGGGCTTTTTCGAGGTAATGGGAGGCGTGGCAGCTCGTGGTGATACTGCCGTTATAGCGCTCAGACGGCCGGGTCAAAATTATGCAGGGGAGGCGCTAAGTGTCGTGGTGTCCCAGGATAACGGCGCAAACTGGAGCGACTATACCTACGTTGGAAATGTCGATCCCTACGGACAAATTGATATAGATGTGGATAGTCAACGGTGGGTGATCACGGCCAAGGCCACTGGATCAAACACACTAAATTCCTACGTGGCGACAGACAACCCGCTTGCCTGGGAAGCGATTGGCCAGGTAAACAACAACATACCCGAGAGTAACTTTGCTTCTGTAGCGGCTTTGGATAATGGCGGCTTTATCTCAGGCTTCCAGGTTAACAGGAATAACGAACCAAAATCCCTCGGGGCAGACCTCGACCTCCAAAGTGCCTATTTGCCAGCTGCTCAAACGTCATGGACAGTTCAAAGCTTCATTAACCCAACTGCAGACCTCGATATTCCCCGCCTGGAAGACCACGGAGTCGACATTGAATTGGCGCCTGATGGCAGTGCTGTAGCCGTCTGGGTCGCAACAAATTCCTTCTCTGAATCTGAAGTCTTCTTCGCCCTCTCTAATGACTTCGGCTTAACCTGGACTAACGGCGCACCCATTAACCAGCAGGGATTTCATCTTGATCATGGTGGTTTCCTGTTCCGGCCCAGGGTGCTGTATGTAAACCCCGAGAGCTGGTTTGTGTACTGGGACCATGGATCCCAAAACGGCAAATGTACCTGGTCTACTGATAACGGGTTTACCTGGGCCCCTCCTGCCGATTTTAATGCAAGCTTCGCCGGGTCGAATCGTAAGGGCATGCTGCTAAAGGCACAGCCGAGATGGCCGCAGCCCACTGCAATTTCCAGGTCCGTTGACGGTGGAAGCACCTGGGAAGAAATTGCCACATTTGCCGACGCGCTCGTCAACCACATGGTACATACCGGCGGGACATCCTGGTTTATTGGCGGCCGCATCGGCTTTTCGTTCGGCGCTACAGGCTTTACCATGGTTTCGCATGATGACGGCAATACCTGGGAGAAGGTGCTCAATATAACAGGTCTTTCCATTGGAGATATGGAAGACATTACGTCGTCTCGTGATGGTACAGCCGTGGCCGTGGATTCCCATATCCGCCGCGCCAACAGCAACTATTACGACGTAGTGTATAGCTGGACGACCCATGATCATGGGCGTACCTGGGAATACCGGGATCTGTATGCCGCCGTTTATGGCGGGCCGACGGACGATGCAACCAAGGCGACAGTGGCGTGGCCCGGTGCAAATACTTGGATAGTCTTCTGGAACAAGCTGGCAAAAGTGAATGGGCAACTGGCACCGCTGAATGAGCGCATCTGGTTTTCTATTTCGAATAACGACGGCAATGAGTGGAGTGCGCCATCTGCCCTGAAACCTGAAACTCCCCCGGCAGCAGGTCAACGGTTTCCCAATATTGCGGCTCAGAACGGCAATGTGATTATTGCCTGGCAGACGTACCTGGATCCTACAGTGGAGAATACACAGTTCGGTTACGATCCCGATCTGTTGTATAGCACAAACAAACTTCCTGGGTTCACAACGGCTGCCAGGGATTGGAACCTGTACGACTAGCCGTGCTCCTTACAGGATAAAAGCTGAATCAATGGTGCAGTCGACAAGGGTCGGCTGCATTTTTTTTCATGCGCTGCTGCTATCTCGCAACCTGGTACAAAATGGGAGCCAGGCCTGAGGGTGGCCTGGCTCCCATTTACTAATTAGATTTTACAAAAGATACAGGGGGTTCTGTATCTTTTAAATCCTACGGCGATTAAAGCGTGCGGTCGAAGAAGTTGAGGACTTTCTTGGCCACGGCTTCCTTATACGTCTGGTAGGGCAGGTGACCTTCACAGGGGAGGATTTCCAGATCGTGCCAGAGGCCTTTGCGGGCCATGTGGTCGTGCAGTTTGTAGGCTTCCCATACGGGCACATCCTGGTCCTGGTCTCCATGCACGATAAGCGTGGGAGGCATGTGGCGCAGGTTGGCTGCAACGGGTTCCGGCATACCGCCAGACAAGGTAACTAGAGAGCGAATGCGCGGATCATTGGCCGCTACGCTGGTGCCGACGAAACCGCCGAGGCTCATGCCAAGGAGGCCGATGCGGGAGGGGTCAACACAGGAGAAAGTCTGAACATAGCTTACAGCTCCCTCAACCGTGGCAACCCATGGAACGAATGCGGACGGATCTGGGAGGGAGCGGTCGTTGGGTCCGGGGCGCATGGCACCGGGTGCACCTTCGTAGTAGTAGGGAATGAAGGCAGCATATCCCTGCGCCGCAAGGCCTTTGCCGATCTCAGCATAGTCGCGGTCATATTTAGTGCCACCATCGCTGCCATGAAGCAGGATTACGGCCGGGCTTTTGCAGTCGGCCTTGGGCAGAAAGTACTTAACCGGAACTGGTGAACCATAGGGGCCGGGCATCTGGGCGCACCCTTCGGTGACGCACGCGCCAGAGAAGAGATCGGCTAGGCCGGCAGCCTGAACCGGCATGGTGGTTGCCGGAGATACAACGAGACCAAGCGCCAGTGTGGCGGCGGCGAGGTGGGTTTTCAGCGAGACAACGGCGGGAATAGACTTCATGTTATCGCTCCTGGAGGAAAGTCATCTGGGATTTGTAAAGCGGGTTAAAACCGTTTCGTCAAGGGGCGCTTGTGCAAGATATGGGCCAATCACGAGTTGCTTGACGCAGCCACTTTAGCCATGCTTGATCGGCCGCGATGATATACGACCACCTGCTGCGACCCCTGATTTTTTCTCTCTGGAACGACCCGGAAGATGCCCATGAATTTGTGATGGCGAACCTGGAAAGGGTAACTCGTAGCAAACTGCTTCTGGGGGCACTGGCTGCGGTGGCTACCGTGAAAGACCCGCGACTGGAGCGGGAAGCGTTTGGGCTGAAATTTCCAAACCCTGTCGGACTGGCCGGCGGCTTCGATAAGAACGCCCGGGCCATACGTGGGTTCGAGGCGCTGGGTTTTGGCTTTATTGAAATTGGAACCGTGACCTGGCACCCGCAGCCGGGCAACCCGCGCCAGCGGGTGTTTCGTTATGCCAAAGATGAAGCCATCATTAACCGGTTCGGCTTTAACAATGACGGCGCACAGAAGATAGCCGAGCGGCTGGCGGCAGACACGGCCCCGCGCAAGGCGCCCCTGGGCGTTAGCCTTGGCAAGAGCAAGGTAACCCCGCTGGAAGACGCCGTGGATGACTACCTCTCATCGCTGCGCGTGCTGTACCCGTACGGGGATTATTTCGCGGTGAATGTGAGCTCGCCCAACACGCCAGGCCTGAGAGAGCTCCAGGATAAAAAAGCACTGGATGATCTGCTGGCTGCGCTGGATGATGAAGGCCGGGTATTGCAGAAGAAACATCCGGGGGGGACGGTTGCTCCGAAAACCGTGGTCGGCAGCAAAGGCGGCAGGAAACCGATCCTGGTAAAGATCGCGCCTGACCTTGAACCGCAGGCGCTGGATGAGTTGCTGGAGGTATGCACGCGGCGAAACGTTGACGGCTTGATCGCAACCAATACCACGCTCAGCCGCGACGGCCTTAACACGCTGACGGAGGAGGCGGGCGGGCTGAGCGGACGCCCGCTGTTCCCGCGGTCACTGGCAATCATCCGCCACATCCGCCGCCAACTGCCTGACATGCCGATCGTCGGTGTAGGAGGAATTATGTCGGCTGACGACGCCTGGCAGATGCTGGAGGCAGGGGCCAACCTGCTGCAGGTGTACACCGGCATGATCTACGAAGGCCGACCGAACG
>JAKFFN010000110.1:0-5375 GCA_036675025.1 Candidatus Sumerlaeales bacterium | reverse complement strand
CACACGGTAAACGAAATCCGTGACCTGAAGGGCGAAGTCTCAGGCACATTGCGTGTAGGCGCCATTCCTACCATTGGTCCGTTTGTACTCCCGGAGGTTCTGCAGCGCTTCAGCCAGAAGTATCCGAACGTTGAGCTTCATGTTACTGAAGACGTAACTGCCCGGATCCTGGGACTGCTTGAGCAAGGCGCTCTGGATGTTGCACTCCTCTCCGTCGTACCGGATCGCCCGGGAATCCATACGGAATTAGCCGGGACGGAAGAACTTCTGGCCATTGTGAACTCGGCGCACCCGCTTGCCCGGGCTGAAAAGCTGCAATGGTCGCAGCTGGAGAATGAGCGTTTTTTGGTGCTTGGCGAAGAGCATTGCCTGGCTGAACAGACAGCCTGGTTCTGTCGCAAAAATCGCGTTTCCGGGCGTACCATGCTCGAAGGCGCTCAGCTTGCAACCATTGCTGCGCTGGTAGAAAGCGGACTGGGAATATCACTGGTGCCCAAGCTCATGAGTGATGGTCGCTATGGCGAGTGCCGCTTTGTACCGATCGGGGCGCCTTCCCCATCGCGGCCCCTGTATATTGCATGGAGCGTATTGCGGTACCGATCACAGGCCGGACGGGAATTCTCACGCATTGCCCTGCAGGTAATTGATGAACTGCTGGCGCGGAATCCTGCTAACACAGTAGAGTCAACGGTTTGAGCCTGACGCCATCTGCATCTGTCTACGTTTTACTTTGACAGAGCAATACTGTCAAGGTGGCGTAAACCTCGGATTCTGAGGTATCAGGATAAGAAAGGGGAGCTTCAGTAGGTGTTACGCCGGTACACACTTTCACAGGCCAGTGAGAAACTTGGTCTTGATGAGGCTGAACTCCGCTTCCTCCTGCTCCATTTCCGTGAATTTCTGCAATCCGCAAGCATGACAGACCCTCTACAGGCCTTGACAAATGATGACTTGGCAATCCTCCAGCGCGTTTACCGCATGGTTCGCGAGGAAGGGCGTGATCCCGTGGAAATTCGCGCGGCGCTGCGGTCGGAGCTGACAGGAGTACGAAAGTCTGGGGGCTGTCAAGGCGGCGTCCTTGCATTCACCAGTGGCCGCACCGGAACCGGCAAATCAGTATTACTGTGGAACTTAGCCATTGCCCTTGCCAACCGGGGCCACCAGTGCACGGTATATGATGGCGCGACCGGACCCGGAGGAATTGGCGATTTATTGCGATCCAGCGCCGCAGCCACTTCAGAGATTCCAGGGTGGGAGCAAACATTCGATTCCGGTGTGGCCCTGGTTTCAGGCGAGAAACTGCTCGGGGCGCTCAAGCAGGCTAGCCATGCTGAGGCCAGGGATATTGATCAGCGGCTGCGAGGCCTGGATGCACTTTCGGATTTTGTGCTTCTTGACACCGGCCAGGGCCGTTCTGATAATGCCTTGCGCTATGCCATGGTGTCCGACGAAATTATCGAGGTAACCACTACAGACGTCGGAGCAAACGCTGACAGCTTTGCCGTCATTAGGATGCTTCACGACGTTGATCCGGATATCAGGATATCCATGATCGTCAACCGCGCAATAAACCTGGGGGAAGCGCGGGAAGCCTTTGCACGCATTAACGGTTCAGCCCACAAAGTTGGAATTGCTGAACTTGCAAGCATTGGCTGGGTAGCCGAAGATGAGACCATCAGGCAGTGCATGGCCAGGGGCGAAACCGTTGTAGAAGCAATGCCCACTAGCCCTGCGGCCCGCTGTGTCGGGCGGCTGGCAGATCACCTTGCAAACAGGCTGACTCCCGTACAGCGCCGTGGCACAGGACCCATGATGGCGCTTGCCGAAGCCCTTAAGCTTTCCCTTGAAAGACACAACCCGGCATTAGATTCCGAAAAAAAACTGTAGACAAACGTATCGTAGAACTCGCAGGAGATCAAAACATGTTCAAAGAAAATCACGAGGTGCTTCCCCCTGTTACCTCGTCACAGACGCAAGCCCACACCGTAGAAATCCTTTTTACCACGGCTGCCCTGCTTGTGTTATTTGTGGCCGTTTACCTGACCTTTTTTGACAATTGGTCGGTTCTTTAGGCCGAACGTGAACTATACAGAAGTTATGTTGCACGAAAGTACTGGAGGCGACTCGCGCCCCACGGATTCTGTGTCGGGTCTTTTATGGGAAGCTACGCAGGCGGTAATACTCCTTTGCAGCTTTCTCGCGGAATAAGCCGGAATAACTAAAGCTTTTTGTAGCTGCCGGCTTTTTATTGCAGACCAGGCTTCAGCACTTCTCTCTTCCCCTGAATAACCACACACCCGGCTTGCTTGCTGTGCTTGACATTTCGCTCGATTTCCAATGACACCGTGGCCAGCGCGGTAGTGAACAACCGATGCATTTCCTATTGAATCTCAAATTAACGCCCGCCTTGCTGAAGCCTGAACAAAAGGAGCAGGATGTATAACAAGTTTTTCGGCCTTGCCGAAGCGCCGTTTAACATAACGCCGGACTCCCGGTTTCTCTTTCTGAGTCGCCGCCACCGCGAGGCTCTAGGCGCTCTCGTTTATGGCATCCGCGAGCGCAAAGGCTTTATCCTGCTCACCGGCGAGATCGGCAGCGGGAAAACCACCGTATGCCGTGCCCTGGTACAGGAGCTTCGCGCTGACAACACCCGGCTGGCCGTCATCCTGAATCCCGGCCTCAATGAAATCGAAATGCTGAAGGCCATTAATGACGAGTACGGCATTCCGTCCTATTACGATACCAAAAAAGGGCTTGTTGACGCCCTTAACCAGTTCCTGATTCAGCAGCACCGTAACAATACCAACGTCGTTCTTATCATTGATGAATCGCAAAACCTGGAGCCTGCTCTTCTCGAGCAGATCCGGATGCTGTCAAACCTGGAAACGGAAGACACCAAGCTTATCCAGATTGTGCTGATGGGGCAGCCGGAGCTCAACGACACTCTCGCGCTCTCGCAGCTCGAGCAGCTCAATCAGAGGATCACCGTCCGCTACCATATTGGCCCGCTCACCGAAGAGGAAATGCAGGCCTATATCCGCCACCGGTTATTTGTGGCCCGGGCAAAGATTGATGTAGAACTCACGCCTGGCGCTGTCCGCATGGCTTACGCAGCAACCCGCGGAATACCCCGGCGCATTAATGTCCTCATGGACCGTGCACTGCTGGCCAGCTACGTGGAGGGCAGCTATACCCTGGACGAGCGGATAATGGCAAAGGCAGTGCAGGAAATTGCCGGCGAACTCCCACAGCAGCAGAAAAAGGAAAAGACCGACCCGGTAAAGTCGTTCATTTCCAGCATCTTCACCATGCGTACGGCCATTGGCGCTGCGGCAATAATCGCGACCCTGGCGCTGGTATCCGTGGCTGTCAATATCGGCATTCGCCTGGCCAACGTTAAAGCCGAACGCATGAGCCTTGATGTGGAACGTCGTGAGGTGGCCGCTGCCGGGACATCTGACTCTGACCTGGCGGATGATGACACAACAACCGGTGCCGAAGGCGCCGCGCCTGGTGATGACGACTCATCTACTACCGCTCCCCCGAAGGCCGCAGCAACCCCGGCGCCTGATTATAATGAAATCCGAAAAAACAACCCGAACTGGAAGTATGAGAAAAACGCTCCCCTGGTGCGCGTAAACAACCCCCGCACAGTGTTTCGGGCTGCGCAGCTAAGCCTTCTGAAAACCTGGGGCATCGCTGTCGACCTGTCAGAGATGTCGAAGCTCGGCGAAGATACCATAACCCAGGGCGAATTTAAAAGCGATAAAGTGCGCATACAGACGCTTCCCATCAGCGGCGACTACTATGACGCCTCTCGCTTCAATGTACCGCTGATTGTGCGCCTGAGCAATCCAAGCGAGGGACAGTCTGAACACGTTGTGCTCCTGCAGACCCAGGGCGAGACAGCTACAGTGGGCGACCCCCAGTGGGGCGTAAAGGTTTATGAGACCGAGGATCTGAAAAAGCAGTGGGGCGGAGCACAGACGCTGTTTGTGGATGTGTACCAGTTGAGTACCCTGAAAAAAGGTGATCGCAATGATCGCGTACGCGCCATGCAGCAGTTTCTTAAGGAATTCCTGGCTGATCGCTCAGAAGACGACAAAGATTCCAAACTTGAAGTCAACGGCCTGTTTGACGTAAGCACCACTGACGCCATTCGCCAGTTCCAGGCATATTATGAACTGCCCGATACCGGACAGCTTGACAATATGACTTTGATGCTCCTCAACAGCCGAATGATGCGAAACGGACCCCGCCTGCGCAACGTAGAGGTTAACTGACCATGAGCGTGATTCTTGATGCTCTGCAGAAGGCCCGCGGCGACAGGCATAAAAACCAGGTGGAACCACACCCAAATAGTGTTGCCCGGGTATTGGAACCCACGGTTGCCGGTGCTCCTGAACCGCCCCCCCGCCACGCGGGTGGCTGGCTGCTGGCCGTTTTCATCATTATCGGAAGTATACTGCTGCTGGCTCTTGCTGGTGGTGCATTTTATCTTCTGTATGACCAGGTTCGCAGACTTCAACCCCAGGCTGCCGTCACTACCGCTCCCATCGTACCACCGGCGGCCACAGATCCGGGCGCAATTGCTACGCCGTCTCTTGAAGCGGAGCTTGCCGTTTCTCCCGGTGCGCTCCCTCCGCCTTTGCCATTGTCAGATCTGCCCATACAGCCTCCGGCTGCTGCATCTGCCGGAGCGCCCGGCGCTGGCACTGAACTTCCAGTATCTGGCCCCGCCGTGGCTGCACCCTCCACAACTTATGCGCCTGCACAAGCTGCCCCGGCCGCTCCGGCTGCGACTGCCGCGCCGCAGTTTAAACTCGGCAGCATCGTCTGTGAAGACAATGTCTGCATGGCGCTGATTAATGGCCGGACTGTTCGCCAGGGTGATCGCGTAAAGGATTACGTGGTTACTGAGATCACTGACAAAGGTGTTACTCTGAAAAGCAGTTCCGGCTCAGATGAGATCCACCTCGACTTGTACAACTAAAAACTCGAAGCTTTCGTTTGCAGGGGTCTCTTCTCAACCCGCTGTTTACACGGGTAAATTCCCTTGCGTCCCATTTTTTCCGTTTAGTTTACTTTCACCATGACGCAAGACTCTTCTTTTAACCCGAACCGCCGGGATTTTCTCAAGGCCGCAGCAGCTACAGGAATTGCCCTTGGTGCCCATGCTGCTTCCATTGCCCAGACAACTCAGTCTGCAACCCTTGCTGCGGCTGACTCCCCGCTGATTCCCGTGGGTGCTGTTCCCGCCACCGGCGAGCGAACCTGGATCGCACCGCAGTACTGGGGCAACCGACTCCAGGATTGGCGTGTCTCGGGCGGCCGGATTGAGTGTGTGGCCCAGAAGAAGGAGCGGGACCTCTGCA
>JAKFFN010000166.1:0-5381 GCA_036675025.1 Candidatus Sumerlaeales bacterium | reverse complement strand
TTCTCATCCAGCAATCCCAACGTGCTCGCGGTAAACTAGATGGTTTTATTTCCTCCAGCGATCCCGAAGGGATCAGAGATTTTAGCCGGGGGTCAGGAGCGAAGCGATGCAGCCCCCGGTCATGCGCCAAATTCCATTCGGCTCCGAAGGAGTCGGAGAGACTCCGGGAAAATTAGAACTTCTGGGAATCCCCTGATTCCTCTCTCCCACAAAAAACCCCAAACACCCCGTAACCTTCCACTCGTTTCTCCTTAGTTCAGCGCAAGAGGAGATTTCACCATGTACGTGCATCACCAGCTTAACGCTGAAACTTTCTACCGTCTCACCGCAATCCCGGGTGGCTTGTTCCGCCTTACCCTCCGCATCCTTCGCTTCGGCCTCGTAGCTACGACACCCTTCCTGCTTTTTATCCTCGCCATGGCAGGCTGCCTCCTGGTCCTGCTGCCCGCTGCCGAAGAACCCACCGCCAATGCTAACTCATCGCTGCTTTCTCAACCGGCCGAAGTCCCCAAAGGCCCCGGCCGCTACATCCACATCACCGGCCGCATCCGCTTGTCACCCGGCTCCGCCTTCACCCCGTCGCCCGACGCGCCGTTCGTACCCATCGAATTCTGGTACAACGAAAAGGCCGAGCTCAACTGGTGCGTAAAAACCCCCGGCGCCCTTGCCTACTCCTCAAGAGAAGCCAGCGCCATATTCTTAAAAGATCCCCATAGCGATGGCCTTGTCGCGCAACCGCATTATTCCGTCAGCTATTCCCAGGTGCCATTTGTTGGTCATCTCATGTGGGGGCGCGAGCTGTTTCCTCTGGAAGGCAGTATCGCACGGTGCCGCAATTCCGCAGTCACATCGGCTAACTGTAAAAACAGCCGCGGCCACCAGCTTCTGCGCGTAAGCATATTGCCCACCCGGCCCGCTTTTACGCCCTCAGACGACAACGATCTCAGCGCTACTTGGTTTGATCCAGGCTATGCCAAAACCTACCTTGTAGATGCCGCAAATCTTGACCTGCTAAAAGCCCGCGTTTCCACTTTTGTTAATGGATCAGAAGTCGTGCTGTTTGAAACAGATACGGTAACATACACCTCAACTCCGCAACCGCCGGAATCTCTGTCCACAGCCTTAGACTACGCCCTCGCAACCGCAGCCACCGATCCCACCACCGCAGACTAGTGTGAGGTTTCCAGGTGTTCCCTATCCATTTCATCATTCCACTGCCCCGGCAGGAGCGACACAGAAACGGCTAAGGATTAATACACGAGACATCTTATCACCGGGATTCCCATCACATTATGATGAGAATCCCGGGTGATTCCCCTCAAACACTCTACAATCTACAGGTCGTCAGCTGTCGCTCACAATATCATAGCTGGTATTCTTGCTACCTCCCGCCCCCCGGTGCAAAACGTTCCGGTTTACCAGCTCGGCAACATCTCGTTGCGCGGTTGCCATTGATGTCTTGGTCAGCTTTGACCATTTCGGCACCGTCAGCTTTCCTTCCATACCATCAAGCCAAAGGTTAAGCACCTTTCGCTGGCGTTCATTAAAGGTGTTGCCGTCGTGACTCTGCCAGAACTCAGCCTTGCGCAGCGCTGCACCACAGACGGTCTCTGCACCATCTATCGCCCGACCCAGGCATTCCAGGAACCACATTAACCACGGCGTTACATCAAGGCTACCCTTTTGCGTCCGTTCCAGTATCTCGTAATAAGCCTTTCTCTCCGCCCTTATCTGCCCCGACATACTATAAAAACGCTGGCCGCAATCTTCTGACTGTGCCAGTGCCATGTCTGCAATCGCGCGCGCTATACGCCCATTACCATCCTCGAAAGGGTGAATGGTAACAAACCACAAATGCGCAAGAGCCGCACGCAATAGCCCATCCGGCTCAATCCGGTTATTGAACCACGTCAAGAAAGCCTGCACCTCATCATCAATGCACTCAGCCGGCGGGGCTTCGAAGTGTACCTTTCCCTTTCCAACCGCGCCAGATACTACCTGCATCGGCCCGTCGATATCATTTCGCCACTTTCCCGTCCGCACCTTGCCAATGCCCGAGTAACCTGTAGGAAACAGCGCAGCATGCCAGCCGCACAGTCGCTTCTTCGTCAGCTGTTTATCAAAATTCTGAGTAGCGTCCAGCAACATTTCCACCACTCCTTCCACCTTGGCATCCGCAGAAGTAACCCCGGCCTCATCCACCCCCAGCCGCCGCGCCAGCGACGACCTCACGTCCGCCCGATCCAGCACCTCTCCCTCTATCTCCGATGTCTTAACCGCGTCTTCTGTCAACGCGCTTAACTGCGCCAACAGGTTGACGTCAAATCCAAGGCGCGACATCTTCCCGAGCAGGTTTCCCTGTTTAAACCGGGAAGCAGAAAGCACCGGTAATATTTCTCTGTCCTGCCTCGTAAATTCCGGCCAGTTTTTTCGCGACCATATATACATTCACCTCATAATATGACGAGAATACGCACCTATTCACATCATCCCCTCCACAACCACCCTGCCCCTCCACAATTATTATAACAGTAACTTTTCTCTCGACACCACCGATCTCCCAACCTCCAATCCTTTTCGATTTAACCCAATCCACCCCTATGGAGAGCTCATGCCACGCATCCCCTTTTTGTCCGGAAAGCCCCGCATCATCACCACAACCTGCCTGGCCCTGTGCGCCGCTCCTTTGTTTATAATGACACCTGCTCCAGCCGCCGCTGCCTCTGAACCTCTTGGTAACGGCTTCTATGATCACGGTGTGGCCGCTCCCATCAGCAACCATCGCGGCACCGTGGCCACTGTTGATGCCCAGGGGCGCAACGTCGTCCTTCTCTGGCTCATGGATCACCGCGGCGTTTACGCTCTGCTGATGATCGACGCCGAAACCGGCAAGGCCGACCAGTTTCCAATTCCCTTCAACAACGCAAAAAAAGACTCCCCTTTCGCCTCCATCCTTTCCAGCAGCAACAAATTTTACACCCACTTTGGCGACCATTTTGTGGAGTTTGATCCGGTGATACGCGCCTTTACCTTCCACAAGAAAACCACCCCCCAGATGGCCATGGGCATGACCGAAGACGACAACGGAACCATCTGGTCTGTCACCTATCCCAATAGCGGCGTCGCTTCATATAATCCGAAAACCAAAGAGTTTAACGACTACGGTTCCGTCTATAAGCAGACCTGGCCTCAGTACCAGCGGTACGTAGCTGCTGATGATACCGGCATTGTCTACTTCGCCGTCGGCAACACCAAAACCCAGATCCTCGCCTTCGATCCCGCCACGAAAAAAGCAACTCCGCTCATTCCCGAAGACCAGCGCGTCCACGGCACCCCCTACGTCTATCGCAACAAAGACGGCAAGGTCTACGGCCAGTTCCACAAAGATGATAAGGCGCCCTGGGTGCAGCTTTACAAAGGTGCCGTTACCAAAGTAGACAAGCACACGGTAAACGCCAAGCCAATCATTACTGACACCCAGGCGCTCTTCCACAAGAAGTTCCCTGATGGCTCAGAAGCTACCAGCGTTGATCTTGCCGAACGCAAAATGACTATCATTGACGCCAACACATCTCAGCCGCGCACCGTCAATTTCGACTACTCCAGCGAAGGCGCCGTGATTATGGCTACTGCCGTCGCACCCGATGGTACAATCAGCGGCGGCACCGCGTTCCCCATGCGATCATTCAGCTACAATCCCAAAAACGACACCATGGTTAACCGCCCCGCCTACGGCCAGTGGAACACCGTCGCCCCCACCACCGACCGCTTCTTTGTCGGCGGCTATCCGCGCGGTTTCCTCCTCGAATGGGATACCTCGAAACCCTGGGTTAACACTGATCGCGATAAGCCGGAATCCAACCCGAAGTTCCTCTATTCAGCTTCGCCTGATGTCTACCGTACCCATAGCACCGTTCCCCTTGCCGATGGAAGCCAGGTTATTATGGCCGGCACGCCCGACTACGGCCTCACCGGCGGCGGGCTACTCTTTTGGGATCGCAAGGCCGGCAAACCAACCGTTATAAAACATACTGAACTTCTGCCGAACCAGTCCACCTTCAGCATGATCGAACTCCCCGGCGGCAAAATCCTCGGCGGTTCCACCACTACGGCCGGCACCGGCGGGCAGAAGATCGCCGAGCAGGGCGAACTCTACATTCTCGATATCGCCACAAAGAAAATCGAATGGCATGCGCCACTCATCCCCGGCACGCAAACCTACCTGTCGTTTGCAAAGGGCCCGGGCAATCTCATCTACGGCATTGCCGATCGTAAAACCTTCTTCGTGTTTGATCCAGCCAAACGGGAAATCATCCAGAAGCAGGACATCCAGGGTGACCTCGGCAGCATCACGGCATCCCAGCAGGGCCCGCGTATCTTTATCGCGGCAAGCAACCAACTCTACCTGCTCCTGGCCGATGGCATTGCGAAGATCGATACCACCACCCACAAGGCCAGCCGCGTAGCAAAGTCACCCACGCCCATCGAAGGCGGCGGCGACTACCACAACGGCCGCATCTACTACAGCGACGGCTCACACCTCTACAGCTACCAGCTAAACCGCGCACAATAACCCAAATCACCAGACGCAAAAAGGGCGGCCCCCAAGGCCGCCCTTTCTTGTTGTCAAACCAGGGTTTTAAACGTTCTGCTTTCTACATTCTACTTTCTACGTTCTACATTCTACGTTCTACTTACGCGAAGCGCTCACTTTCGCCGAAACCGGCAGATGATCCGACGGCCATCGCCCATCTATTTTAGCAGGGTGAATCCTGGCCGCCTCCACTTTCCAGCCGTCATCCACAAACACGTAATCAATCTTTGCATTACCCCGTTTTTCGCTAAACCCATTGGTCGTGCCGACTTTCGCTTTATCAGGATGCAGCATCCTGAACGAATCCTTGAACCCTGCCTTCTTCACGATATCCACCACCACGTTGTCTTCACCAGCGTTAAAGTCCCCCGTCAACAATACCGGCGCGCTTGTTTCACGGTCCGCAATCCGCCGCATAATCAGCTCTGCGCTCTTCTCCCGGCTTGGTTGGCTCTGGTGATCCAGGTGCGTGTTAAAGAAATAAAACTCATTCCCCGTCGCCCGGTCCTCAAATAGTGCCCACGTACATACCCGTACGATCCTGTTCCCCCAGCTCGTCGTCCCAGCCGCCTCCGGCGTATCCGACAGCCAGAAGGTATCACTCTTCAGTGGCTTAAGGCGCTCAGAGTCATACATAATTGCCGAGTACTCGCCCGCTTCCTTACCATCAATCCGCCCCACACCCAATACCTCATATTGCGGAAACTCCTTTTCCAGGTCATCAAGCTGCCCCTTCAGTGCCTCCTGCAATCCTACAAGGTCGGGATCCATCCGCTTTATCATTTCA
>JAKFFN010000290.1:0-27901 GCA_036675025.1 Candidatus Sumerlaeales bacterium | reverse complement strand
CGACGGCGCGAACTTCAACGCGATTGTGGGTCGTGTGCGGCCGGGTGATTTCGGCGGCGACATGATGCACATTAACCTGCACAAGACGTTCAGCATCCCGCATGGGGGCGGCGGACCGGGTGCGGGACCGATTGTCGTTCGAGATTTCCTGAAACCGTATCTGCCTGCGCCTACTGTAGTTAAAGAGGCGGATGGAAGCTACCGGTTTAACTACGACCCGAAGAGCATCGGCAAGGTGCGCAGTTATTTTGGCAACGTGGCCCACGTGGTCCGGTGTTATGTTTATCTGCGGCAGCTGGGTGAAGCGGGGCTGCGGGCCATCAGTGATTACGCTGTGCTGAATGCAAACTACCTGCTCAGTCTCCTGGCCGGCAAGTATGATATTCCCTATGGCGACCGCTGCATGCATGAGTTTGTCATCGATGCGACGAAGCAGAAAAAACAGGGCGTTAAGGCTGTGGATATTGCCAAGAAGCTGATCGATTACGGTTTCCATCCGCCGACAACGTATTTTCCGCTGATTGTGCCCGAGGCGCTGATGATCGAGCCGACGGAAACGGAAAACATGGAAATGCTGGAGCTGTTTGCCGCGGCGATGAACGATATCGCCGATCGCGCGGCGGCGGATGCCTCGGATGTTGTAGATGCGCCGCTGTCGACGCCGGTGCGTCGTCTTGACGAGCTGGGGGCTGCGCGGAATCCTGTGGTCACAGAACCTGCCTGACCTGAATTAAAGCGATTTCTCTCAATCGGCGGTTGACCTTGGACTGGTCAATCGCCGATTTTTTGTTTTAGCCATGAGGGCAGACGGAAATGTCTGTCTTACTTTAAAGAGGTCTGCCATGCGTAAATCCCTGCTCCTTCTCAGCCTGCTGTTGTGCGCTGCTATCGCAAGCGCGGAGATCAAGCCGTTTACTTTCGTACACTTTTCCGATCCGCATATCGGAGTTGAAGGGAACGTAGACCAGCTTCGCAGGGCGCTTGCGGATGTGGATAAGAACTTTCCGGAAGCGGCGTTTATTATTGTGACGGGTGATGTTACGGAGTTTGGCTTCGAGGAAGAGTTTACGTCGCTGACCGAGGTGTTGAAGGAGAGCAAGCGGCCGGTGCACCCGGCTATGGGTAACCACGACGTACGTTGGTCCAATAGCGGCAAAGAGAATTACAGGAATACTTTTGGAAACGCTTATAAGACGTTTGATTACAATGGCGTGCGGTTCGTATTGATGGATAGCTCCATGCTGATCGAGCACTATGGTCATTTTGATGGGCAGCAGCTGCGACAGCTTGAAGAAGACCTGAAGTCCATGGAAGAAGGGCAGCCGGCCGTACTGGCTATGCACCACCCACCGCTGTCGCCGGGGCATTTTATCGATAACGAGTACCAGTTTGCCGACCTGATCGGAAAGTATAACGTGCCGCTAGTTTGCGACGGCCACGGGCACTCGTTGCAGCGCTGGAGCCGCAATGGGACGACTTACGCCATGGGCGGCAGCGTGAGCAATGGCGGGGCGCCCAAGCGCAGCTACCGGGTGTTTAAGGTGACCCAGGACAGGATGGAGGCGATCACGCGGGTTTATGACCGCGATATCACGCAGACCGAAGAACCTGTTCCCACAAACAGCCTGGACAGGACGAAGATCGAAACCGCTTTATCTGGGCCGGAGGAATTCTCCATAAGCCTTAACGGGCAACCCTATTCCGGAGATGTGGCGGTAACGCTGGATCAATTAACCAGCCAGGGCATCGCGGTGGATAGCGGTAAACTATCGCTTGAACGCGAAATTACGAACAACGGCATCCATCAGGTTACGGTTGAAGTACCGGATGGTGAAACCACTGTTATCAGCACTCTGCAGTTTGAAACGGCTGACAATCCCGGCACTACGATTACGCGGCGCTTCGCCCTCAAGAGCGGAAACCAGTCTCACCCGGTGGTAAAAGATGATGTGCTGTATGTGGGCGCAAATGATGGAATTATGCGCGCGATTGACCTGGCGGATCCCGAGGGAAAGGTTCTGTGGGAAGCAAACCTGAACCGGGAGATTCTTTCCAGCCCGGCGGTGACGACGGAATCAGTCATTGTGGGCAGCATGGACAGCCATGTTTACAGCCTGGACCGCACGACGGGCGAGGTTCAGTGGAAGTATAAAACGGGGCAGGCGGTGCTGGCGAGTCCGCTGGTGGAGAATAACACGGTGTATATCGGCAGTGGCGATACCCATATGTATGCACTGGATGCCAGGACGGGTGAGCTTAAATGGAAGTTTGCCGCTGAAAAGCTGATCAAGGCAACGCCGGCGCTGGCAAACGGGCGGCTGTTTTTCGGCGCGTGGGACAACCATTTCTATGCATTGGACGCTGAAACTGGAGAACTTATCTGGAAGACGCCGGTGGCTCATAAGGTGAACGGGCACTATTCGGCCGCTACGTCCAACCCGGTTATCTCTGGCGACAACATCATTTTCTGCTCCCACGACTACACGGTGCGGTGCATTGCTCAGGAAAGCGGCGGTACCGTCTGGACTTACAAACCTGAAAAAACGGAGCTTGGCCCCAGCTACAGCACTGCCGTGATTGAGGGTGATGTGGCTTACTTCGGGAGTATTAACGGCCACGTTGTGGGGCATCACGTAGACACTGGCCAGAAGGTTTTCGATGTGAACGTGCGCCCTGAGAAGAAGGATGACCTGTTTGATTCGCTGCCGGTGTTGAAAGATGGCAAAATCTACATCGGGTCTGTGGGCGGCAATGTCTACTGCGTAAATATTGAGAAGCAGGCTGTGGATTGGAGCGTTGCCCTGCAGCCGGGATTCATCTTCACACGGCCGGCGCTGTGGAAAAATCATGTGCTCGTGGGCAGCATGAATGACATGGTGTATGAAATTCGCTACTAACCGCGAGCGGGACATCAGGAACTGGTAAAGTCTGCACCATCGACAACTTTACCAGGCGCCTTTGTCCAGATGTTGAAGGTCCGGCTTGTAGTCTCAACAATTACAGAACCTCACGCAGCGGCTATTGAGATTAGAAGCACTTGAAGCAAAAGTTTGTGAAATTTTTCTCTTGCTCTGATGCATAAACCCTCGTTGTGTTGTGTCCGTAATGCTTCGCAGGATAAGGCATTACGAGCATTTTGACTGAACTGGAATCCTGGTGTTTCAACTACTGATTTACACGGTTTTGATAATCGGCATGGCCTTTGTCATCATTGGCCTGAGCCGGTTACTTGGTAAACCGACTCACTCACACATAAAAGACATCCCGTACGAATCCGGCATCGCCCCCACGGGCACCGCAAACGTTCGTACTTCCATCCCATATTACCTCGTGGCTATCTTCTTTCTGATGTTCGATGTTGAGATAGCCTTCCTTTATGCCTACGGTGTTTCCGTTCGCGAACTTGGATGGGATGGATTTGTAAAAGCGATGATCTTTATCGGCTTCCTGACCGGCGGGCTGGTCTACATTTGGTTGAGAGGAGGTCTGGAATGGCGCCGTCCTTCGAGAAAAGTACCCACCAACCATTCGTCTTTGCGCGCTTAAACGACCTGGTAAACTGGGGCCGCAAGTATTCCATCTGGCCCTTTAACTTTGGGCTGAGCTGCTGCTACGTGGAAATGATGACATCATTTACGTCGAAGTATGACGTAAGCCGCTTCGGTGCAGAGGTGCTGCGCGGTACGCCGCGTGAAGCTGATCTCATGGTTATCGCCGGCACTGTCTTTAAAAAGATGGCGCCTAGCATTGTGCGCCTTTATGAGCAGCTTATGGAGCCAAAGTGGGTTATCTCCATGGGTTCGTGTGCAAACTCTGGCGGCATGTACGACATCTATAGCGTGGTGCAGGGCGTCGATACGATTCTGCCGGTAGACGTATATATTCCTGGATGTCCTCCCCGGCCCGAAGCTTTCCTTGAAGGCCTTATGCTGCTGCAGGAGCAGATCCAGAATAACCGCGAGCGCCGGCCGCTTGGCCTGGTACTCGACGACAAGCCGAAACAGCCAGTTTCTCAACTACACACTCTGGGTGATCCCCGGGTATGAAATTTTCACGTAGTGTAGAAAAGCCCGTCTGGGAAACCAACGAAGATGCGCTGCTGAAAGGCGAAATGGGCATCCTTGGTTTCAACGAGGTTCGCACCGTCCGCGCCAATGAGATCGTCAGCACGCTGAATCAGCTGAAGACTGACGCCGAGAAGCCATTCAAGGTTCTTTATGATCTCACAGCGGTCGACGAATCGCAGCGCCAGAATCGCCCTGCGGGAGACCGCAACAGATTTACCCTTCAATATGTGCTATTGAGCCCTGAGCGCGGTGAAACACTCTGCCTTAAAGTACCGGTTGAAGACCAGGCAGATGAGCCTGTTGTTTCCAGCGCTACGACGGTTTTCAAAAACGCCGACTGGTACGAGCGTGAAGCCTTTGATATGTTCGGTATCCGCTTCAGTGGTCACCAGAACATGAAGCGCATCCTGATGCCTGACTGGTGGAAGGGCTACCCGCTTCGCAAGGAACACCCGAACCGCGCAACCGAAATGGAGCCGCTGGTTATCCGCCCTGAAGACCTGAACGAGTTTGAGGGCTTCGAAGTTTTTTCCGGTGGAGATTCTGCCATCCGGACCAAAGGTCCGCAGGGCGAAGATCTGATGATCCTGAACCTGGGTCCTAACCACCCGGGCACTCACGGCGTGTTACGCGTTGTACTTACCCTCGCCGGCGAGTACATGGAAAAAATTTACCCGGTGATCGGTTACCATCACCGCGGCGCCGAGAAAATGGCCGAACGCCAGACCTGGCACACGTACATTCCGTATACCGACCGTGTGGATTACCTCGGCGGCGTTTACAACGAACTTCCTTACGTAATGGCTTGCGAGAAGTTGGCAGGCATTACGGTGCCAGAGCGCGCGCAGGTTATGCGTATCATGCTTGGCGAGATCTACCGCATCTGTAATCACCTTGTCTGGCTGGGAACCTTTGGCCACGACGTAGGCGCCATGACGCCGGTTTTCTATACATTCCGCGAACGCGAGAACCTGTTTAAGATCATCGAGATGATCACAGGTGGCCGGATGCACCCGAACTTTCTGCGCATCGGGGGCTGCAGCATGGACCTGCCTCCAGGCTGGAAGGAACCGATCCAGGAATTCCTCAAGGACTTCCACAAGCACACGGCCGAATACTACAACTTGATGTTCAAGAATCCGATCTTCAAGAGCCGCACCGTTGGTGTGGGCGTAATGACGGAAGATGAGTGCTGGGAATGGGGCGTCAGCGGAGCAAACCTTCGCGGTGCGGGATCTAAATGGGACGTGCGTAAGGCTATGCCTTACGGCGGGTACGAGGCTTTCGAATTTGATATACCGAGTGACACCGCCGGCGACTGCTGGTCACGCGGTGCTGTCCGCCATGCGGAAATGGAACAGAGTGCCCGCATCATCAAGCAGTGCCTGGACATGATGCCCGAGGGCGAGTATATCAGCCGAGATAACCGGTATGCTTTCCCGCCGCGCAAGGCTGAGACCATGATGGATATCGAAGCATTGATCAACCACTTCCTGGCCGTTGGCTGGGGCCTGGATCTGCCTGCAGGCGAAAGCTTCATGATGGTTGAGCAGCCAAAGGGCGCGGGTGCTTACCACGTTATCAGTGATGGTCGTACTTCGCCATACCGCGTACGCATAAGAGCACCAAGCTTCGCCCACATGCAGACCCTGCCTGCCCTTTGTGAAGGGGCTTTATTGAGCGACCTTTTAGCAGCAATTGGAGCAATGGATTTCGTCCTCGCGGACGTTGACAGATAATACTATGGGATCTACTGACACACAAGTTCTGGCAAAGCGGGCCAGCGAGAGCCTGATTACGAGCAATGAAGAAGCGGATCGTCTGCCTTCTTTGCCCGAGGATCTGCGTGAGCACCTGTCTGAACACTGTACCCACTATGCCAACCGTCGCGTTGGGCTGATCTGGGTTATGCAGCAGCTGCAGGCCTATTATGGCGGCTGGCTGCCAAACCGCGGCATTTCAGAGGCCTCGGAAATTGTTGGCGTTGCCCGGCCGGAGGTTGAAGGTGTTGCCACGTTCTTCAACTGGTTCTTCCGTCAGCCGGTGGGCCGCAACGTTATTGTCATGTGCGATTCTATATCCTGCTACCTGGGCGGCTGCGAAAAGAACCTTGAGCGCCTGGAGCAGAAGCTGGGAATTACTCTCGGTGAAACTACACCTGATGGTGAGTACACGCTGCTGCCCATCGTCTGCCTTGGCAATTGCGATAAGGCACCGTGCATGATGGTCGGTGACGACCTCCACAGTAACCTGACCCCGGAGATGCTTGACCAGATTTTTGAGAAGTCGCAGGCATCTGCTTCCGGCAATACAACGGCCTCGGAGGTGAACAAGTGACAGCCGAGGTAAAAGTTCTCACCAAAAATTTTGATCTCAGGACCCCGGGCGAACCGGTTTTTCTTGAGAAGTATGAAGCCAATGGCGGCTACGAGGGATTCCGCAAAGCCCTAAAGATGACCCCTGCGGAAGTTCAGCAGGCGGTGAAGGACAGCGCGCTTCGCGGACGCGGCGGTGCCGGCTTTCCCACCGGTATGAAATGGTCGTTTGTTCCTATGGACGACTTCAAGGGGCAGAAATACCTGGTCTGTAACTGCGACGAGATGGAGCCCGGAACTTTCAAGGATCGCGCCCTGATCCAGAACGATCCGCACCAGCTTATCGAAGGCATGCTCATTGCAGCCTTTGGCATGCAGATGACAAAGGGTTTCATCTTTGTCCGCCTCGAGTACCGGTTCGGTTCATCGATTTTAGATAAGGCCATAGCCGAGGCGGAAGCCAAGGGCTACATCGGCAAAAACATTCTGGGTAGCGGCTTTGATTTCCACCTGGAAACGCACCTGAGCGCCGGGCGCTATATTTGCGGTGAAGAAACAGCTCTGCTTAACGCCCTGGAAGGCAAGCGCGCCAACCCGCGCAGCAAACCGCCCTTCCCGCAGATTCGCGGCTTCCTTGGCCAGCCCACCATCGTCAACAATGTGGAAACTTTCAGTAACCTGCCCCACATCCTGGCGAACGGCGCTGAGTGGTTTAAAAGCCTGGGCCTCACTGGCAATGCCGGCACGAAGATTATGGGTGCCAGCGGCCGACTGAAAACACCGGGCCTGTGGGAATTGCCGCTGGGCACGCCGATCCGCGAGATCATGGAAGAATACGGCGGCGGCCCGAGCCGCAGCCCCTGGAAGTGTATCATCCCCGGCGGTCTCTCAACCCCCTTCATGATGCCGGAGCAGTTTGATACTCCGATGGATTACGATACGGTTGGCAAAGAAGGCAGCCGCATGGGTACTGCCGGCATCATCGCGTTTGATGAAGACGATTGTATGGTTGCCGCCACGGCGAACATTATGAAGTTCTATGCCCGCGAAACCTGCGGTTTCTGTACGCCATGCCGCGAAGGTATTCCGTGGATCTACCAGATTGTGACGGCAATTGCCGAAGGCAAAGGCGTGCCGTCTGACATGCAGGTGCTTGATGAAATGTCGAAGCATATCCTGCACACGTTCTGCGCGTTTGCGCCTGGCGCCCAAGGCCCGTTGCTGAGCGCCATCACAAAGTTCCGCCACGAGTTCGATGCGAAGATTGCGGCTGCAAACCCTACCGCATCATCGGACCCCGTGGTGACTCATGCCACCCACCCTGAACCGGCGGGGGTATAAAGAAAAGTCTCATGGCTGATAAAGTAAAAATCACAATAGACGGCGTCGTCCGCGAGGTTGAAGCAGGTTCCAACGTGCTTCAGGCTGTGCTGGATGAGGGACAGATTATCCCTCACTTCTGCTACCACGAAGCGCTGGGCCCGGCCGGCGCCTGCCGCCTTTGCGCCTGCATGATTGCCCCCGGACCGGATAAACCAGCGCGGCTGGAAATGAGCTGCATGGTGCGCGCCTCTGAGGGCATGATCATCACGGTAAACGATGACTACGCCTTTAAGTTCCGCAAGCAGGTCATCGAAGACCTGATGCTGAGCCACCCACATGACTGCCCCGTATGCGACGAAGGCGGCGAGTGCATGCTGCAGGACATGACTGTTCTCAGCCAGCACCAGCATCGCCGCAGCCGCTTTGAAAAGCGCACCTGGGTCAACCAGGATCTCGGACCGTTCGTTCATCATGAAATGAACCGCTGCATCACCTGCTATCGATGCGTGCGCTATTACCGCGACTACGCCCTGGGTGAGGATTTTGGCGTGTATGGCAGCCGCGACCGCGTGTATTTTGGTCGTGTAGAAGAGGGAACGCTGGAGAGTGAATTTTCAGGTAACCTGGTAGACGTATGCCCCACCGGCGTTTTCACTGACAAGCAGTTCCGCGATCACTACACCCGCCCCTGGGATCTGCAGACAAGCCGCAGCGTATGCCCAAACTGCAGCGTCGGCTGTAACGTATTGCCCGGTTATCGTCACAACACGCTACGCCGCGTAAAGCCTGTTCCAAACCCTGCAGTTAACCGGTTCTTCATGTGCGACCGCGGTCGATATGGCGGGGAATTTGTGAACCATGAATCACGCCTGACGACTGCCCGCATCAATGGAACTGAAACAGATATCGATTCCGCCATGAAGTCTGTGGCTGAGCGTCTGAAAGAAATCGCAGGTAAATATGGCCCCGGCGCCATCGCCGGCCTGGGCAGCGATCGCGCTACCATGGAAGCCAATGCCGCCCTGCACCTGCTGATGAAGGGCCTTGGCAGCAACCGGGTTGCTTATTTCACAAATTCCGCAGAGCGTTCCGCTGTGCGGCGCGCCGCATCAGTTACCGCCAGTGGCGAAGTGACGGTGCCAACTCTTACGGAGATCGAACAGGCAGATTGCATACTGATATTCGGCGGCGACGTTACTGGCGAGGCGCCAATGATTGACCTGGCTGTCCGCCAGTCGGTAAAGAACGGCAACCCGCTGTTCATCTGTTCGCCGCGCGCCGGTGAGCTTGATAAGTTTGCGAAAGCTTCGTGGCGTTGCCTGCCCGGCGAAGAGGCTACCATCGCGTCGTTCATCGGAAGCGTACCTGCGGGCTCTGAGCCAGCGGATGATAACTATGTACAGACAGCAGGCGCTGCCCTGCAGAATGCGAAGAAGCCGCTGATCTTGTGCAGCGTCCTCCATGAAGACGTTAACCTGGTGGAAGCTGCATTCTCGCTTGCTAAGAACTCCACGGCAACTGCCAGCCGCACCTGTCGCCTGGCCTACTTTTACCCTGCCGTTAACTCAGTGGGGGCAGGGCTTATCCGCACGGATGAAAACCCGGATTCACTGTGGGCCGATATCGAAGGCGGGCGCATCAAGGCTCTTATCATAAACGAGCGAGACCTTGATCTCACGGAGGGCGTGGATGCCGAGAAGCTGCTATCAAAACTGGAGTTTGTCGTCACCATAGATTCCTATGAGACAGCAACGGTCAGTGCATCGCATGCTGTACTCCCCTGTGTGTCTCACTACCAGGGCTTCGGCACATTACTGAACTACGAAGCACGTGCCCAGGCCCTTGATGGCATGCAGTTCTCAACTTCTGTGAACCTGGCGGCTAGTGAGATTCTGGCCGCGCTTATCCAGCAGGCGCAAATTGAGGAACAGATCGGAAGCACCGAGTTCCATGACATCTATGACGTCACCCGTGAGGCCAGTCAACAGATGGACCGTCTGCGGACAGGTGATGCGGGGTGCGTTGTGCGCACTTCGCCGAAGCTTCCGCCTTCTGCGCAGGCTGGCCTTGGCACCGGTTCGGCCGGTGGCCGGCTGAAGAAGTGGAAAGTCTACCACACCTTTGGCAGCGAAGAGCTAAGTTCTCTAAGTCCGGGGATTGTTGAGCGTGCACCGGCGGCATACGTTGAAATTAATCCTGAAGATGCTGCTGAACTGAAGCTTGAAGACGGGGCGGATTTCAACCTGACTGCCGACTACGGCGTGTCGGGAACTGTTCGCCATAACGAGAAGCTTTCAAAAGGCGTCATCGCTGTGCCTGTGCTGGTTAACGTTGGCAAAGCGACTCCTGCCGAGGTGACCGCATGAACCTCGAATGGCTGACTTATCCGTCCCTCACACAACTTGAACCGTGGCAGAATGCTTTGGTCACCGCCGTAAAGGGCATCGTTATCATGATGTTCATTTTCGGCATTACCGGGTACATCGTTCTATTTGAACGCCGGGTGATTGCGCGCCTGCAGCACCGCGTGGGACCGAACCGCGCCCGGCTTTATATCGGAAAATTTCGCGTTCCCTTTATCAACCTGCACCCGATTGCTGACGTTTTAAAGCTCCTGACAAAAGAAGACTCCATGCCGCCATTCGTCCACAAGACGCTGTTCGTCATGGCGCCGATGATTATCACGATTACCGGTCTGCTGGGGCTTGGCCTAATCCCCTACGGGAACCCGGATCTCCATCACTGGTTCTCTCTGAGCGACAGTAACATCGGTGTGCTGGTGTTCCTTGCACTCAGCTCTGTTGCTGTGTATAGTATCGTGCTGGCCGGCTGGTCATCTAACAGCAAGTATGCCCTGCTCGGTGGCTTGCGTGCTACGGCGCAGATGATCAGCTACGAGCTTAGCATGAGCATGAGTCTGCTGGCAGTCGTTATTCTCTCCGGCACCTTGAACCTGAACGACATCGTAAAGGCTCAGCAGCCGCTGTGGTTCCTGGCGCTTCAGCCTCTCGGTTTCTTTATTTTCCTCGTTTCAGCCATAGCTGAGTCCCGCCGTACACCGTTCGACCTGCCGGAAGCCGAAAACGAAATCGTCGCGGGTTTCCATACTGAATACTCCAGTATGAAGTTTGCCCTGTTTTTCCTTGGCGAGTACATCGGCGTGCTAATGCTGAGCGCTGTTATCGCCATCCTTTACCTGGGTGGATGGCAGGGCCCCGGACCTGAATGGCTTGGCCCGATCTGGCTTATCCTTAAAGTTGTCGCTCTGTTGTTTTTCTTCGTGTGGATACGTGCTACTTATCCGCGTTTCCGCTATGACCACCTTATGGAACTTGGCTGGAAAGTTCTCATTCCTCTCTCCATACTCAACCTCGTTATCGCGATGCTCATTGTCCTGCTGTTCCCGGACGTTGGCCGTCCGATAGGAAGGTACTAATTACCTGATGCTTAACGACCTTAAAGAACTAGTCTCCGGTCTGGCGCTAACGGCGAAATACATTTTCAAAAAACCCGTTACGCTGAACTACCCGGAAGAAAAACCGATCATCCCGCCGAGGTGGCGCGGCCGTATCGTGCTGACAAGCGACCCCAACGGCGATGAGCGCTGCGTGGGCTGCTATCTGTGCCAGGCTGTATGTCCGGTTAACTGCATCGACCTGCAGTCGGAAACGCGTCCTGACGGACGGCGCGTAGCAAAGAAGTTTGATATTAACTTTGCGCGCTGCATTTTCTGCGGATTCTGCGAAGAAGCCTGCCCGACTTATGCAATCCAGCTGACTCCCGACTTCGAAATGTCTACAACCACCCGGAGCAGCCTGCTCTATCATAAGGAAGACCTGCAGATCAGCGGCACTGGGAAGCATCCGGACTATAACTTCTGGCAGGTTTCCGGCGTTGCCATTGCCGACAAGGGCAAGGGTGAAGGACTGCGGGAACAAGCGCCCTCAGACTTCAGGAGCAACCTGCCTTGATTACACTCGATTCCGCAATCTTTTGGACCTCTGCCGTGGTCGCGATTATTTCAACGCTTAGCGTACTGCTCAGCCGCAACCCGTTCCACGCTGTACTGTATCTTATCCTTTCATTGTTTGGCGTGGCGATGATCTTTTATACGCTGGGTGCGCCGTTCCTGGCAGCACTTGAAGTGATTGTCTATGCCGGCGCTATCATGGTACTATTCCTGTTCGTGGTCCAGATGCTGAGCCCTGCCAGTGTGCCTGACAGCGCCGCTGATCTGAAACGGCCCAGTGTCGGACAGTTTATATTTCCGGCAGGCCTGGCTGCGGTGCTGCTGACTACTACGGTATTGGCGCTCTACCGCTCTGGCAGCCTTGCATCTGCTGATGACACAAATGTTGTTAGCGCTCGTGAGCTTGGTGTTGCCCTTTTCAAAAACCATTACCTGGGCGTGGAACTGGCCTCGCTGATTCTGTTGATCGGCATGGTTGGCGGTATGCACCTTGGCCGCGCGGCCGGGTCGCCTGATGATGCCGAGGAGGACGAAAAAGTTGCCGTTCGCTGAACCCGCACTGGTCGTAGCCAGTATACTTTTTTTAATCGGCGCCGTTGGCATTGTCGTGCGCCGCAACCTGCTGTTCGTGTTGATGTCGCTGGAGGTAATGCTCAACGCAGCCGGCCTGGCCTTTGTGGCTGCTTCGGCTCTTCACGGCGAACCGGATGGCCAGATTTTCTTCCTTTTTATCCTGCCTGTAGCCTCGGCTGAGGTGGCCATTGGCCTTGCCCTGGCCGTACTGATTTACCGAAAATTCCGCACGCTGGACCTGTGGTCCATTGCTGATTCGGCCGGAGAATAGATATGTACGGACCATCATTTGACTATCCTGCTCTCTGGCTTATTGCCGGGTTTCCGGCGATTGCTGCGTTGCTGGTGTTTATATTTTCGACAGCTATGCGCCCGAAAACTGCCGGGTGGGTAGCAACAACTGGCGTGGGCTTTGGCTTCCTCTGGGCAATTTATTGCTTTGTCGCTTTCAATTCAGCAGCGGGAGAAGGCGCTGCCTACCTTCGCCAGAACCACTGGCAGTGGCTGGATGCCGGATATATCCAGGCGAGTGCCGGGTTCCTGATGGATCGCGTCAGTGGCATTTTCTCGCTGATCGTAACTGGCGTTGGTTTCCTGATCCATATTTTCTCCACTGCCTATATGGAAGAGGAGGAAGGTCAGCGCCGGTATTTTGGTTACCTTTCGCTTTTCGTGGCTTCCATGTTGGTGCTTGTGTTGGCTGACAACGCTTTCTTTATGTTCCTCGGATGGGAAGGCGTGGGCGCCTGTTCATTTGCTCTGATCGGGCACCACTATGAGAAGAGCGAGAACGTGGCTGCGGCTCTAAAAGCTTTTTTCGTGACTCGCCTGGGAGATGTGTTCCTCGTGCTTGGCGTGCTGCTGCTGGCGATGGTTGCTACGGTAGATTTTACGCGGCTTGATGCTATTGCTCAGGTAGATCTTGGGACTGTTCATCCGGTCTTTGGCATCACAAACCAGAACCTTCTCTTTATTGCCGGCCTTCTGCTGCTGGGCGGCGCCGCAGGTAAAAGCGCGCAGCTTCCGCTGCAGACATGGCTGCCTGATGCTATGGCCGGCCCGACGCCGGTCAGCGCGTTGATTCATGCCGCGACGATGGTGACGGCTGGCGTTTACCTGATTGCTCGTTTCCATGTCGTGTTTGCGCTCTCTCCGCAACTTATGATGATTGTTGCGGCTGTCGGCGCGCTGACGGCATTGTATGGCGCGACATGCGCCATCGTGCAATCTGATATTAAACGCATCCTGGCATTCTCTACGATCAGCCAAATTGGCTATATGATCCTGGCGCTGGGCGTGGGTGCATTTTCGCTGGGTCTGTTTCACTTCTTCACCCACGCGTTTTTTAAGGCGCTTTTGTTCCTTGCTGCTGGCACTGTTATCCACTCACTGCACGGCGAACAGAACGTGTTCAAAATGGGCGGCCTGCGGCGGGAACTACCGGGAGTCTTCTGGGCTACGCTGGCTGGTGCAGTGGCGCTTGCTGGAATTCCGCTGACGTCCGGGTTCTTTAGTAAGGACGCAATTTTGTGGTCAGCCCTGACGACTGATCGTGGAAACCTGGTTCTCTATGGCATCGGACTGTTCACGGCCCTGCTGACGGCTATTTACTCGGCACGGTTCATTTATCTCGTTTTCCTCGGAGAGTCAAGAGCCACACACCATATTCATCATCCTTCGCCGCGCCAGACCTGGCCGCTTTACATCCTTGCATTTTTTGCACTGTTTGCCGGCGTCTTAAACATTCCGGGTTTGCTGCACTGGGAACACTACTTCCAGCCACAGTTCGGAGAATGGACCGCAGAACCGTCCCACGTACTATCGGCCGAACTTATTGCAGCGCTTGTAAGCGGTGTCCTGGCTATTGCGGGATGGTTTATTGGAGCGGCGGTGTTCGGGCCTAAGAAAGTGGACAGCGGACGCATAATTCCTGAGCCTGCCATGAACCCGGCGGCCATTGAGATTGAAACGCCGCGGCCATACAAGTCCGGCGCTGCAAGTTTCCTCTACCGCGCCTGGGATTTTGATCGCCTGTACAATGCGACCATTGTGCGGCCTTACAAGAGTATCGCCCGTATTCTCGGCGCCGTGGATGAATACGTAGTGAACGGTCTGTTCGAAGCCGGCTCGGTCATCCTTCAGCTGTTCCACGGCTTCGTAGTTACGCTGCAGAATGCGCGGGTAGGCCGCTACGCTGCAGTCATGCTGCTGGGCGCTGCCCTTATCGCTGTCATTGTCACCTTCTTTGGTACGGATAACTTATAAACGATTATGCTGACTTTAACCCTGATCATACCTCTTGCTGGCGTTCTGTTCGTGCTCCTGGCGGGCAGAGTCAGCGCCAACGGCGCTCGTGTAGCGGCTTTGATTTCCACTGTCCTGAGCCTGCAGGTTTCCTACCTGCTTGCTGCACAGACGCGACTATCGATTGCTGAAATCGACAAGCTGTGGATTCCGAGCTTCGGCGTCCACTTCGCCATCCGGGCCGACTGGATTTCCGCACTTTTCGTACTTCTGACTTCGCTGCTTACTGTGTTTGCGGTTGCCGTTTCATGGAAAGAGATCCGCGAGCGGGTAACAAGTTTTCATGTATGGCTGCTTCTTCTGCAGCTGGGCGTAACGATTGTCTTTCTTGCTCGTGACCTCATGTTGTTCTACCTTGGGTGGGAACTCATGTTGATCCCCATGCTGTTTATCATCGGCTCGTGGGGTAGCGGACGCAAAGAGTACTCGGCCTTTAAGTTTGTGCTGTTTACCTTCACGGGCAGCATCTTCATGCTGGCTGCCATGTTCTATGTGTACTACAAGCACAACGTGGAGACGGGCACCCTGACGTTCCACATGGACCAACTGGTGCAGACTTCGCTTTCTGCTACGGAGCGCTGGTGGGTATTCCTGGGGCTTCTCATCGGGTTCGGCGTGAAGGCGCCTATGGTGCCGCTGCATACCTGGTTAATCGATGCTTATCCCAACGCACCGACGGCCGGCAGCCTGATGCTGTCGGGCATTCTTTCTAAGACGGGTATCTACGGACTTATCCGTATAGCTGAGCCGTTCGGCGGTGAGGTGTTTGCTGATTTTCAACCACTGCTCGTTACCCTGGCGGTAGTTGGTATCTTCTACGGCGCGTGGATTGCGCTGAGCCAGCGCGACATCAAGCGCCTGATTGCATACGCCAGCTTGAGCCACGTGAGCTTCATTTTGCTCGGCATGTTCGTTTCATCTGACATGGGCTTCCGCGGCGGTATTCTTCAGATGGTTAACCATGGTATCGCAACAGCTGCGCTGTTCCTGATTGCCGGCGCCATTGAAGATCGCCTGCAGACCCGGGAGTTTCCATCACTTGGCGGCCTCTGGAGACATGCTCCGGTTATGGGCGCTTTCCTGCTGTTCTTTGCGTTTGCGTCTCTTGGTCTTCCCGGTACCGGGAATTTCGTTGGTGAACTTTACATTATCGGAGCGGCCCTACAGTTCCACTGGGTTGTGGGTGCGCTGGCTGCGCTTGCCGTACTTTTTGCGGCAATCTACTCGCTGCGGCTGTTTACCGGAACCATGCATGGTCCTGAGCCTGCGGCACTGCCAGCTTTCAGCGATACCGACAACCGGGAGAACCTGCTGCTGACATCGATGGCGGCTTTGCTGATCCTGCTCGGTTTTTTCCCCGGGCTAGTTACTTCTCCAATTAATCCCTCCGCTCCCCCACCGGCGGCCACTGCGGTGGCAGCGCATCAACCAAAAACTACCTCCCTGCTGGCCATGAACATATCTTCACCTGAAACCAAAGTCATCGCTGCTCCGGCAGTCTCCGGAGGAGTCGAATGAGTACCTGGTTCAACGTCCTTCCTGAAGCAATTCTTTCCATTGCGGCCACGCTGCTGCTGATTGTTTCCACTCTCGCCAGCACACCCGCCATGCGCGATCTTCTGCGCTGGCTGTCAGTCTTTGCCGTTGTGGCCAGCGGCGTCGCCCTGGTCTATGTCTCCGGTAGTTTTGGGCTTTCCGCCGATGGATGGCTGAATGCTACCTCGTTTACTACCGCCGTCGCACTCGTGCTTCTATCTCTTATTGGCTGGGCGATCCTGGCCAGTCCTGTTCCTGGCGAATATGCGGGAGAATGGTTCGCACTGCTGCTGTTTGCGGCACTCGGATCGATTATCCTGGCCCGTGTCGCTAATTTGCCAGGTGTGTTCCTCGGTATCGAGGTGCTCTCCATATCACTCTATATCATGGTGGCGTTTCGATATACCAGCCGCAACAGCCTTAAGGGTGGCGCCATGTACCTGGTGCTGGCTGGCGTAGGTAGTGCGTTCCTGGTATTCGGTATGGCGCTTATCTATGCCATGTACGGCACGATGTCTGTCCCGGAGCTGGCTGTACTTTCACGCTCCGGCGCGCTGCCGTTGGTCGCTGCGCTGGGCTATGGCATGTTCCTTGTAGGCGTAGGTTTTAAACTGGCCGCGGTTCCGTTTCACATGTGGGCGCCTGATGTCTACGAAGCCGCACCCGCTTCCGCTGCCGGAGTGATCGCTTCCGCGTCAAAAGGCGCTACGATAGCTGCACTACTCCCCTTCGCGTTTCTACTGAAGTCTCACTTCCTGGTTATCGCGCTTCTGTGCGGCGCCAGCATGATCATTGGCAACCTGCTGGGCCTGCGCGAAACTCGCGTGAAGCGCATCCTTGCATACTCTTCAATTGCACACGTGGGTTACATCCTGCTTGGCTTCCTGGCGATCAATCCAGAAACGCCGCTCAGCCTGCCGGCCAATATCAATCCTGATGGCGCCATCGTCTTCTACATTGTGGTCTATGGCCTTTCAGCGCTCGGGGCGTTTGCTGTTCTGGGAATGCTTCGTGGCGATAATATCGTAACCCTGAATGATCTCCATGGCCTCGGGCGTACGCAGCCTGTAGCCGCGGCATGCATGCTGGTGTTTGTAGTGAGCCTGGCGGGCCTGCCGATCAGTGTCGGATTCTGGGGAAAGCTCTACCTGTTCTCAGCGGCTTTTAATGCCGGGCTGGTTAAGCTGGCTATCCTGGGTCTAATCGGCAGCGCGATCGGTCTGTTCTACTACCTGCGCATTATCGTTCACCTGTTCATGGTATCGCCAGAGATGAACCCTCGCGGGGTGGTGCCGGTGACGTCAGGCTTCCAGAAGTCAGTACTTGTGGCTTCGGCATCTGCGGTCGTTATCTTCTCGGTGTTCCCCGACTGGCTGTACCTACTTATCCGCGGCTTTAAGTAATTCGCCTGGCCGCAGCCAAGAAAAATAGCCTGTTATCGTTGTAAGTCCCAATTGAGGGGGTTGTATTTGCTTACGATGATCTGGCGTAAAAAGATCAGGATGTATATTGCAGGGGTTGGTCTCATTTGCTGTGTGGCTACGGCGTGGGCTGATACTGTGCAGCTGCGTGATGGGAAATCGCTGAGCGGCCGCATCACTGGCGAAACTGCAGACTCAATTATCATTGAAACTTCAGCCGGGCGGTTTACGTTTGCCCGCACGCAGGTTCTTCAAATGACGAAAGAGTCAGCCGCCAGCAACCACCGGCGTGACATGGAACGGTACCTGGCCCAGGGAAAAATTGATGCGGCCATGGCGGTTTATCATCAGACGGGGCTCAGTCAGAGCTTCAGTCACGCAGCCTTTATCGACATTTTTGCGCAGCAGCTACGAACCACAGCGGCCGGAGCAATAGCGACTTCGGCCACAACCGCCGAACTCATTTCTACATTCCAAAAAGATGCGACGACTCCACCGGAACTTTTGATTCTGGTGGCTGCCTTCGCCACAGAACACGGAGATGCTGCCGCTGCCCTGCCCCTGCTTCAGGCGGCAGATAAGCGCGCGACCCCGCCGTTTCTATGGCCCGTAGACACGCTAATGCCGCTACTTGATCGCATTGCAACGGCAGCCGTGAAAACTCACCATGGCACACTAGTGGCGGCCTCAGCAGCCCTCGCGGCTCGGCTCCCATCGCAAACAGATTCGCGCAGAAACAACCAGCTGGCAGTCTACGCGCAAATTGACGATCTCCTCCGCCACGGGGAGTTCCTGCGCGCAAGCGCCCTGTTCCATCCTGACCAGTTCCTTCATCGGGCTGATCTTTTTGTGCCGCTGGCAGAGCGCCTGATCACGGCCATCCTGGCAAACCCATCTGCAAACTCGGTTGTTCCCGCGCTGGAATCGTCCACAGCTACTATACTGCCTTATATTGATCCGGAACTCCGACTGCAGGCATATAGAACGCTCATTAACCGCCTGTACGATACCGGCCGCGCTGATGACGCGCAGGCAGCTGCCGACAAACTATCGTCCACTGATCCCGATGCCGGAGCTATACTTGAGCACCTTGTAGAGTTCCGCCGACGCAAGGCAACGCTCCCGCAGGACTCGCCAGTGGCCACCTATAAACTAGCCAGCTGGGCGAAATCCATGGGTCTGCTTGAAGAAGCCGAAGGATTGTTTCTCACCCTCCGCGGCGATCCGCGCTTTACTGAAACAGTGAATCTGCAGCTAAACATTATTGATCACGCACAATCAGCCAAGGCTGTTCGCCGGCTTCGCTCCATCTTCGATCGCAGCGATATTGAGCAGCTTAAGCAGGAAGTTAATGCTTTTCTGCAGACGTCGCCGCCTGATCAGTTCGCCCAGGAAGCGCGGAACCTGCTCCAACTGGCAGATTTCGAAAAGTGGAGCCAGCAGCGTTCGTCTCATGGCAAGGCCGAAGCTGAGTTCCAGCATGCTGAGAGGTTGGCCAATCGGGGTGAGTACGATGAAGCACTCTCTCATCTGAACCAGATCCAGATGGACCGCGAAGATACCGCCGCCGCCCAGAAGGCAAATTCTCTTCGCGACCGCATTATGCGAGAAAAGCTGTTAAAGTCGCCCCGCGTCCGCGAAGGCCAAACTACGCCTCCAGGCTTAGCTCCTTAATCTTTCTCAGCAGAGTCCGCCGGCTTATCCCCAGTTGTTCTGCTGCGCGCGTCCGGTTGCCTGTGCAGGCTACCAGTGTCCGCTCAATCACCAGCCGCTCCACCTGATCCAGCGGCACACCGAGAGGGACTACCAGGTCGCCCGCCTGGCCCGACATCAGGTTCTCCGGCAATTCATCCAGGTCAATTATGTTCGAAGTCGAAAACAGAACCAGGTTTTCCACCACGTTGCGCAATTGCCGCACATTACCCGGCCAATGGTACTGGATCATCTTCTGCAGTGCCCGCTTCGAAAGTTCCAGGCGCGGCTTACCGTGTTCCTCCGCAAACTGATCCAGGAACACACGCGCCATCAGCGGGATATCAGCAGCCCTGGCCCGCAGCGTTGGAATCGTTACGTGCACGACGTTCAGGCGGTAGTATAAATCTTCGCGAAACCGCCCCTCTTCCACTTCTTCGGACAGCGTTCGGTTTGTCGCAGCAATTACGCGCACATCCACCTTAACCGGCTCGGTGCCGCCCACACGCAGAAATTCCCGCGCCTCCAGCACACGCAGCAGTTTTACCTGGGTTGTAAGTGGAATTTCGCCCACTTCATCGAGAAACACTGTGCCGCCCTCAGCCAATTCAAACAGTCCACGCCTTTGCTGAGATGCACCGGTAAATGCGCCCTTTTCATGGCCAAACAGCTCACTCTCCATAAGAGATTCACTCAGCGCAGCGCAATGGATGGGAATCAGCGGCTTGTTTGCGCGGCTCGAGTTTTTATGGATCGCTCGCGCCACCAGTTCCTTACCGGTTCCACTCTCGCCCTCTACCAGCACTGTTGCCCGAGTGTCAGCAATCGCCCGCAGTTTTTCTATCAGCTGCTGCATTTCCCGCGTCTCACCCAGCATTTCCTCGAAGCCGTAGCGCCGGTCGATCTGCTTCCGTAACTCGCGGTTTTCTTTTTGCAGGCCCATCACTTCCATGGCTTTGCCCACTTGTGCCCGCAGTTCGTTGAGGTTTACAGGCTTCGTCAGGTAAGTAAATGCGCCCTTCTGCAGCGCAGCCACCGCAGATTCCACCGTACCAAACGCCGTAAGAATGATTACCTGCGGCGTCACCGGCTTCTCCTGCGCCAGTTCAAGCACCCGCAGTCCGTCCACTTCCGGCATCCGCAAATCTGTGACGATTACGTCAACATCATCACGGTCGCCCAGGATCGCAGCAGCCTCATCGCCACCGTGTGCCATTATTACGTCATAGCCGCTTCTCAAAAACCCCGCATTGAGGCTCGCCAGGTTGTTCTCGTTATCATCCACCAGCAGTAGAACGTTTGCCATCAGATCCTTTCGCCTTTACACATCGTTTCCTCCACGAATCCACTGCCGGGACGATTTTGAAAAAGGTCCATGGCGGTGTCCCTGCTCCTGCGGCGCCAATCGCGGCAGTTCCATATAAAACGTAGCACCCAGGCTCTCTTTGTTATTTTCCGCCCAAAGATTTCCACTGTGCTCTTCCACGATCTTCCGCGCGATCGCCAGACCGAACCCTGAGCCGCCCTTTCTCGTGCTGAAGAACACGTCAAAAATCTTGCCCATGTTCTCGTCGCTAATGCCCGGCCCTGTATCCGATACCGACAACCCGATATAATCCCGCGGCAGTTCTTTTATCCTGATCCGGATGACTTTCTTTACACTTGGGGATAAAATCTGGATTGCGTTCACCAGCACATTTCTCACGGCCTGGTGCATCAGCACCCGGTCAGCCTCAATCACAGTAGCTGAGTGCGGCGGAAAATCCAGGTCCAGGGTAATATTTTTCACCCGAAACTCTTCCGCATGCGCCTCAAGTAATTCCTCCACAAGCCCGCGCAAAGGAAACTGGGAGTAACCTTCTTTGCGCGGCAAGGCGAAATCCAGAAAACTTGTGAGGGTGGCATTCAGGTGCGCGACTTCCTTCTGCACACGGTGAGAAAGATCGCCGGCTCGTTGCGCCACCTCAGAGTTAATCTCCTGCAGTTCCTCCCGGATGACCTCCAGGTTCACATTCATGCTGCTCAAGGGGTTACGGATCTCATGCGCAAGGCCGCTTGCCAGTGTACCTACATAAGCCATACGGTCAAGTTTGGCATTCTTCTGCTGCAGCTCAAGCTGCCTGAAGAACATCTTCCATAGTATAAAAAACACGCCCAACAGGAAGATCAGCAGCAACAGACAGATAAACACAAGGGCTCGCGTTATCCGCTGGCTGCTGGCTTCAATGCTCTTGAAGGTGTCCGACTCTTCCACCAGCAGTTGAATCTTTCCTTCCTTGCCGCCTTCCATCTGCACGGGCATGGTGACGTCTATCGTTTTCTCCGGCATCGGGAACACTTCTACCTTCAGCTCGTTGCCGCTGGGCAAATCCATCTCTGAAGTGACTCCCGTTTCCGGGTCGCGCTGAAGCACGGTCGCCTGTCCCTGAAACTCCTCCACCAGGCGCTGGCCATCCGGCTTGATCCATGCACCCCAGATGATTGATTCGTTCAGTTTCAGATTCACCCGCGTTACCGCTCGCAGGCCTGCCTGCACCGCAGGATCATCCAGGTTATCATGGCCTTGCGCTGTCATTATTTCGCTCGCCGCAATGGCCATATTGCGCGCCTGTTCACGGGCAAGTTTTACGGCACTATCCACATTTTGCTTTTGCAGCGCATTAATGTAATAGCTTACACTGGCAAAGGTCACAAACACAAGAGACAACGCGCAGGCAGCATAGGTGATGAGAAGCTTCTGGCGAAACGTCAGTCGCTTCATCCGTTGTCCCCGTCAGCCTTCTGTTTCTCCTGCTGCTCCTTCAGAGCAGTTTCCAGGTTTTTAAGGGCAAACTTTTCGGCGTTTCGCGCCATATCGCCAAGGTCACGGATCGACAAAACAAATAGCGTAACCGCAAGCACCGTCAGCGCCGTTACATAAACTACCAGGTGACTGATATGCTGCAGCACCAAAAAGTGTCTGGCTTCCGCCACAATCAGCACGCCCACAGCGGCTAATACACCTGCCATTATCATACGGCGTCTGAACCGCGTAGGGGTTCGCAGCCACGCATCATCGTCCAGCTTCCTGCGATGGGCAAGGGTTTCCCACGCCATAAGCACAGCTGCTGTAAGGAGGATCATGTACCCGAAAATTTCCGCAACGACGTCATTCATAGGTGTAGTCAATCACTGCAGGCCGCGCGATTTATTTCATTGGGGTAAAGCGGAAGACTCTGCAGCCAGCAATTGCTGGATATACTCAACTTCCCGCTTCAGCCCCTCTTCCAGCGACACCGCAGGCTTAAACGCGAAATCATTGCTCGCTTCCGATACGTCGGCGCCCGTATTTGTTACGTCACCCTGCTGGCGCCCCTCGCGCACGACATTAGCTTTTTTACCAGCTATGCTTTCCATCAGCGCGATTACGTCGTTCATGCTGATTCGTGTTCCGCCGCCAAGGTTATAAACTTTTCCCGCCTTGCCTTTTAGGCCGGCCTGGATGTTTGCATCTACAATATCGCCGACAAATGTGAAATCCCTCGTCTGCTCACCGCTCCCAAAGAGACGAAACTCTTCTCCGGTCAGGATGCTGCGGATGATGCGGTGAAAAGCCATATCCGGGCGTTGCCGCGGCCCGTAAACTGTGAAATACCGGAGCGACACCGTCTCTACGCCAAAGTTATGGTTATACAGACCCATCAGATGCTCTGCGGCAAGCTTGCTTACTCCGTAAGGCGAAACAGGCTTCGGAAGATCCACCTCGCGCATCGGGAAACGATCTGTTTCACCGTAAACCGACGACGACGATGCGTAAACCACACGAATGCCTGGCTTTAACTTACAGGCCTCAAGCAAGCGCTGCGTAGCCAGGATGTTATTATGCACGTAAATATCGAAATCTTTGCCCCAACTTGCCCTCACCCCTGCCTGCGCCGCCTGGTGAAATACTACGTCTATTGTATCGAGCAGGTTTTCCCGGTCTGGATTGGCAAACACATCACAGAGATCACGCTCAACCATCTCGAACCTGTCATGGTTCAGCGATGGCTGCAGATTTCTTTCTTTAATCGCCCGGGAATAGTAGGGTACAAAACAGTCAATCCCCACCACACTGTGGCCCTGTTCGAGAAGACGCTCACTTAATGTAGATCCAATAAACCCGGCCGCACCAGTTACAAGACAGCGCAATACGACGTATCCTTCCGTTCCCCGCTAAAACTACGCTTCGATAGAGAAGCGCTACATTTACTTACCGGGATTTTTCTTCAGTAAGCTTTTTCACGTCCGAAGGATTATCAGGGTCAACCTTATTTGCTTCCGCAGGTGCAGTTTCTGCAGGTGCGGCCTCTTCGGCATTGTCCAGGTTAGGCACAGGAATCAGGCCAGGTCCGGAACTTTCACCATTGGCAGTGGCTGCGCCGGCACCCGTGGCCGGGCTGGCTGCGAGGCTGGAAGGGTTGTTATTCAGCGTAATAGATGCGCCCTTCTGGCCAGGCCCTAAAGTCGTGCGTTCCAGCGACCCATTGTTTTTTGCCACCCCTGAAGATTTAACGAAGGTGGAAGTGCCGCCGCCAGCACCCACGCGCATCTGGAACTTGCCGTTAACATTGACCACCGCGATAGTACGGCCGGCAGTGGTAGTTACCTTGCCCTCTTTATCACGCTGGTAAACGATGGGGTTCCCAAGGAACTCACCTTCCTGGGTTTCAGGATTATACTTAAACACCTGGCAGGTCACAACCATCTCGCCCATGCGAACAACTACCCGCTTGCCTGTGGCTACAAGAGAGCTGTTCAGCGTCTTATACTCCATCTCGTCCGCGTTCAGAGTCATGTCTTCGCTGGCAAAGATAACGCCACGCTTGGCGTTAATGGATTCCAGTTCCTTGGTTTCTTCGTCAAAAGTATAGATGAGCTCGCCTACGTTCTCATCCACCATAAGGGTAAACGGCTTTTCGCCAGACATGAGCCCGCTCTGGCCCTGCGTATCATCAGCTTCTTGCACTGCAGGCATATCAGCCGTGCTTGTAGCAGTCCCCTGTTGCGCATATACGGGAGCAGCCGCTAGGCCGAGAGCAAACATTCCGGCCAGGAAATATCTAATAAACATGATTACAGTTTCTCCAAATCTGGCATAGCTGCCCGAACTTAGGATAAAGGCTTTTTGAAATTACAACGGATATTATTTAAAGTGTCCAGCAATGTCTAAAAATTATAAGGCAAAACAATCATAACAGAAGCAGATTCCGCTATTGAACATTGATTGGTATAGCGAGCGGTACGTCCAGTTTTTCAGCAGCTCTTTCCTCTGCTTCCTGCCTCCAGGCGTTAAGATCCTCTTCCATCTGTTTCCGGTCTTCCGCCGGATCGCTGCCCATGTCTGTAGTAACAGAGCCTGCCTTCACAACAAAGCGCGACAAATCCTGCGTTGCCTCAAAACCCTTACCGCGCTGGCGTACAGGCTTCTTGCCCTTGGGCAGGAGCAGCATTTCATAGCCTGTCGGGCTGATAAATTTTTCTTCGCTTTCGTCCCACAAAATCAGTTGTGAAGTCAGCTGCAGAGAATCGGTCGTCGGGTCATTCTTCTGCGGATTCCGGTAAAGAACGTCACCGGCAAACTTCATATCGCGGCGACCGATTTGTTCGGCCGGACGGTCAGCAAAGTAGATCTGCCCCAGATCGGCCCTTGTCAGGCTCTTGGTTTCGCCGCTGTCGGCAAGCATAGCCACTGAAATACCACGAATGGTCAACTGGTTCTCCGCTTCAGAAAAAACAGCTTCCTGCCCGGCGATGCGCTGCTGCACAACTCCGCCCGAGGTCATCTGCGTAGAAACTGAAGTCAGAACAATATCTTCCCGCGGATCCTTCTCAGGCACCAGTTCGGTCTGTCCGGCAAACTGCATTTCCGAGCATCCGGTAAGCAGCAAAATCGCGAGTCCCCCAGCTATAATAACCGGGAAGCGAATTGCGAAGTTGGCTTGGGTTCGGATCATAGCGCAGTGATACATTGCACGGCGCCGCAGATTGCAGGAAATTTGAGGTTTTCGCGCAGGTTAAGCCGATTAGTTGCTGCTATTCTTAAAAAAACAATTCGAGGATGCCGTCAACTTTTCCCATAAACCTCACGTCAAATCTATTGAACACCGATATTTGATGTATTCTTTATCGTAGAAATCGGATGGGTCAGGTGTTATGGCTGAGTATTCTTACAAAGCCCTCGACAAGGGCGGACGCGAAGTAAAAGGTGTGATCGAAGCCAGCAGCGAGGATGTTATCGTAGAACGTCTTCGTAACATGGGCTACTATCCCCTCGAAGTTTCCATTGAAAAGGCCAAGGCCGGCAATGTCGACATTCTTGCCCTGCCGGGTGTTCGCAGCGTCTTCCACCGTATCAAGACGAAGCACGTCATGGTGTTTACCCGCCAGTTCGCCACCCTGATTGACGCTGGTCTTCCCATCATTAAATCTCTATCCATTCTTTCTGAACAGGTAGAGTCGGTCGTCTTTAAAGAGAAGATTCAGCAGATCAGCAAAGACATTGAGGCTGGTGGAACCCTATCAGACGCCCTGGCCAAACACCCGAAAGTTTTTGATAACCTCTACGTAAACATGGTGCGAGCCGGTGAAATCGGCGGCGTGCTTGAGGCCGTTCTGAACAAGATTGCCGAATTCCTGGAAAAACGCCAGGCGATCATCGGTAAAGTGCGATCTGCCATGATGTACCCGCTCGTAGTTATCGTACTGGCCGCAGGCATCGTGGCTTTCATTCTCGTGTTCATTGTGCCGGAATTTAAAAACATTTACGATCAGCTGGGCGCGGAACTGCCGGGCCCCACACAGATTCTTGTAGACGCCGGATATATCCTGGCGAACCAGACAATCTGGGTAGTTGTTGGTCTCGTTGTTCTCTTCTTCATCTTTAAGAAGATCAACAGTACGAAAGAAGGCAAGTACCGAATTGATCAGTTGAAACTGAAAGTCCCGGTGTTTGGACAGTTGTTCCGCAAGACGGCTATTGTCCGCTTCTCCGGAACTCTTTCTACCCTGATCACCTCCGGTGTGCCGATCCTCCAGGCCCTGGACATCTGCCGTGAAACCAGCGGTAACGAAGTGGTAACGCGCGCACTTAACGACGTGTACGACTCCGTTAAAGAAGGCGAATCCATCCACGAGCCGCTTTCCAAGTGTAAGGTGTTCCCGCCCCTCGTCGTGCACATGGTGGCCGTAGGTGAAGAGACTGGTGCTATTGACCAAATGCTTTCCAAGGTTGCTGAAGCATACGAACGCGAAGTGGATGATACCGTTAACGCCCTTACGTCCATCCTTGAGCCAGTGCTGATCGTGTTCCTTGGTGTAATCGTGGGCGCCATCGTTATCGCGCTTTACCTGCCGCTGTTCAACATTCCGAAGATCGTAGGCAAGTAGCGCCAGTCATACCTAAACAACAACCTCAATGAGTTAAAGGCGCCGGATCACAAGATCCGGCGCCTTTCTTTAATTCTGAGGAACGATACCTTTCTACTTTTTACGTTCTACTTTCTGCGTTCTACGGTTTAACCGTGTTGTACGGTCTGCCAGCGTATCATTTTTTGGAGCGGCCTGTGACCGTCAAGGCACCAGTTCAGCGGAGGTATCTGCATACTTCCTACTTCACACACTCGGGACACTCCAAGTGCCTGCAGAAGTTCCGAAGAGGGGCGTAATGGATCAGCGACGCCGATTGTGCTCACTTTTTCAACAAACGGCCGCAGCACGTGGACGACATCCTGAATCTCTTTATACAGATACAGATCGAAATAGCGATTCACAGGTCCAAGAGAAAACTGCTGTATCGATTTTACTGTCATCAGGAACGGGTCCTGTCGGGACGAAACTTTACGCCCGGCTCCACCGCAGGCTGCATCGAGCAGCACCTGGTCTCTGGCGCGAGCCAGCGCAGCCCGGTCTTCGAGCGACATCGATCCCCGCGGGAGGCTCTTTTGAAGTAGCAGCGCTCCCGAATACAAAGCATCCACAAAGCGGTCAACGTCTCTCGGGTAACGATCTTCTATGAAAAGTGCCCGCGGCGACAGGCAACCCTGCTGATCATAAACCGCGAAGTCATACGCGCAACGCTCCGCCAGGCCCTCTACCAGGTTATTGCGCAGTTCCTCAGCGCTGATGAGCGCAAAACTAAGGGTAGAACCATGAGCAGCAAACGGCTTGTTCCAGGGCACCATCTGCCGCAACGTAAGAACTGAGTCATCAGAGCCATACGCCAGTATAGCATCCGCCTGGTCCACGGCTATGCGAAATCTCGGGGCATCCGACGAAGCCCACTCGCAGACCGCTATCAGACCTGCCACTGAAGGGTTCGCAGCTTCCAGCGCATGCGCCCAGATCGAGGGGAATACCCGATCAGCTTCAGAACAACGTACAACCGAACCGGCGCCAAGTAATGTCGCCAGTGTGATACTTTCCCAACCGCTGACGAAAAGATTTCCGGCCAGGTTATGAAACACGACTTCAGGCTGACGGGGGCGCCCGATCGGGGTTGTTCCTGTTTCCGCCCGCAGCAGCGAACGCAACTGTTCGGGCTCCGTCCAGCGCCCCACGCAGTTGTTAAACGCCTCCAGTAGCATCGGGCGCGACATGGGCAGGTTTTCCACCCCGGCTTCAAGCACGTCGCAAATTTTTTCTGAGTTCGACAGCACCCACTCCGCAGCGCGCGAAATGACC
>JAKFFN010000211.1:0-5442 GCA_036675025.1 Candidatus Sumerlaeales bacterium | reverse complement strand
ATGTACGGGGCATTTATATAGGACACACCCAGACAGGTAAAAGTCAACCTTTTCTGTCCGCCAAGAAACCTGCAAAACCTCTTTTACGTTAGCAACCAGTTACCCGATGTTGTGCAAGCTGTAACATTATTGCGAAAGGTGAGCTCCACTGACGCACGCCTTGAAGATTCTAAAACTCTGCGGCTTCTGTCCCAAACGCTCGCCCAAAACCTCCGTCTCGAACAGGAGCGAATCAACTGGGCTTTCGCCGAACAGCATATCAAAAGACTACCGTAGTGGAACCGTAGTAAAAAAACTGGCGGTGGGGGTGGGATTCGAACCCACGGAAGACTTTCACCTTCGACGGTTTTCAAGACCGTTGCCTTAAACCGCTCGGCCACCCCACCGCGATTACGACTGCTTACAGCAATTGCGCATTGATGCTTCACATATATAATGCGGTTACTTTACTCCAGGTTTTTCACTATTAAATCTCTGCCTAGGATGAGGGAACGATGTTCTCTGCAACGTCTGTCTGGTAAGCTTTGTATGCGGGAGCAATGCCTGCCAGTGCGCCCAGGGCTACGATTCCCAACGGCGCCGCCCATAGTACCTTATCATAAGCAAACACGTCTACCACGACGCCAGTCGTTGTGCGTATTACCTGCGCTGCGAGGAAGAGAATCACTCCATAAACTGCGAAACCAAACGCAACGCCGATAACAGATATTGCTGTCGTCTCAGCCACGATGGCTGAAAATACAGTTCGCCGCCGCGCGCCCAAAGCTCGCATAATAGCAAATTCCCGCCGGCGCTCGTTAATGGTGTTATAAATGCTGGCAAGGATACTCGCCGCCGCTACCAGAACCACCAGGTAGGCAACCATGGTCAATACCCGGTGAACCCAACCCAGCTTATCGAACAATTCACCCATCACGCGCCCGATAGGCCATGCCAGGGTTGCCACATCGCCCTGGTTATTGATCTTCTGCTGCAGAAGCATACCCTGCTGCGGATTACGCAGCTTAAGCATGACTGCACTCACTTCCTTATGCTCATCCGGTATTTCCTCGCCCCGCTGCGGCACGTATTTTTCATCGCCGCCGCGCAGCACGTGGCCGCCCATACGGAAGATACCTTCGATGGGAATCCAGATCACGCGGTCGCTGGGGCTGTTGGTTGGCTCCATCACGCCTACCACGATATATTCCTCAGCGTGGGTGTGGGCGTTTACAGACTCCGTCAGACCATGCATCGGTTGAAATTTGTCGCCGTACTTGAGCCCCGTTTTTTGAGCGGCGAAGCTGCCTATTACGGCCTCCTGTGCCTGCGAATCAAAGGGCCGGCCCTCTGCCATTTCAAACTTCTCGCCCTTTTGATACTCAAAGTCTGAGAACATCTGCTCTGTTGTACCAACCAGACGGAATCCCTTATAGTTGTCACCGACGGCATAGGGAACTGCCAGTTCCACACCACGCTCTTTACTGATAGCCTGGTACAGTGTCCAGGGAATGTTACCGGGCGAAGTTTCCAGGTGGAACACCGAGTTCAGCACCAGCTGCAACTGACTTCCCCTGGCGCCCAGCACCGCGTCGAAACCAACGGGTCCACCGGTGAAAGCTTTTTTTGTCTGGCTGTTGATCGCGAACACTGCCATGACCAGGCCAGCCGCCAGGGCCACGCTTAGCGCGGTGATCGCCGTACTGACAAAGTGCTGGCGCAGGCTGCGCCGCACCATCATAAGTATGCTGCTCATGCGCTTGCCCCTGCCGGTGCATGGGCCGCGGCCGCGCGATTGATTTCTGCGAAATCACGAACCCGCTCAAACCGTTGCAAGATTTCCGGATCATGGCTTACCAGCAACAATGCTGCGTCGTTTTCTTTGCAGATTTCGCGGATCAGGTCCAAGGCTTCGAAAGCACGGGACCGATCAAGGTTTCCAGTAGGCTCATCGGCTAACACAAGCTTCGGGTGATTGGCAAGTGCGCGGGCTACCGCTACCCGCTGCTGTTGACCCACGCTTAGCTGGCGGGGGCGGTAATGCATTCGGTCACCGAGGCCCATGCGTTTCAGCAATGCTTCCGCCCGGGCCTTATCTACACCGCGGCCAAACATCATACCCATTTCTACATTCTCAAGCGCTGTGTAGCCCTGCAGCAGGTTGAACGTCTGGAACACGTATCCCAGATTCTCGGCTCTCAGGCGGTCGCGTACGCTTTCGCCAGTGCCCACCATTTCAATGCCGGCAACTTTGGCACTTCCGCTATCGGCGCGAAGGATCCCTGCCACCAGGTTCAGAAAGGTTGTTTTGCCTGATCCGCTGCCACCCTGCAGCGCTACGTGTTCACCCTCGGCCATCGAAAACTTCTCTACGTCTACCACTGTGGTTGCCTGTCCGTCAGGCGATCTGTAGGTCTTTACCAGGTTGTTTACTTGCAGAATATACGCCATCTACTACACTCCTCAAAACAAGTGTTACGCAAGAAGCCCGGCGGTTGAGAACCTGATGTTCAAGTCTAATCGGGACGTCTGCCCGGATTTGGCTCAAGCGGCCTTGCTACATTCCTGGCACTTGCCATAGAGAACGATCTCGTGATCCTCCAGGGTGTAGCCCGGGGGCGTGATTCCCTTCATATCGCCCGAGCAGGCGTGTATCTCGAAGACGCGGCCGCAATATCGGCAGTGAAAGTGGTGGTGGTGGGCCTTGCCGGCGCGTTCGTAGCGTGGCGGCCCTTCCGGAATGGCCACGGCGGTCAGGTAGCCTTCCTCCTGGAAGGATTTCAAGCTGCGGTAGACAGTCGCAATGCCGAGGCCTGGCACATACTCCCGCGCGGCGTCCAGTACTTCCTGCGGACTTAGCGGCCTGTCGTCTTCTTCAAACACCCTGCGGATGGCGGTTTTCTGGTTTGTTTTCCTGATCATGCCCTTACCGCGACAGCCCGGGTTCCTTGGTCTGAGTTTCATTACGAGGAACAGGGATGCTGGGGCGGAAAGCTTTTACGGCGGGCAGTGGACGCATGTTGATGGACTCCTGCGCTTCTTTGCCGCGTTTGGTCAGGGTACCGCCTTCGGGAATAGTGCTGCCTGCATCAGCGCTAAAGAGGCTCTCCGTTGTGATTTTCGTATCTTCCAGTGAGGGAAGAATTGCAGCTTCGCCAGACTCGCCGGCTATTCGATCCAGTTCTTTCTGGATGTTCGCCTTGCTTTTATCATAGTTTACTGCGGGCTCTTCCGCGGCGTTGGGATCTGCGATTCGGCGCCCCTGCACAGTGACAGCAGTAGCCGGCCTTGAAGGCGGAACGGCCACAGGGGCCTCGGTGTCGGGTGCCAAAGCTTCATTGACGGATGCGAGGGCATCGATAAATGGCTGTCCGCCAACTTCGGTCCCTATAGGAACAAAGTTTACTCCCAGCTCCGTGGCAACGAGCATGAGATTCGCGCTGGTCATTGCACCAACCGACGTTGCGGCCGGTACGAGGAATACCCGGGTCTTTGATTTCTCCAGTGCCTTCACGGTCTTGGTAAGTGCGGCGCGCTGTACGTCGTCTGCCGTTTCTGTTTTCTCGTCAGTGAAACCGGTGAACATGATCACGACATCCGGCTTTTGAATCACCGCCTTGCCTATCATGTTTGCGGTAGCTTCCATGGTCAGACCGTGAGTTGTAAGATCCACCACGCGCCCGCCAACGGTGCTTTTCGTCAGGGCGACCAGGTCCGGGAACGGACCTTTGGCGGAGTTTGGATTTTGCAGGCTGACTTTCTCGCCAACAAGAACTATGGTCTGTGTCGCTGCAGCATCAGCGGATACAGCAGTGGCAGCCGGTCCCGGCTCTGGAGTCATCACGGCCAGCGGGGCCAGCGATTCTGTGGATGTCACGGATTCCGTAGTTTCCACGGTTGCCGTGGTTTCCTGGGCAGTTGCCACTCCCCCACTGACTGCCAGCATCAGCGCAACGGCCCGTACCCCCAGGCTTTTGCAGCTGAACTTCAACTGAGCCTGCGCATAAAGCTTTTCAATTTCCAACGGCTTCACCGCCTTATTCTTCCACGGAGGTATCAATGAATCGGCCCATGTAGCGATACTTCTGATAGCGGCGGTTCAGCAGCTGTTCTTTGTCCATTTCACAAAGAGGGGCCAGGCGCTTTTCGAGGGCTTCGGCGGCGTTATCAAATGTCGCCTTAGGATTGCGATGAGCCCCGCCGTCGGGTTCCGAGATAATTTCGTCGGCGATACCAAGCTCGAGCAAATCTGTCGGTGTTAACTTCAACTGTTCGGCGGCAGCCTGTGCCATTGTCGGTGTCTTCCACAAAATCCCGGCGCAGCCCTCGGGGCTGATGACGCAGTACCAGGAATTTTCGAGCATCAGGATGGCATCGCCTACACCCACACCCAGGGCACCGCCGCTGGCGCCTTCGCCGATAACAACGCAGATTATTGGCACCTCGACCGTAAACATCTCGCGGATGTTGCGGGCAATGGCCTCAGCCTGGCCGCGCTCTTCTGCACCGATACCCGGAAATGCGCCCGGAGTATCGATGAAGACGACAACCGGCAGGTTAAACTTCTCAGCCATGCGCATGAGGCGCAGGGCTTTGCGATAGCCTTCCGGATGGGCCATGCCCCAGTTGCGGAAGATGTTATCCTTCGTATCTTTGCCCTTCTGCTGACAGATGACAGCCAGGGGGCGGCCGCGGAATGTGGCAAACCCGGTGACCATGGCCTTGTCGTCGCCAAACGCGCGGTCGCCGTGGATCTCCATGAAATCTGTCATGATTGCGTTTACAAAATCCAGGGCGCGGGGGCGTTCTTTGTCGCGGGCGATAAGCACGCGCTGCCACGGAGTCAGCTGAGAATACACATCCTTCTGCATAAGCTGAAGTTCTTCACGCAGCTGGGCAAGTTCAGACTCGTCCGGTTCATCAGATTCTTCGATTTCCCGAATTTTCTGTTCGAGGTCGAGCAACGGCTTTTCAAAATCGTATTTGGTCATGGTCAGTTTTCTTGGTCAAACCTGCTGGTATTAAACTTTTAGCTGCGGCGGAGGCAACGACAAACCACAGACACCCTCACCCGGTATGGCAGGCAAGTGAAATCGTGGCAATGGCCCATAGAGCCAACTACCATTACGCCCGCACATGGTGTTTGTTTATGAGAAAGTGGTGTTGAGGGGGCGGTTGGCCGGGCCCTGGGTTAATTGCTTCCGGGGTTACAAAAAATTTTATTTTCTTTTACGCGTAAGTCCTTTGTTCTCAATGCTTTAAACCGTTTTAAATCGAACTAATTAATTTGCAAGTCCTGTGATTTCAGCGATCTATGCGGCGAAATTATTACGTTTTTTTTGTCCTGCCTCAGTTGGAATTGGACTTTCGGCCTGGGAAATGTTCGTGAGAATCACATCCGTTGGAGGTTCCCAATGAGCAAGCAGTTTACCCCCGAAGAAAAGGCGCTGCTGGTCAAGCGGC
>JAKFFN010000190.1:0-5590 GCA_036675025.1 Candidatus Sumerlaeales bacterium | reverse complement strand
CATCAGCAACACGCCCGAAGCAGACGAGCTGATCAAGCGGCTGAATGCGGTAAAATGATAGTTACTTAATTACTAATTACAAATTACTAATTACGAATTGAGGAGCGGCTTCGCCGCGACAAAATATAGGCTGTGCTTCACAATGCGTTGTGCTAAATGCCCAGCGTGTTAAGCTTTACAATCATCAAATCATGTCGCGCAGCGACACCACAATTAGTAATTGGTAATTCGTAATTAGTAATTACAAACTAGCTCTCCACTTTCAGCACAGCCATGAACGCTTCCTGTGGGATCTCCACGCTTCCCACCTGCTTCATGCGCTTCTTGCCTTCCTTCTGCTTTTCCAGCAGCTTGCGCTTACGGCTGATGTCGCCGCCGTAGCACTTGGCCGTTACGTTCTTGCGCAGCGCCTTCACGGTTTCGCGGGCAACGATCTTGCCGCCCAGGGCCGCCTGGATCGCCACGTCATACTGCTGCCGCGGCACCAGTTCTTTCAGCTTCTCCGCCAGCAGACGCCCGCGGTATTCCGCGTGGTCGCGGTGCACGATAACGCTCAGCGCATCCACCGGCTCACCGTTGATCAGGATGTCCATCTTCACGATGTTCGATTTGCGGTAGTCAGTGATCTCGTAGTCAAACGAAGCGTAGCCCTGCGAGATGCTCTTCAGCTTGTCATAGAAGTCGAGGATCACTTCGCCCAGGGGCAGCTCGTATTCCAGAACCATACGCTTGTCGCCGATGTATTCCAGCCGTTTCTGGTTCCCGCGCTTGTTCTGGCACAGACCGATAACGCCGCCGATGTACTGCGGCGGCAGAATGATCCGCGCCTCGATAAACGGTTCCTCGATGAACTCGATAGCCCCGGGGTCAGGCAGCTTGCTCGGGTTATCAATCTGCACCATCTCACCCTTGCGGGTGTGCACCTTGTAGATAACGCTCGGCGCCGTGGTTAACAGGTTCAGACCATACTCGCGCTCAAGCCGCTCCTGGATGATTTCCATGTGGAGCAGCCCGAGGAATCCGCAGCGGAAACCAAAGCCAAGCGCCACCGAGTTTTCCGCTTCGGAAAAGAAAGCCGAGTCATTCAGCTTAAGCTTCTCGATGGCGTCTTTCAGATCGTCGTAATCATCGGAATCAATAGGATAAAGCCCGGCAAACACCACCGGCTTAACCTCTTTAAAGCCCGGTAGGGCTTCTTCGGCCGGTTTGCGGGCAGAGGTGATCGTATCACCAACGCGCACGGAGTGAATGTTTTTGATGCTGGCGAGGATGTAGCCTACTTCACCCGTATTCAGGTGCGTGGTAACGTTCGGCACAGGATTAAAGAACCCGACCTCATCGACCTCGTAGTCATCCCCGGTGCTCATAAAGCGAATCTTGTCGCCCCGGCGCAGCTTGCCATCAACCACGCGGGCGTAAATCAGTACGCCGCGGAAGGCATCAAACTTTGAGTCATGGATCAGGGCGCGCAGCGTGTTCTCAGTGGAACCCTTAGGCGGCGGCACCTTCTTCACGATCTGCTCAAGGATCTCATGGATGCCGATGCCCTGCTTGGCGCTCGCCAGCACGGCGTCGCTGGCATCCAGGCCGATCACCTGTTCAATCTGTTCCTTCGCGCCTTCCGGGTCAGCACCCGGCAGGTCGATCTTGTTGATGACCGGGATGATCTCCAGGTCGTTGCCAAGGGCGAGGTAAACGTTTGCGAGGGTCTGGGCTTCCACGCCCTGGGCCGCATCCACCACCAGCAGCGCGCCTTCACAGGCGGCCAGCGAGCGGCTTACCTCATAGGTAAAGTCCACGTGGCCGGGCGTGTCGATCAGGTTGAGCTGATACTCAATGCCATCTTCGGCAATATACTTGAGGCGTACGGCCTGGGCTTTAATTGTAATGCCACGCTCACGCTCGATATCCATGGAATCAAGTATCTGGTGGCGCATGTTGCGCTGAGAAACCGCCTGGGTGTACTCAATAAGGCGGTCTGCCAGGGTACTTTTACCGTGGTCGATGTGGGCAATAATGCAGAAGTTTCGGATGCGGGACTGATCCATAATCGCCGGTAAGTACGGAAGCTGGGGGCTAAACATTCGCCGGTGATTGGGGATGGGTACACGACGGATAATGTAGTGCATTTCCCCGGGAGTGCTGGCATCCTGCCGGCCAACGCGCCGCTCGCACAGACACGTCCGCCGCTCAACGCCAGGAGTCCTGTCAACCACAGGTAACATGGGTGCCCCCACCCATGCCACTGCCTATCCTCCGCGCAAAAAACGGCAATGCCGAATGTGGCTTTACCGCGCCCAAAAACTAACGTCTTGCAACCAGAGCGCCACCATTCATGGTTCCTGTCCATGAGCGTTCGCGTGCTATACCTTATTGCTATTGTTCTGGTGCTAGTATACAACCTGCTGGACACAAGCCGTGAGGTGATGCAGCGCGGCATCCTTGAGCACGACGAAGGCCACGCCCTGCTCAACGCCAACACCTGGCACCATATCATAAGATGGGTACTCTCAGGCGGACCATTGACCAGCGACGCTGGCTCGATCGCGAATCTTCGCGACACCCTACACCAGCAGGGCGGCACCCTCTACTCCGCCGGCAAATTCGGCTACAGCCTGCTGCTGGCCGTAACGGCGCTGCCCTGGCAGGTAAGCCAGGCGCAGGCGCTACTTATGGCGTGGGTGTGTGGGTTCATGGTTTGTGGTTTGGCGGCGCTGCTTGCCTGGCAGTACTCGCGTGCGCCGGAGGCGGCCCTTATTGCCGGTGTGGGCTGTTTGATGTCGCCGCTCATTTCTACCCTCAGCCGCGAGGTCTCGGGTACCATCTGGGCCTTAATGTTTGGTCTCGCCGCCGTTAATCTGCTTCATTTTGGATCCGGCCCGTTCCAGTCACGGCGCATCCGCTGGGCTGCCGGTGTATCCGGCGGAGCATTATTGGGCTATGGATTCACATGCCATTTCAACCTGGCGCCGTTTATCCTGGCTGCGTTTGTTGCCACGGGGCTTCATGCAAGTCACAGCCGTTCAGGCAGCCACCGCATCAAGTTCTTCCTTACCTCGCTGATCCCGGCCGCCATCGGCAGCCTGGGTGTGCTATTAGCGTTTGAAATCCTTACCCAAATCGTCGACTACCGCCTCCGCGATGTCTTCCCGGAATACCTCAGCTTTTTCGGTGAGCACCGTCGGCTGTTTTTCCGTGACCAGGCGCCCATGCTGGAGGGCGTACTCTACGGCGACGGAGCCATCGGCTGGGGCCGCGAGGCCTGGATGGTCTATTGGAACGTTGCAAAGCATGAAGGAGTTCTTGTTCCGCTACTGCTGATCTGCAGTATGTGGACTGTGCTGACTGTGCGCCGCCGTCAGTTGAACGTTGCCAGTGCTGCAGTGTTGTTCTTTCTGCCTTTAGCTTTCTGGCTTGGTTACGTTTACCGTGTAGAGCGAGTGATGGGTATGTGCGTAGCTGCCGGGTGGATATTTATTGGTATTACCGCATTTGAAGCAATGCGACACCGCAGTACGCAGGTGGCAAGTGTTGCGTTTGTAGCCACGATTTTAATACACATTATCATCATCCACGAAATCATTGAGAGTATAGATAAGCGCAAAACCCCGCTACCCAAAGCCGCTCACGCCACCCTCAACTATATCGCCGACAACGGCGGCCAGATCACTGCCGGCAGCTTTGATACCGGGTTTGCCCCGCTGTGGAAATGGACGCTCATCGAGCAACTGCGCCTCGAGGAATATGACGGCCTGCAGCAACACGTCGACTTCTCCCGCTTCACAGGTGCCGATATTGTCTTTATTGATCCCTCCACCTGGCGCCGCCCAAGCGGTGAAGAGTTTACCATTACCCGCGACCAGGCTGGCGCCGCAAAACTTGTCTACGAAAACCGGTTTACGCACCCGCCGTACTGGAAAATCGAGATTAAGGACCTCCGCTTTTCAGCAGACCGACAGACTACACAGCCCGCCTCGTAATTTACGAGGCCCTCGGTTTCGCGGAAAAAAATGCATGTTTCCTTAAAGAAAAAAACGCATCCTTAAACTTCGGATTTTGGAATCTCGTTAACGACTATACGCTCTTAAATCGGGACCGCTTAATTCATGGATTACAACGCCCGGTGCACGCCAAGCCGGCTCTTGCAACTCCACTCGGTTCTTGCATTTCCTTAAGGACTCTCACGTACTTTATAGTATGAATCTCGCGCTTCTTAAACCATTCTGTAGCGTACTTCCCTGCGCCGCATTTTTGCTGGCTGCATGTGCCGCCGAGCCCGGTATGGAAACTGACGCCCCTGAAGATGCACAGCCTGCGGTGCAGGAAGTGGTAAATGTTCTCGCAGCCACTTCCAGCGGGGTTTCCAGCGAAACCATTCCGCCCATAACAGCGGATATTGTCGACGTAATTGACGGGGGGCCGACGGGGGAGTGGGGCGTAAAAGTCGACTTTCCAAATGGAACGGGCGATGGGTGCTATGTTGACGTTTACGACAAGCGATCTGAGAAACTTCTGGCACGTGATGAGGTTGCGGATTCGCCCGATCGCAGCACTTCTCATTTGGTGCGGTTTCGTTATCGTGGAAATATTGAGAACCTTACAATACGTGTATCAGAAAAGGGAAGCGGTGCAACTCTAGCCGAATCAGAGCATCGCTGAATTCTGTTCCTTAAAGGCAATTCTGTTTAATGCACTCGCGAAATTTCGCGAATAGAAAACTATTAATATTTTAAGTAAATGGTTGAATGCCGCTCAGGCGGGTTAGTAATACACCCAACTTCACCCTATCTACGGGTGACTTCCAGTCTCAGTGTTGAGATCTTATTGTAGTAAAGCCTTTGTGCTTTGTTTCGCGCCGAGCATCTGAGCCTTCCCCCCAATCCCACATTTTGAGGTAGCACTAATATGAGCTTCCGCGTTCGCGGCAGCCGGGTATTCCTTACCTTGGCCTGCATGTCGGTCGCGTCGTGTTTCGCACAGCCTGCAGTCATCGAGACGTTGTTCGACACCCTTCCCGGCAAAGGCCGGTCAGAAAAACGAAGCCTGGTTCTTAACACCACGGCGTCTCGTGCACTGGCTAAAAAACCAGGGTCGGTGACCCTTAAAAATTTCCCCTTGGCCCATGGCCAGTCGGCAAATTTCGAATTGTCCCCGGCCCGGATTTTTGAGTCCGATGCCAAGATTGTAGTGGTTGGTGAAAACGGTCGCACCAAAGAACTTCCCCTGCCAGCCGCACAGGCCTGGTATGGTCGCGATCTAACCGGCGGGCAGCGTTCGCTGTTTATGGTTGCCCGTTCCGACGGCACCCTCAGCGCCATGGTTACCGGAGATGCCGCATCTTCTGATACCGTTGTTATGCCTGATGAATCCGGCGTAGTATATTCGGCCGAGGCGGCGACATTGCCAGACCGTGAGCTATGCAGCACCGCTGACGAGATCGTTGCCGGATCTACCACTGAGGAATCTCACGAAACCCACGAGGGACACTCCCATGCGGAAGAGCCGGCCACGGCAGCTCTTGGCACCGGAACCCGGCAGCTCGACCTCATGCTCGATGTGTCTTACCCTACCTATCAGAAACTCGGCAGCA
>JAKFFN010000381.1:0-28616 GCA_036675025.1 Candidatus Sumerlaeales bacterium | reverse complement strand
ACCCCCGCGTATCTGCTGATTCCAAAGGTGGCGCTGGAAGATCGGGGCATTCGATTCCCGGCAGTTCTGGCGCTTCATTCCACGGAGCTTGAGTTGGGGCATAGAGTCGTCGTTGGCATGGGAAAACTGGAAAACCGGGATTACGCCAATCAGTTGGCCGAGGCTGGGTTCGTGGTAATTGCGCCGTCGTATCCAGTAATGGGTGACTACAATCCGGACCTGAAGGCTCTGGGATACAAAAGCGGCACCATGAAAGCCATCTGGGATAATATCCGGGCGATGGATGTTCTGGATTCGCTGCCATTTGTGAAGCAATATGCCTATGGGGCCATGGGGCATTCGCTGGGAGGGCATAACGCCATTTACACGGCGGTGTTCGATGACCGGATTAAGGTGGTGGTTTCGAGTTGCGGATTTGATTCCTACCTGGATTACATGAACGGCGACATCACCGGCTGGACCCAGGAACGGTACATGCCGCGTATCGGAAAGTATAAGCGCGACGAGATTCCGTTCGACTTCCATGAATTGATAGGAGCCGTAGCGCCGCGGAAAGTCTATGTAAGCGCGCCGCTAAAAGATACGAATTTCCAGTGGCTGAGCGTGGACCGGATAGCGGAGGCAGCGAGGGAGATCTATAGGCTTTATGGCGCCGAGGATAACCTCATCATTGAGCATCCGGACTGCGGACACGATCTGCCGGATGCGGTTGTGGAACGAGCGATCAAGTCGTTTCGATCAGGGCTTGGTTCAGAGTGACTCCAGTCTTTGTTTTAATTGCTCCGGGTTTCTACGGCAGTCGAGAACAGCAAAGACATTGACCAGTGATCCCTTCATTTGAGATTAGCCCGATAATTAGAAAAGCGCTCTCGACATTTTGCCGAGAGCGCTTAATTTTTTCAAACATCAGATAGTTTACTGCTGTTGTGCTTTCTTTATAACCTCATCCAGGCGAACAGGCTTTCCGCCCTGGCGTTTACTTTCGTCGGCGGCCTCCATAAAGGCCATCATTTCTACAGTGGTATCCAGGGAAACAGGCGGCTGGCCTGTTTTGACAAAATCTACAATCTCAGTAACAAGAGCGCTATAGAGGTCGCCGGTTACCGGAGCTGAGTGTTCAATATCCTTGGTTCCAAAAACCAGGGCGCCGTAGGTCTGTTTGCCATTGCGGATGCCGCGGAAGGTGCCGATCCGGCCATCTTTCCAGGTTCCCGTCACGAGGTCGTAATCTTCAGTCGAAGTGCGAACCACCGACTCGCAGCCGGTGCCCATGAGCGTGAAAAGGATCTCAACACCATGGATGCCGTACCAATACAGGTCCGGGTGATGCTCTTCCAGGTTGGCAGGCGAATAGGCGGAAACGCCGGTGATTTCACCGATCTTTTCGTTATCTATCAGGTCTGTTACACCTTTGAAAAAGCGAAGGCTGGAAGCGCTGAAGCATGGGGTGCCGGATTCTTTAGCCAGCCGCTGGATTTCAAGCGCGTCTTTCAGCGATCCAGCGAGCGGTTTGTCGATGAAAACTGGCTTTTTGGCTGCAAAAACAGGTTTCACCTGTTCCAGGTGAGGGCGCCCGTCTACGCTTTCAAGAAGGACAGCGTCGACATTTTCCACCAGTTTCGGGATGGAGTCTACAAACTCAACCTGGTACTCATCCTTTAGCTGAGCGGCAAACTTCTCGACCCGTTCTGCGCTGGATGGTATGTCTGGGCTGCCGCCTTTAAAAGCGTGGGTTACCCGGCCACCCGGCACGTAGTTTTTCTCGTCCGGATTATTGAGGACTTTGGTAAAGCCAATAACGTGAGACGTATCGGTACCAATGATTCCGAAGCGAATTGCATCGGTCTGGGTTGTGTTTTGCGCAGGAGCGGTCATAGGCATCAATCCTAATAATAAAGATAAAATAAGTCGAAACCGCATGGGTGGAGTCCTTTTCAAGAGAATTGTTAACGACTGAAGAAAAACCACGAATCAGGAAAAGCAACGCGCAATGCGACAAAAGTTTCGGAATCCAGGATTAGCTGAAAAAAAAAGGCGCCAGACGAAGCGGCCTGGGTTACCGAAGACCCATAATCAGGTGCTGGGTTTGGGGTTTTGGCGCGGGAGGGGAGTCGTCGACGTTGAGTTATCTGGGGGTGGGATCTTCCCGGTCTTGCGGTTCCATTCGTACGCAAGCCACTCTTTGATATGCCAGGCCGTCGTGCTGACTTTGCCATAGCGCTGCCATGTACGGGCGCTGGTGGCTACTTTGGGAGCTACTATCCGGATGTCGCCGTGCTCCCGGACACGGAGGAACAGGTCGAGATCTGAACTGGGCATTTCCCGAAAGCCGCCGGTTTTGCTAAAGACATCGCGTCGAACGAAGATGCCCTGGTCACCGTAGGCACGGTGTAGCCACTTGGAGCGAAGGTTCACGGCGAAATTGATGACTCTATAATAAAGATCGTCGGCACGAAGTTGGAAATGGCAGGCTCCACCAGCCACACCCGGTTCCTGCAGGGCATTCAGGATGTAGGAAACCGTGGCCGGATTTGGTAGCGTACTGTCAGAATGGAGAAACCAGAGTCCCTTACCCTCGGCGCTTTGGGCGCCGTAGTTCATCTGTCTCGCGAGACCTGCCTGGGCAGTGATCAATTCAACAAATGGAAAGGCCGTAGCAATGTTCGCAGTGCCATCAGTGCTGCCACCATCTACGACGATTACCTGGCAATCGGATATGCGATCTTGCCGGGCAAGGGAACGAAGAATGCCTGCAATTGTCTGTTCTTCGTTGCGAACCGGGATTATAATACTGAGTTCTGGTACGCGAGCCAAATAACCAATTCTCCGAAATACAGGGTCTAGCGCGATCGGGAAAGATCGCAGGTTACATTAAATAATACAGGTATGGGATTCATGAAGTTTAGGATTATGCGGTCGAAGTATGGGACAAAGTGTGCAATGGTGCAAGCTGAAACTTGGGGTTTCCGTGGTGCTCTTTTCGTTGTCACGGGCCTGACGCTGACGTTTACATCCAGTCTTTCGACGGCGCAGACGACAAGTGCGCTAGAGATACTGCAACAGGCGCCAAAAGTGCGGCTGGAGGATCCAACGCCCTTGCCCGCCTCGCCGCAGGCAGTGCAACCAATACAGCCCCGCGCTCAACCGCCTGTACCGTATCGGCCCCCCGCCGGGCCGGCACCGTATGTTGAACCAGCTTATCCGGCTTTGACGCCGTATAATGGCAACCGTGTTAGCGGTTCCCGCCCCGCCGGTGTTAATCCGCCATATCAACCCGGAACGGCGGAGCCACAAATGCCGCCACCGCCCGGCTTGCCCGAGTCCGGTGCCAGTGAAACTCCAATACCTGTTCTCGGCCCCGAGGATGTAGGTGGCCGCAAAGAGAAAAAGCGGGGTTTTGTGCGGGGGTTAATAAATGCAATTCCCTTTGTCGGCGATGATGAGGATGAAGTAGATGCACGGTTTACGCCGGTGCCTACGCAGCCGATCGCTACGCCACCCCCTATTACGGAAGAACCTTTTTCAGATGAACCGCGCTATCGCGGGTACGAAACGCAGCCTGGCACGGGTTTAGCGCCGGGGGAACCACTCCTGCTGCCACCCGGTTCTGTACCTGGCGCATTGCCGACAGATCCGACGCCGTCTTCACCTCCGATCATGACGCCCACGCCGCGCGGCGGCGCCATGCGTGCCACTCCGGCATTTGAGGGGCCGGACACACTGGATGCAGATCGTCCCGTGCTGACTGTGAAGCGTGAAGGCGAAGAAACAACTTCAACCATAGAACCGGCGCCGGCAGTCGAAGATCCAACGGTGGACGAACCGAAGACTCCAGCAGTTTCGGGCACTGATGAAGGGATAACGGTAAAGCCGCGGAGCAATGCCATCTCTCCAATGGACGTAAAGACGACGGCTGTGCAGATAGAAGAAGTGGCTCCGCGGGCACTTTCGCCAGAGCAGACCATCCAAACACCCGCACCGAGTTCAGATGGTCTGGGCCCGAACGCTGCGGCTCCGGAAGCAGCGCCCGCAGAAGATATTGCTACGAGTCTGACGATAGAGCAGAGCGATCTTGGAATGCCAAACCCGACTTATGAACAGAACACGGTTGTACTGGGCGAGTTCCAGGATGCCGTTCGTAAGGCGCGGGCTGAAGATTATGAAGGAGCAGCGCAGCTGTTCCGGGAGTATGGCTTTAATCACCCGTCATCGGGATTGGCGCCGCGGGCCTTTTACCTTTCCGTTGTGTTTGAAAAGAACAGAACAAAGGCGCGTGAGAGCGTGGAAGCGCTGGAAAGGCTCTTCCCCGAGAGCAATTACGTGAAGCAGGTAAAAGAGCGTCGGCCAGACGTGTTTGGCAGCGCTGTTTCTCCTGGGGTAGAAGTTGCAGCTGGTGTTTCCAATGAAACGCCCCGGCAGAAGATTGACCGACTGGAGAAGGAACTGACGGCTGCGGTTGGTGATCCGGCAAAGGAGCCGGTCCTGCGCAGACAGCTTGGATCTGCATATCTCGAAGTAGAAGAAAATGACCGCGCATGGGAAGTGTTGAGGCCGGCAGTCGATATGGCAGCTGGAACGCCGGAAGAAGGCCCGGTGCTGATGCTGCTTGCCCGGGCCCATATGGCCCGGGGCGAAGTGACAAGTGCCCTGACTATCCTGGATATAGTAGAGCAGAAGTACCCGACGGCCGTAGTGAGCGATGTGAAGTCGGCTTGGAGCGCAGGACTTGCCTTCGAGGCAGGGGCGCGCTATGCAAAGGCGCGGGCGATCTATAATGAACTGCGGCAGAAGTGGCCTGAGGCGCAGGAGGCACGCTGGGCCGAACTGCGGCTGCGAGACCTGGCAGCTCTCAGCCAGTAGCCCAGTTGGCGTCTTCTTCCTTTATCTGATTGGCTTTAAATGTGCTATTGACAGGGGCAACTGCGGGGCATTAAGTCCCCTGTAATACCTGTCAAAGGACCCATGAGCTGTGTTCCCTAACCGTTGCCGTCGATCTGCTGAGAGTCTTTTCCTTGCCTGTGTAGTTGCATCTGCGTTGCCTGCTGAAGCCCAAGTGGCCCAGGCCGGTGTGGGGGCTGGCGTTGCCAGTGGACCGGCAGGTGCTGCAGTAGGCGCGGGAGTAACCGCAAGTCCGGCTGGTGTAAGCGCTGGCGCAACGGTGACTGCAGGAGTGGCGCCGGCTCCGACCGGTGTGGCTACCGGTGCTTCAATCGCAGCAGGAACTCAACAAAGTGACAGGCTAGACCGTGATACACTCATCCGCCGCGGAGTGGCTATAGGCGCCATCGGCGTTACCGGGTCTTATGCCGCGCGCAAAGTGAGTGGCGTTGCCAAGGGAATGGTGGACTTCGGGAAAGTGAAGGGCGTACCGCATTGGGGGCCGGCCGTGGCGGCTGTTCCCCATTTTGGCAGTTCCGCAGCCAAGGGCTCGGTAATCCCTACCACACTTGGCCAGGTTCCCGTCATGGGCTCCATTGTGAAATCGGTGCCGCTGGTGGGGCCGGTTATCGCGGGACCTGCTGATCCGATCGTAGTAGGTGCGGTTGCGGTAGACAACTACGTGATTCCAAAATACTCGCCCTGCGGATATACAAAAAGCAGTGTTATAGCGGCGACAAATGACTTTAACTCCCCGCCGAAGCTCCGGCACTATGTAAATTACCTGGCGCCGCTGCCTTACTCGCATCCGCCTATTTACAGCCCGAGCACTCTGAAGACGGATCTGCCGGCTGATATGGCCTACATCGATGCTGTTCCGCCGCGGATTACTGATACCGTATCCGTACCCGAATTCTACTAAAGCGGGCGGCTGACAAACCGTAGTTTCTGGCAAGGCACTTGCTGAAATGTGGGCAACCCACATTTTCTACGGAGATTGCAGCCATGACCCCTACCACAAAGACGATACCCCGCGCCGGTATGGGGGCTGTTCCTCATGATAAGGGCGTGGCTTTTCGGGTCTGGGCTCCTCATGCGGATGCAGTCTACCTGGTAGGAACTTTTAACGAGTTCGACAAGCGGTCGCTCCCGATGCAGGGCGAGGACGGGGGCACCTGGTATGTCGATGTGCCGGACGCAAAGCCGGGTGATGAGTATAAGTATATCATCACAAACGGCGACCTGGAACTGGACCGCATTGATCCGTATGCGCGTGAAGTGACCAACTCTGTCGGTAACGGGGTGGTGCATGACCCCGATTATGATTGGGATGGGGACGAAGGGGTCCAGATGCCCCCGTGGAATGAAGCAATTATCTATGAACTCCACGTGGGAACTTTTGTTGATGCCAAAGGCGACCGCCCGGGCAGCTTCTGCACTGCAACGAATAGACTGGACCACCTGAAGCGGTTAAACGTGAACGTCATCCAGGTTATGCCCGCCATGGAGTTTGCGGGAGACCTGTCTTGGGGATACAACCCGTCGCATATCTTTGCCATCGAGAGCATCTACGGGGGACCGAAGGCTTTTAAAGATTTCGTCAAGCGGTGCCACCAGGAGGGCATTGCCGTAATCCTGGATGTTGTCTACAACCACTTCGGGCCAAGCGACCTTGACCTGTGGCAGTTTGACGGCTGGAGCGAGAATGGTGGTGGTGGAATTTATTTTTATAACGACTGGAAAGCGGAAAGCCCATGGGGAGCTACCCGGCCCGACTATGGCAGGGGAGAAGTGCGAACCTTTATCCGGGATAACGCCATGCACTGGCTGGAAGAGTTTCATGTGGACGGTTTGCGGTGGGACATGACTCTGTTCATCCGTTCTGTGAAAGGAAATGAAACCAACGGGGCAGAAAATCTGCCCGATGGCTGGAGCCTGATGCAGTGGATCAACGAGGAGGTGCGGGAGGCTTTTCCCGGCGCGATCACAATTGCGGAAGATCTGCAGAAAAACCCAGCGATTACTAATGACGCGGCAAGCGGCGGAGCAGCTTTCGGCAGCCAGTGGGACGCGGCCTTTGTTCATCCGGTACGCGAAGCGATTATAACGCCCGATGATGCCAGCCGTGACATGAACGAGGTTGCTGATGCCATACGGTTCAGTTATAATGGCAGTGCGGTAAAGCGGGTCATTTATACAGAAAGCCACGACGAAGTGGCAAACGGCAAAGCACGTGTACCGACGGAAATCAGCCCGGGAGATCATCACAATTATTTTGCGCAGAAACGTTCAACACTAGGTGCAGCGCTTGTGTTTACTGCGCCCGGTATCCCGATGATTTTCCAGGGACAAGAGTTCCTGGAGCCGGAATGGTTTCGCGATACCGTTCCACTGGACTGGAGCCTGAGCGACGACTTTCACGGAATTGTGCGCATGTACCATGATTTCATGTGGATGAGGCGCGATAAGGGAGGCTTTAGCAAAGGGCTGACTGGCGACCACGTGAATGTTTTTCACATTAATAATGACGCCAAGGTCATCGCATTTCACCGATGGATGATGGGCGGCCCTGGAGACGATGTGGTCGTCCTCATGAATTTCGCAAATGTGCAAATCCCGAATTATCGCCTTGGTTTCCCAAACGCCGGCACTTGGAAAATCAGACTGAACAGCGATTGGAATGGCTACAGCGACGATTTCGGGAATTTCCATAGCTTCGATGTAGACGCACAGCCAGGTTCATATGATGGCCTCGCGGCGTCAGGCGTCGTCGGAATCGGACCCTACACTGTGCTCATCCTGTCTCAGGATAAAACATAGACTCGCGTTAGCCGCCGATGACACTATCAAACTGCTCGGCATCAAGCCGGTAGAAATACCAGTCTTTAAGGTGACGGGCGCCTTTGCGCAGGTAGAAATTCTGCGCCAGGGTATTCCAGTCGAGTACCACAAACTCCACCCGTCCACAGCCACGCTCTTTCGCTTCGGCAGCAACAGCGCTGAACAGGGCTGAGCCAGCGCCGGTTCCCCGGTACTCGGGGAGCACAAACAGATCCTCAAGGTACAGGGTAGGCAGCGCAAGGAAGGTGGAGTAATTCTCCAGGATAAAGGCATATCCCGCTGCGGCCCCATCGGCAGCTATCGCCAGCAGTATATGAAACCGGGGCCGTTCTGCAAAAGCATCTGCTATCAGGCGCTTTTTCGCCTCTGGTGAGGGCCGGTCCAGTTTTTCATAATCGGCAAGAGCATCCACCAGCATCAGGATAGATTCTGCGTCTGCGGGCTCGGCACGTCTGACGGAAATAGATTTATGTGTAGGCATGGGGCCAAAATACAACAGGCTGTGCTTTTGATTGAAAAAATGACTGGATATTGTATTTTTGCGATAGTTTACCAAGATACTGGCGGCCTCAATTGACTACTTCAAAGCCCACTTTGTTGCTACAGATGTCTGAGAACTAGGAGTTGTATTGGAAACGACGAATGCATCAGCCCCGCGGCTAAGCGGTGTGGAAGGCGAAGATGACTCTTTTCTTCCAGTTCACCCCACTCCGATTGATGGTGTTCCCATCTTTACGGAAGAGCGCTTCTATGAGCAATTGAAGCAGCGGGTAAAGTACAGCCTGGGTCAGGACTGGGGAACTAACATCAGCACGGCTAATCTGCTATGGGTTGTATCGCTGGCGGTGCGCGACCTGATGATGGAGCGCTACCTTGCAACCGAACGTCGCTACCAGCGCAATAACGTTAAACGCCTCTATTACCTGTCCATGGAGTTCCTTGTGGGCAGAAGTCTCGGCAATAACCTGATGAATCTGGGCATTGTGGAACAGGCCGAGCGGGTGGTGCGCGAGTTTGGCCATAACCTGGAGGACCTGCGCGAGGAAGAAATGGACGCGGCCCTTGGCAATGGTGGCCTCGGTCGCCTGGCTGCATGCTTCCTGGATTCTCTCGCAAGCCTGAACATGCCGGGATTCGGCTACGGCATTAACTACGAGTACGGGTTGTTTCGGCAGCGGCTGGAACATGGCCAACAGGTTGAGATGCCAGATAGCTGGCGCACAATGAGCAGCCCGTGGCTGTTGGAGCGCCATGATGAGCAGGTCGTTATTCCCATATACGGGCGGGTGGAAGATCAGCCGGACCGGCTGGGAAATGTGCGGCCTACCTGGATTGAATGCCGCCACTTTATTGGCGTTCCCAGCGATATGCCCGTGGTTGGTTACGGCGGGCGGACCGTCAATTATCTGCGGCTTTATTCGGCGCGGGCCTTTGAAGAGTTCGACATCCAGAAGTTTAACGAGGGTGAGTACGTTAAGGCCGTAGAAAAGCGTATCGCGTCCGAGACAGTCAGCAAAGTACTATATCCGTCAGATGCCGTAGAAAGCGGGCGGGAACTCCGCCTTGTGCAGGAATACTTCTTTGTTGCCTGCGCGGTGCGTGATATCGTCCGGCGCTACCTGAAGAAGAACGCCAACTTCGACAACTTTCCTAACCAGGTGGCGATTCAACTCAACGACACGCACCCGGCCCTGACTGTGGCGGAACTCATGCGCGTTCTGCATGACGAAAACAATGTTCCGTGGGAAAAGGCCTGGTCTATCACCGTGGCAACCTTGGGATATACAAATCATACCCTGTTGCCCGAGGCCCTTGAAAAATGGCCCGTCTCGCTGTTTGAGCGCGTACTTCCGCGGCACTTGCGCATTATCTACGATATCAACAAGCAATTCCTCGAAGCGGTCAGCAGGAAATGGCCCGGGGATGCAGATCGCATGAAGCGCATGAGCATCGTCGAAGAGGCCCACGGCTACAAAGATGTGCGGATGGCCCACCTGGCTATAGTCGGCAGCCACGCGGTAAACGGCGTGGCCAAGCTCCACACTGAGCTGGTGAAGACCCAGCTGGTGCCTGATTTTTACCAGTTGTGGCCAGAGCGGTTTACCAATAAAACCAACGGCGTTACGCAACGCCGCTGGCTCATGAAGGCTAATCCGGGACTGGCGAAGCTTCTAACCGATTGCGTGGGCGAAAACTGGGTTCGCGATCTGAACCATCTGCAGAACCTGGAAGCATTCGTAGATGATGCCAGCGTGCATGAACGCTTTACCGCGGTTAAGCGGGAAAACAAGGTGCTGATGGCGCGAATCATTCGCCAGTCAACAGGGGTAGTTGTAGACCCGGATAGCATTTACGATGTCATCGCGAAACGCATCCATGAGTATAAGCGACAACTACTGATGGTTCTGCGCGTAATCCATGATTACCTTGCGATCACCGAGGACGGCATTCTGCCTGAGGTGCCGCAGACGTATATTTTTGCCGGCAAGGCTGCACCGGGATACTGGGCTGCAAAACAGATTATCCGGCTCATTAATGAGTTGGGGGAGATCGTAAACAACGACTTCCGAACGCGCGACCGTATCAAGGTGGTGTTTGTGCCGGATTATAAGGTCTCGCTGGCTGAACGGATCATGCCGGCGGCAAACATTTCTGAGCAGATATCGACCGCAGGTAAGGAAGCCAGCGGCACGGGAAATATGAAGTTTGCCATGAACGGCGCCCTGACCGTAGGCACGCTGGACGGTGCCAATATCGAAATTCGCGAAGCTGTCGGACCGGAAAACCTTTTTGTGTTCGGACTGGATGCCAGCGAAATCCAGCACATGCGCGAGTCCAGCAGCTATAACCCATGGGACTATTACCGCCGGAATCCTGCCATTAAGCGGGTAATGGATGTGTTTAATTCCGACACCTTCTTTTCGCGTGAGCCGGGCGCTTATAAGTGGATCTTTAACAGCATCCTTCACCATGGCGATCCCTATTTTCACCTGGCGGATATGGAAAGCTACCTTTCCACTCATGCGCAGGCGCTGCAGGAATACCAGCAACCGACGCTCTGGACCCGTAAGTGTCTGTTGAATGTGGCCCGAATGGGTTACTTTAGTAGCGACCGTACCGTTTCTGAGTATGCGAAGGATATCTGGAAAATCAGGCCAATCTAAAGCAGCGGGTACCTGTCCGGTAAATAAATCTGACTCGCACGGAGCTACTAACGCTGCGCGTTGGGCCATTTCGCGCACGGATTTAGAGGTGACTGGCGGTGATTCGACCGGCGGTATAGGGCTTTTCCGCCGGCAAAACAAGCTTCAAGAATAAGGATTTCGGGTCGTGGTATGAAATGTCCGTGCGGGTAATAGCCGCACACATGCTGGCGAGTGGCGCAACTGGCAGCGCATCTGACTCTGACTCAGAGGGTTCTAGGTTCGAATCCTAGCTCGCCAGCCATTTTTTTTGCTCAAAGCCTGCTTTTAACATTCCCATAGCATAACGGCTGATACGGGTAACCCAGGCGCAAAAAAAAACCGGACGGAAAGGCTCCGCCCGGTGGATTTCGATTTACCTTAGACTTCAGGCGGCGGAAGGGTGCCTCTACGCCGTTTGGTGATGAGCCGATAAATAAGCAGAAGGATTATCGCGCCAACCACAGCCAGCAGGAAATTACCCAGGGACCAGCGATCCATATCACCAAAGCCCAGGGCCTGGCCGATGAACTGCCCGATCAGCGCACCGATAATGCCTAATATGGAAGTAATAATACAACCACCGGGATCTTTGCCCGGCATTAGCAGTTTTGCGACTATCCCTGCTACTAAGCCAAATATGACCGCACTGATGAGTCCTACCATTGTCTTACTCCTGTATTATGTAACGGCAATTTGGGCAAAAGTCATGCCTAAAAGACAACGTTCATGTGTTAAAGAGTTAATTCAGTCCTGGCGATCAATGCCGTTAGCTCTGTTGCTACCCAATGTTTCCAGTTGCCTGTCAGCACAGTAGTGGTGCAGCCTTACATCATGGTCGAAAAAGCCTATCTTTATCCCGATGCAGATCTCGGGGTTGAAACACGCACTTTTCCTGTTGATCCCGCCGGAGTGGACATCGGGCGACAAACCCAGAACGGTCTGTCGTTGCCGGTCGACTCGGTAAGCCGGCACCATGCGCGCCTGAAACATGTAGGCACGCAGTGGATTTTGACGGATCTGAAAAGCAGTAATGGGACATACGTTAACGGCGAAAAGATTGAGTCAGCAGAACTCAAGGATGGCGACCGTATTACGCTGGGACGTGCAGGCCTTACCTTCCGGACTGCAGCTGCAGACGTAGTTATGCTTCCAGATGAAAAAGAGCAAAGCAGCGGCCTTAGGCTTGTTGCCGAAGAAGACGATTCCAGTGTTATCCTTTCGACGCAGTTATCAGAAAAGACGCCGTTTAAAAGCCCGACGGTCGATAAGACAGCAACGGAACACCTGGACAAGCTCAACCAGAGATTACTGGCCCTTTACCAGTTGAGCGATATTCTTCGTGGTGAATCCCACCGGGAAAACATTCTGGCCGCTCTGATGCAGCTGATTTTCGAAAACCTGCCTGCGGACCGGGGAGTTATTGTACGTGTGGACGAGGTGACAGATCATCTGGTCCCGGAAATCTTTAAGTTCCGCGAGGGAATGCATAACCGGGAGTTTGTACTCAGCCGAACTGTTACCCGTAAGGCCCTGGATGAAAAGATGGCGGTTCTGATCCGCGACGTCAGGCTGGACAGCCGGTTCCAATCCAGCGAGAGCATTATGGCTTCAGATATACGATCGGCCATGTGCGTGCCCATGGCGGGTAAGCGCGACCTTATGGGGCTTCTTTTCCTGGATAGCCGCGAAAGCGTCCATGCGTTTACAGATGACGACCTGGCCTTTGTATCGGCGCTGGCCACTGACGCTGCCATGACTCTTGAGAATCTCCAGTTGATGGAAGAAAATATCCAGCAGGAGCGGCTGGCTGCCGTGGGGCAGACAATCTCTGGCCTTGCCCATAATATTAAAAACATCCTGCAGCTGGCGCGTGGCGGTCTGGAACTCATGGAACTTGCCATTAAGAAGAAGAGTTTTGACGAGATTACCACACTCTGGCCAATTACCCGACGAAGCCTTGAGCGAATGCAGACGCTGACCCAGGAGATGCTGGACTTCAGCCGGCAGTCAAAGCCTGAGCTAGTGCGGGCAAACGTAAACGATATCCTGCGACACATGGCAGAGATGATTCGGACTGACAAACGGGTATCAAAGGTTACTCTGCTCGTTGAGTGTGATGACGAATGCGATGAGGTGATGCTTGATCCGGACGGGCTGAACAAGGCCCTGATGAATCTGCTGACTAATTCGTTTGATGCTCTGAAGGATCGTCATGACGCAACAGTCTCTCTGTATTCCGAACAGCATAAGGGCAACGTTATCCTGCGGGTGCGGGATAATGGTCCGGGAATTCCCCCTGATGTATTGCCGCGGATATTTCAGCCGTTCTTCAGTACCAAGGGAAGCCAGGGCAATGGCCTTGGGCTCAGCATGACACGGAAGTACGTGGAAGATATGGGTGGCCGGCTTGACGTGAAGAGTGACCAGGCGAATGGCTGCGAATTTACTATCAGTCTGCCAGTGCCGCAGCCTGAGCAGACGTCCGCTTAAAACTCCTGGTTGTTAGGAGTCGGATTATCCTGATCTATAGATATCGAGTAAATCTTTACGCCAAATGATCCGCCGGCCGGTGGCGCAATCTCATGCATTTTGTCCACGCTGATGGAAATCGGCAGACGCTGAAGCTCGACATCCGTGGTGAACGGCACATTGATTGTCTGCGCATTCTCCAGCAATACCTGTCGCTGGTCTTCGCCGGTGCGAAGGGTGAGACTGACCTTTCGATCTTTATAACGGCCAAACTCCGGCTGATCAAAATCTGGCGAGCAGTGGAGGCGCAGCAGATAATTGCCGGGGGCGAGGGTTACAGGCAACTCAAGCATAGCAGTTGGTTTGGTGGTCCAGACAAAACGGTGGCCGGTAGGGTCGTAGCTCAAGTCTGTGCGGTCGCTGGCAAATGGCCAGTCGGCCATGCTTTGGGTTTTGGACGTTTCGATGTCGGGTTTAAAGACCGGATCCGCCGCGGTAAAAATAAACTGGGTATTTGATGTGGGCTGATCCAGGATTTTGAGCGAACGCGGCTCATCGTACCACTGGGCCAGGGTGCGCTGGTCAAGGTCTGTTGCCTTGATAACCATGTTCAGTCGATTTTGCCACAGAACCTCGCTGGTTGCATACTGGGTGAGAGCTCCCTGCATGGTGTAAAGATGGGTAGAATTATCCGGGAATTGCGAAACCACAAAGTAAATTGGCCGGTCAGGAGGAAGCTCGGCCCACGTTTTCAGGAGTTCACGTACCGTGACAATGTTAAAAGAGCGATCATAATAGTCTTTCCAGAACTCACCCATAGCCAGGGTATAGCTCGGCCAGAACGCCACAATATCATCCGCTTTGGCCCCATCACGGATGATGTTGTTCAACATGTCAGTCGTGGCGGTTTTTTGAAGTGTACGAGCCTGGTTGATACTGGCAGCAAGAAATATAATAGTAAAGAAGGCCGTCAGGCTGGTCTTAACTACCCAGTTGCACCGCGCCAGCAGGATGCCAAGGGAAAGGCAGAAATAGGGCAGCGCTGTGAAGCCTTCGCGCGCTGAAATAAAGCGGGGAGTCTCAAACAGGCTATAGGTAAAAGGCAAAGCAATAGCCAGAATCATGGTGGTAATGGCTGCGAACGTCCGGAAATCCAGCCGCCTGAGCATCTTTAACAGGGGCGGCAGCAAAAGAAGCACGAGTAGCAGCATGACGAGCCACGGAGCCAGCGGCCGCCAACCGGTGAAACCGAAGAGATAAAGCTGGCCAAATATCTGGAAAAGATCCGAGGGTTTGGGCACACCGAGATCCCACGGAAGCTTGTTAGTCATTATCCAAAGCCAGGGAATGCTGACAGCCAGGATAATAAAGTGGTTGAGCAGGATGCCCTGGACCAGCTTAAACCGGTGAATCCGCCGCTCCTGGTTTACCGGGGGAAAAAACAGGGCGCGGCACATCTGGATAACCGGGAATGCGGCCACGAAAAATGCGGCCTCACGCTGGGTGTGCAGCAGCAGTACGGCAATCAGGTCGTAGACCAGCCAGTCTTTCCAGCGGTTGGATTCCGCGCTTCGCACCATGGCCAGAAACCCACCGAGCGACAAAAGCGCAAACAGGACCGAGGGCTGGAATTCCTGCGAGTAATAGATATGTAGCGGGTTCAATGCGAGCAGGTAGGCGCCGATAACTGCGGCTGGTTCACCGTAAAGCCGCCGCCCCACCAGGTAAAGTGCCAGGGGAGAGAGAGCGCCTGCTATAATTGCTATCACCCGCAGGGCCCCAAGGTTAAGCGTAGCCGCGGCTACAGGATGGGATATGGCGTAAAAGACTGGTGGTGCAAAATCCGGCTGAGGATGACTCATATATTCGTCAAACGGGATTTCCACCACGAGCGCCGCCCGGATTTCTTCAAAGGAAGGCGATTCGTTGAGGATGCTCCAGGCCCGAAGGTAGCAGCCCAGGAGAAGAAGAATGGCGATGTGAATCCAGAATCGGGATTTCCGCGTTTTCGCGGCGGGTCGGGTTTTTGAAAGTTCGCTGAGGTAAACGGACATAGTTTTTAGTAGTGCCGGCGCATTCTATATAAGAGCAGGAGTGATGATAACAAAGCTTGAAACCTGAATGTATTTGCCGTGGGTGACAAAAAATCAGTCGTGGCATACTTCTAGTTTGTGCATACTTATGAGTCGCCAGCCGGTGCAAGGTTTCCGGGCGAATTCAAATAGATTGGAAATCTGGCAGATGAAGACAACCCTAGTGCAAGCATTGTTTCTTATAGTGTGTACAGTGGGCGGGGGAGCGGCATGGGCCGATCACGCGCTACTGATGGACGGCCGTGTGCTCTATAATGTCATGGTGCCGGATGGAGCCAGTACGGGCGGACTACTTGTGCGGATTCGTACCACACCCATGAGTTTTGAGTACGATCCCCGGACAAATGTGGTTACTACTCTTCCCCGCCACTCGGTGATAAAGCGGGTGGCTGATTTCGTGGAAACGACAAAAACAGTAGGTAGAGAAGAAGCCACTGCACTGGTGACCAGGAAAGACTGGGGCAACTATCTGCCACCACCGCGTCCTGTACTGGTTGCCCCGACTCCAGCCCCGAAGGCGACCCCCATTCCTGCAACCGCTGTAGCGCAGGCCACGCCTATTCCATTAAATGTCGTTCCTGACAGTGTCCCGCTGGAAGAGCGCCTGGACCAGCAACTGGATATGTTTATGAAAGATCAGACAAAACTTTCGCAGGATGCTGCCACATCTATGGTCCAGGGGCTGATTTCGCCGGTTCAGGCTACGACGGCCAAGGTGCAGCTTCTGGAACAGCAGAAAATGATACTCGACCGTTATTTTCCGCAAAATGCAGAGACTGTTAAGCTTGCCGTTAATTATTGGAATCAGCAACTGGAGCGGGCGCGCCAGACAGGGCGCTTTGATCTCGAGAATCTTTAGGTTTTGTCGGCACATGAAGTTATCCACAAGTGGAACGGCAGGGATCAACCTCAAGTCTTACGCTAAACGCCGTCTGTAAGTCCAATAAATCTACTGCGTTAGTGACAACGGGGAATTTTTTGCACCATTCCCGGTGGCTAATACCGACGCGGTGGAGAAAACACGTTTTACGCGTGCATTTTCTGTGCCGTGGCTGAATGAAAATTTCAACCTTTGTGTAGACGAAGCCCGGATTAGGATAATTTTGCCAACTAAAAGAACACAACAGAAGCAATCACTGCAAGGCGGACAACGCCCACAGCGTCAGGCCAAGGACAAAGGCATTGAGCTGGAGGGTACGGTTCTGGAACCGTTGCCTAACTGTATGTTCCGTGTGGAACTGCAGAACGGGCTTACGGTATTGGCCCACATCAGCGGTAAAATGCGGATGAACTTTATTAAAATTCTCGCGGGTGATAAGGTTATGGTGGAGCTTTCTCCCTACGATCTGAGCCGCGGACGTATCACGTACAGATTTAAGTAAGAGATCAGGAATAGAGATATGAAAGTCAGGGCATCAGTAAAGCCGATCTGCAACAAGTGCAAGCTTATCAAGCGTAAGGGTGTATTGCGGATCATCTGTGAAAACCCTAAGCACAAGCAGCGTCAGGGTTAGTTTGGCCGGGTCCCTGGACCCGAAAAGTTTAATTCCGTCTTGTGCGGGATTGGGAAAATCCACATCGGTTTCGGTCGCGGTAAGCGGTCGAGCCGAATTATTTTGATAGGGAAGCAATGGCACGCATCGCTGGAATAGATTTGCCGCGCGAAAAGCGCGTGGAGACTGGGCTGACGTATATCTACGGCATCGGCCCGACTGTATCGCGCCGCCTTCTGGGCGAAGCCGGTATCGACCCGAACAAGCGGGTTCGTGAGCTGGACGAGTTGGAAGTTGGTAAGCTCAATACCATCATTCAGAACAACATCAAGGTAGAGGGTGACCTGCGCCGCGAAGTTGGAATGAGCATTAAGCGCTTGATGGACATCGGCTGCTACCGTGGCCTTCGTCATCGTCGCGGTTTGCCGGCGCGTGGCCAGCGGACCCGTACCAATGCCCGTACCCGCAAGGGACCACGTAAGACTGTTGGCGCGAAGAAGAAATAAGGGTAAAGACTAGATCATGGCAGAGAAGAAAAAAGGCGGCGCAGCAGCAAGCGCCAAGGTTCGTAAAAAAGCCCGTAAAAACATCGCCAACGGCGTTGTGCATATCCAGGCTACCTTCAATAACACGATTGTGAACATCTCTGACAAGCAGGGTAACACGATCAGCTGGGCATCCAGCGGTGCTGCGGGCTTCAAGGGTTCGCGTAAAAGCACCCCGTTTGCAGCTCAGCTTGCTGCAGAGCAGTGCGCCAAGAAGGCCATGGAGCACGGTCTTAAGTCGGTAGAGATTTTCGTGAAGGGGCCCGGTGGTGGTCGTGAAGCCGCTATCCGCAGCCTGCAGGCTGTGGGTCTTGAGATCTCGCTGATCCGGGACGTAACGCCGATTCCTCACAACGGTTGCCGCCCTCCAAAGCGTCGCCGCGTCTGATCAGGTTCCGTCGTATGCCCGGCCGTAAAGGCTAAGTGCATATGGATGCAGGTTTTGTAGTGGCAGTTGTGCTGGTTGCGGGTATGGTGGTTCTGGCTTCCCTGTTTGCAAGGAAGCGAGGCTATTCCCACAATCAGCGCGTTGTTTTGTCTGGCGTAGCCATCTTGCTGCTTATCCTGGGGCTTGCTCCAAGAGACACAGCAGGGATTTTGGCAGAGCCTGGTAAGGTTGTATTAATTTGTCTGGGTGCGGCAGTGCTGATTGCAGCAGTGGTGTACCTGGCGCGACAGAAGTAAAAGTTTAGGTTTTCCGGGACGAAGACGTCCTCATGAAAAAATGGTCTCCCGCAAGGGCGGCCAACGTCGTAAACCGGAAAAGGGTAACTCAAGAGTGCCCGAACTCCGCGGGTTAGCGGAGCAAATGCTAAGGAGGCATAGAAAGAGAACGTGGCTCGTTATACGGATGCCAAGTGCCGGTTGTGCCGGCGCGAAGGCGAAAAACTATTTTTAAAGGGATCGCGCTGCTTAACAAGCAAGTGCGCGATCGAGCGTCAGAACTATCCACCCGGCCAGCACGGTCAGGCCCGCCAGAAGCTGTCCACGTACGGTCAGCAGCTGCGCATGAAACAGAAGACGAAGCGCATCTATGGTGTGCTCGAACGTCAGTTCCGCCGCTACTTCTTCCTGGCAGACAGCTACCGTGGTGTAACCGGTACCGTTCTGCTCCAGTTGCTTGAGCGTCGTCTCGATAACATCGTTTATCGTTTAGGTATCGGTTCTTCCCGCGCACAGGCTCGTCAGTTTGTACGTCACGGTCACATTCTTGTAGATGGCCGCCCTGTGAACATTCCTTCCTTCCTGGTTAAGGCCGGGCAACAGGTCACCGTTGTGGAAGGCTCCCGCACATTCGCACCCCTGGTAGCGAACCTGGAAGCTGCAAGCGGCACTGAGCGTCTGCCCTGGCTTGAATGGAACCCGGAAAACTTTACTGGTCGTGTACTTTCGATTCCTTCCCGTGAAGATATTCCCACGGCCGTCAACGAACAGCTCATCGTCGAGTTGTACTCGAAGTAAGTTATCGTTTGAAGGCTGGCAGCGGGTTTACCTCGCCCCTGTCGGTCGGGTTAACCAAGCAGAGGCCTGAACTTAGGAGAGACACTGAATGGATTTCAAGCCGCTAAAAATGCCCCGCGAGCTACTCGCGGAAAAAGAAACACAGACTGAGACCTTTGGACGGTTTGTTGCCGAACCGTTTGAGCGTGGATTTGGTACCACAATCGGCAACTCACTTCGTCGAATCCTGTTGAGCTCAGTGCAGGGCGCTGCTGTTACGGCGATCCGCATTGAGGGCAAGAACCACGAGTTTGATACAGTTGATGGCGTTAAGGAAGATATCCTGGATATCATCCTTAACCTCAAGAACCTGCAGATCAAATTTGTAGGCGGCGCCCGTGGTGAAAGCACCATGTTCCTGGATGTGCAGGGCCCCAAGTCAATTACCGCTGGCGACTTTGAGCTTGATGGCAACATTGAAATTCTGAACCAGGACCAGGTGATTGCAACGCTGGCTGAGGGTGCGGAACTTCGCATGGAAGCCATTGTTCAGCAGGGCCGTGGTTACGTTCCCGCTGCGCAGATCAAGGAACAGAGCAGCAGCCAGGATACTTTTGGCACCATCTTCCTCGATGCTGTGTTTTCACCTATCGTAAACGTGCAGTACCTTGTTGAAGCAGCCCGCGTACAGCAGCGTACCGACTATGATCGCCTGATCATGGACGTAACCACTGACGGTACCGTAAGCCCGGAAGATGCCATGAGCTATTCCGCAAAGGTACTTCGTGACCACCTGAACCTGTTCATTTCCATGAAGGACCAGGCTGCTGAGCTTGCCGCCCTGGAAGAAGAGCAGCAGGCGGCTTCTGCCACTACGGCTCTTGAAGAGAAACTGGACAAGTCCATTGAAGAACTGGAACTGAGCGTCCGTAGCTTCAACTGCCTCGAAGCGGCTGGCATCAAGACCATCCGCGACCTGGTGCAGAAGACCGAAAGCGAAATGCTGAAGTATCGTAACTTCGGCCGGAAGTCGCTTACAGAGATCAAAAACATCCTGAAAGAAATGAACCTGCGGTTCGGCATGGAGATTGACAAAGAAACAGGTCTCCCCGTCTCCCTGGGTTCAGAGAAGTAGGAGAGACTTTAAATCATGCGTCACCGCAGACACTCGTCCCGGTTAAACCGGACGACCGAACACCGCACCGCACTTATGCGGAACCTGGCTTGTGCCATTATTGAACATGGAATGATTAAGACGACTGTTCCGAAGGCGAAGAACGTGCGCCAGTACATCGAGCGCGTAATCACTATCGCCAAGGATGGTCTCGCGGCTAATGATGATGCGGGAATTGGACTGGCAAAGCGCCGTCTGGCTTTCTCGTACCTCAACAACAAGGAAGCCGTTAAACGGCTTTTCTCAGACGTAGCTCCGGCTTGTGCCAAGCGTCCGGGTGGTTACACCCGCATCGTACGCGCAGGCGTTCGCCAGGGCGATGGCGCACCCATGTGCTTCATCGAACTGGTTGACCGTGAAGGTGCTGCCGCTGAGCCTGTTGCCGAAGAAGCGGCTGCTCCGGCAAAACGCAAACGCGCGCCCAAGGCTGCCTCAGGAGAAGCTTCAGCCGCTGCTGAGTAAGCATTAACAATAGTAAAAAAACTAAACGCGCAGAGAGCCAAGGTTCTCTGCGCGTTTTTTAGTTAGATTAAGATTAGATCGGCTGAGGTCCTGAAGAAGAAGTAATTCAGAGGCCGTGCACGTGCACGAGAGGCGTGCACGTGCACGGTAATCATTTGTCGCTGTTACCCGGCTTCCGCGCCTGCAGATACATTTCCTGACCAAGAGACGGAAAAGCCGCACCCCAGGCCTGGTTAATGCGTACCCACGGGCGGAAGTTCTCTAGGCCATGACCGCTGGTGCGCAGGAAGTAAGATCCGGTAAGCCAGTCGACTTTAAGTCCGACCCCTTCCATGAGCTTCGTTGCGCGCTCCGGCCAAAATTTGTTGATGTGTTTGCCGGCCCACCGCTTACCGCGGGCCATTTCGTCCTGGTAACGCTTTTCGCCACGGGCCGCGGCAAATTGTGGCACTACGGGGGTTCCCATCAGGAAAATGCCGCCCGGTTTCAAAACGCGCGCGACTTCAGCGGCGGTGAATTCGGGCCGGGGGAGATGCTCAAAAACGTGAAGGCTGACGACCACGTCGGCGCTGTTGTCCGGCAGGTCTAGCGGCTTATCAAAATCAGCGGCAATCAAGTGGTCATACTCTGCCCGCTGCAGGCTCGGCCGCGAAAGGTTCCAGTCGAGACCTGTCCAGTGAGCATCAATCTCACTTCCCGCGAGCAGTTTTAGAAGGCCGCGTTCGCAACCGAGATCCACCAGGTCAATCTTTCGCCCAACCTGTTTCTGGTACTCAACAATGGCATTATGTGCCTGCCAGTACCGGAGAAAGCGAAGCGGGTATTTGTCTTTTCGTAAATGGGGTTTCGCGGGAAAATCATCGCGTTCAAACACGGGGCGATTCCGCTCAAAGTAGTTCAGGCTGTAGCGGAGAAACGGCGAGTTCATAAGTTATCCTGTGTGGGGCTTTAAAATAGACACATTGGTTAGGGGAATCTGAACGCCAATATTCAAGTTCAGACTTCACGTGTTAACCATCGAGTTTGTCCCGTTCAGCTTACTTGAAATGTGCCACGGCAACAGGTTGAGATTTGTACATCATCAGGTGAAGTGGAAGTATGTTGCACTGTAGCCATGGTACACAGCAAACGTGAGCCCACTTACTGCTAACATAGGCAACACCAGTGCCGTCCTCGACTACATCCTCGGCGAAAACCGGGACAAGTATTCCGAGGAAGATATTGAGCTGATTGGCCGCGCGTATGACTTCTCGCGGGAGTCTCACGGGGAGCAGAAACGCGCCAGCGGCGAGCCTTACATTCTCCATCCGGTTGAGGTGGCGAAGATCGTCACCGAGGGTGGACTGGATGCCCACGGCATCTGTGCCGCGCTGCTTCACGATACACTGGAAGATTGCCACGTAAGCCACGAACAGGTTTCCGAGATGTTCGGGCCGCAGGTGGCTGACCTGGTCGAAGGTGTAACAAAGATTTCAGCCCTCCACTTTGGAACCCGCAAAGAGGAGCAGGTGGAAAACCTGCGTAAGATGATCCTGGCCATGGCTCGCGACATCCGCGTAGTGATCATCAAACTGGCAGATCGCCTTCATAACCTCCGCACGCTTACGCATCTTCCGCCCGAAAAGCAGGTCAAGATAGCCCGCGACACGATGGACGTGTACGCCCCGCTGGCCAACCGCCTGGGAATGACGCGCATCAAAAGCGAGCTCGAGGACGGCAGTATGTACTACCTTCACCCGAAGGAGTACAAGGAGATCGCCCACAAGGTTGCCCTCAAGCGCGCCGAGCGTGAGTTCCTGGTGCAGAAGAGTATCGAGGTGCTGCGGACGGAGCTCGAGGCCCAGGAAATCCAGGCAGACATCAGAGGGCGGTCAAAGCACCTCTGGTCCATCTATTTGAAGATGGAAAACCAGGATATGCCGTTTGACCAGATCCACGACCTGATAGGCCTGCGCGTGATCTGCGAAGATGTTCCGTCCTGCTACGAGATCCTTGGCATTGTCCATAAGCTGTGGAGACCCATCCCCGGACGATTTAAAGACTATATCGCCATGCCCAAGGAAAACATGTACCAAAGCCTGCACACCAGTGTTGTGGGCCTCGGCGGGCATCGGATTGAAATCCAGGTGCGAACCTACGAGATGAACCGGTTTGCCGAGGAAGGCATCGCCGCGCACTGGAAGTACAAGGAAGGAATTCGCGGCAACCTGGACCTGGAAGACAAGCTGGCCTGGCTGCGTAAGCTGACCGACTGGCTTAATGATGTGCGCGACCCGGGCGAGTTTATGGATGCCCTGCAGAAGGACGTCTTCTCGGATACGGTGTTCTGTTTTACGCCCCGGGGTGACGTTATCGAATTGCCAGCAGGCGCTACACCCCTGGATTTTGCCTACGCCATCCATACCAACGTGGGCGAAAGCTGCACTGGCGCCAAGGTAAACCACCGAATAGTCCCGCTGCGGTACACGCTGCACAATGGCGATTTCGTTGAAATTCTGACCAGTAAAAACGGCCACCCTTCGCCAGACTGGCTGGATATCGTAAAAACCAGCCGTGCCCGCACCAAGATCAAGCACTGGCTCAGGACCCGGAATTTCCCGGAGAACGTGGAAAAAGGCCGCGATCTGCTGGCCCGCGCCATGCGCGCCCGCGGGGTTACGGTGGATTGGACTATAGTTACAGAACGCGCCGCTCCCGCCCTGAAGAGCTTCAAGGTGCAGAACTTTGAGGAGCTACTGGGTGAAATTGGCTTTGGCGGGCTGCTGGCTATTAATGTCGTTCAAAGACTGTTCCCGGAAACCAGCGGAGCGACCGATGATACAGATCAGTTGCCGAAGCCAAAGAAAGGCTCGCGCGAGCGCCGCCGCCGGAAAGACCAGGGCGTTATCGTAGAAGGTCTGCCGTCGACAGTTATCAGGTTCGGCCTCTGCTGCAGCCCTGTTCCGGGGGATCCCATTGTCGGGTTCGTGACCTATGGGCGTGGCGTTACCATCCACCACAAAGACTGCGCTATGCTATCGCACGTCATGGCCAATAACGGCCATGAATCGCGGATTCTTAATGCGGAATGGGACTACCAGCACCCGCCAGTTCGGCGGGTTACGGTGCGGGTTGAATGCCAGGACCGAAAAGGGCTCCTGGCTGACATCACCAGCGTAATGACGAGCAATAACATCTTTATCCTCGAAAGCAAAACCAAGAGTAAATCAGATGCGGCCGTTCTCAAGTTTACTATCGAGGTGAAAGACGTGCATCAGCTCAATACCCTGTTCAGCCAATTGCGCCAGGTAAAGGGCGTCATTAATATTGGCCGAGACAACCGAACTACCCACGCCTGACGTTTTTTTTGAAGTGTGGAGATAACGGATGCTTGCTGCACAACATGTTGACCAAAACCCTTACACTACGCACTATGCCTGTGCTTTGCTGTATCAAAAAGAACTTGAAGTGATCCGTGTTAAGATCAACAAAATCATGGCTTTTTCCTGTTGAAATCCAATTGCTTAGAAACTCATCTGTTTTGGCACATGATTGGTGTTTAACACGGGCATCTGATATGGCTTTTTTAGGATTACATATGAAACCTGCTGGTTTGGGATTGGTTGCGATTACATTATGTGGCATTCTGGCGAGTCCAGCTTTGGCGCAGCGTGGCGAGCCTGGGCAATACCGTGGACATGGCGGCCCTGTAGGGCCCGGAATGTCCGGACCTGCTATGCCCGGGCCGGGCATGTCTCCGTACCGGTCTTCCACACCACCTCCCGGCTACAGGAGCAGTAACCCCTATAATGCAGGTCCGTCGCAGTCGGTTCCATCCACACGGTTCAGATCTGTCCCTGATCATGGGCGGCAGTCAGTGCCTTCGTCGCAATTCAATCCGACATACAGGGCTCCAGGCGTCAGCCAGCATCCTGGCGCTCCTGCCTCGAACCAGGCTGTGCCGCCAGATACCTCTCGCATGCAGCAGGCTCTGCGCCGTGGTGATTATGAGCGACTGGGCAACGAAAGCCGAGGCGTCCGGTCACGGGCCGATGAACTTCAAAACATGGGAGAAGACCTGAGCGTTCAGGATCGGTTAAAGCTGCCCCTGATTAAGAGCATGTACCAGCAGGGTGCAGACATGGTAGACGATGGGCGAAGCTCTCGTGATGATTCTAAAATTAAAATGGGCATCCAGCAGATTAACGAAGCCAACGAAAGAGTTGGCCGGATGAGAGGCGATGGACCGTCAGAAAGAAACGGCGGTGGAGAGCGAAGTGGCAGTGCGGAGCATAACGGGCGTGGAAACAGCGGCCGCCGGGACCGCCGCTAACGTTTAGGTGTAGCTCCGCTCGCCAAAGATCGCAGTGCCGATGCGAACCATGGTTGAACCCTCTTCAATGGCGACCTTAAAGTCGTTACTCATCCCCATGGAAAGTTCTTTCAAGTTCAGGCGTGGATGACTGATTTCTTTGTTTAGAGACTCTTTGAGTTCGCGTAATCCTTTAAAGGATGAGCGCGATTCTTCTGGCTCCCCGAAGGGGGCCATAGTCATAAGGCCTTGAATCGTCAAATTTCCGCACTCTTCAAGTATCGCTTTAATTGTGCTGCCAGCGTCCTTTGCAGATATGCCTTCTTTTGATTCTTCCTCACTTACATTGACTTGAATGAGGCATGACATTAACTTATCCAGCGGAGCTGCGTGGCGGTTTATCTCGCGCGCCAGCTTTATGGAATCCACGGAATGTATCAGATCAAAGTGACGTACCGCTAATTTCGCCTTGTTTGACTGAAGGTGTCCGATGAGGTGCCACCGGAGCTGTGAGTAGCTTAAGTCATTGCCCAGTTCATCAATCTTCGGCACAGCTTCCTGAACTTTGTTTTCCCCTGCATTGGTTATCCCCGCATGTACAGCTGCGGCTATGTAGGAGGTGGGGTAGGTTTTTGTGACTGCGACCAGCGTGATTCCATCCGGATCGCGCCCTGCTTTCTGCGCAGCTTCTGCAATCCCGCTGCGGATACGTTCAATGTTCGTGCGAATGTGGGAAAGTTCTGTCATGACTTATTGAAGTACATTGTGTTGGCGCTTCTGAATCAAATGGATTCCAACTCGGTTTCTGGCAAAACAGAACCTTCAGGAGAGTCGCATGGCACAGTTTCGTCACAGCATCGGGTTTATTGGATCGGGTAACATGGCCCGCGCTATCATCAGGGGCATGTTAAACGTCAGTCTTGTCTCCAGCGACAATGTGTGGATTTCTGATGCCAATCCCGAACAGGTGACGCGCCTGACAGCCGAGTGCGGGGTTAATGCTGCAGCTGATAACAGGGACCTTGCCCGCAAGGCTGATGTGATTGTGATAGCCACTAAGCCCCATCACGTGGGCGGTGTGGTTACCGAGGTGCGTGACCTGTTGGACCCGAAGCGGCATCTGCTGGTGTCAATCTGTGCCGGTGTAAAAACAACGGCAATTGAGATCGCTGCCGGGGAAGGTATTCGGGTGGCCCGTGTTATGCCTAATACTCCCGCGCTTATCGGCTGCGGGTCGGCGGCCATTTCCGGCGGCAAAGCCACGGATGACGAGGACCTGGCGCTGGTGTCCCTCATTTTCAATTCTGTTGGGAAGTCGGTTATTGTGCCTGAAGATAAGCTGGATGCTGTTACAGGACTATCAGGCAGTGGCCCCGCATACGTTTTCCGTTTCATGGAAGCTCTGCTGGCTGCCGGGGTAGAGCAGGGGCTTACCGAGGCTGAAGCAAAAACCCTGGTTCCGCAGATGGTGCTGGGAGCAGCGCGGATGGCCGTAGAGGGCGATCGTTCCCTGGCTGAGATGCGCGAGGCCGTGACAACTCCCGGCGGAACCACAGCAGCGGGGCTGCACGTACTGGAGGAAGGCGATTTCATGCAGCTGATTCATGATTGCGTCGAAGCTGCCACAGTCCGTAGCCGCGAACTGGCCAGCGGCAAATAGCGTAGAATGGGCATTTGCCTAGATGTCAGTTGACAAACCGGCGCAGAAATCTGATTTCGGCGCTTACCGGTGTCGGATAGAGAAAAGGGTTCAGGTAAGTAATGAGGGTTTGTGGTCTAACCTTAATAGTCAGCTGCTTCTGTATGATGCAGGTTTGCGCATGGTGCGCTCCCGACGAAAAGATGATGTCTGACGCCTTTGCCCTGCGGGAACAGGGCGAATTTGAGAAGGCGACGCGGGTGCTCCAGACTTGGCTGGACCAGAACACATCCGGCGCGGAAGAAGCCGACCGGCGCACTGTGGAATTTGAAATCGAGCGGATCCGTCGCATCCGGCAGGACTATAAGCTGACACGCGAACGCCTCCTCACACAACTTCAGGACAGGCTCACGACTTTTACAGAAGCGGAACTGGATACCTATGAACGTGAAGGCAAACTCGACGTCCAGCTGATTGACGGGCAAAAGCTTTACGTTAACTCCAGTGCGGCAAATCTCGTATTGCGAGTGCCTGAGCTGCGCGCGCGATTGAAAAAGCATCGGGGAGATACAGCTTACCGCCGCCTGTACGAACAGATGCTCACGGCCAACAAAGCGGCAGAGCTTACAAGTCTCTCCCTGGTTACACCGCAGGATTTTCTGGTAACCTACACCCTGGTAGTGAATCCAAATGCCGCTCCTGACGGCGAGACTATTCGCTGCTGGCTTCCCTTTGTGCATCATCTGCCGTCCCACTCTGATGTGAGTATTCTCAATGTTTCACCGAAAATCGCAGCCGTTGCCCCGCCCGAATACCCGCATCGGACGGTCTACCTGGAACAGCCGGCCCGTAAGGATCAGCCCGCGACATTTACCCTTTCCTTCGTCTATCGCAGCTGGTCGCAGGTAAGCGACTTGGATCCTAAGAAGGTAAGAGATTACGACAAGGCGGGTCCGGAGTACCAGTATTACACGGCGGAGCGTAAGCCGCATATCGATTTCAGCAGCGAAGACCTCCAGCGTATCAGCCATGAAGTAAGCTCGGGTGATCCGAATCCGCTGCTTCAGGCCCGGCGTATCTATGACTGGATCGCCAGGAATACGATCTACCAGTATGCCAGGGAATACTCAACGTTAGACAATATCAGCCAGTACACCGCGGCGCGGCGTGCCGGTGATTGTGGCCAGCATGGCATGCTTTTCATAGCCCTGTGCCGGCTGAAAGGTATACCGGCAAGGTGGGTCAGCGGCTGGGAATCGTTCAATCACCGCGGTCACAACATGCACGACTGGTGCGAGTTTTATGTGAAGCCGTGGGGTTGGTTACCGGCTGATCCGGACATGGCCGTGAATGTACTGAACTACGCGGATGACGAACTGACCACGGGGCAGCAGGAAAAGCTGGCGGACTGGCTGTTTGGAAACCTGGACCATTTTCGCCTGACGGTGAACACCGACTATGGTCGGTCGCTGTACCCGGAAAAAACCGACTTTCGAAGTGAGACTGTCGATTTCCAACGGGGCGAGGTAGAGGCTGGCGGTAAAAATCTCTACTTTGACCAGTGGGATTACCATATGCAGATAAAGCCCCTGGATGCGCAGCATGCCGAATCGCTAAGGAAGAAGCAGCAGCCAGCGCCGCAGAAACTGCCGAAGCCAACTCCCACTCCTTCGCCTACGCCGGCACCAACTCCAGCACCAACACCCAAGCCTGAGCCAACGCCAGCGCCGGTAGCGGAGGAAGCTGGGACAAGCACAACAGAATCTTCACAGACGACGACTCCGGTTGAAGCGGCGAAAACTCATGGGCCGAAAGCGACTGAGAGCGCCGCCGGTGAAACCACGGCCACTGCAAATCCAGAATCCACACCCGCTGCGACGCCAGAAGTCCCTGCATCTTCAAAGGTTGACGCAACGCCTCAGCCATCCCCTGCGCCTGAGCCTCCCCAACCCGACCCCACACCAGTTCCGACACCGGCAGTAACTCCAGCACCGGAACCAACACCCGCACCGACCCCTGCTCCCACACCGGTGCCAACGCCAACACCCACGCCCGCTCCGGCGCCAACACCCACGCCCGCTCCGGCGCCAACACCAACGCCGGCTC
>JAKFFN010000081.1:0-28637 GCA_036675025.1 Candidatus Sumerlaeales bacterium | reverse complement strand
CCGTCATGTCTGCTCTGGGCTTCAACATGCGTAACATCATCATTGCCATTGCCTTGGTCTACGTGCCCAAATTTGCGCGCGTGGTACGTTCAGCTGCGCTGGTGGAGAAGAGCAGCGATTACGCCCGCGCAGCGGAAGCCCTCGGCTGTGGGCGCACCCGCATACTCCTGTTGCACCTGCTCCCAAACTGCATAGCGCCGGTGCTGGTGCTCGGCACCCTCAGCCTTGGCACTGCTATCCTTGAAGCAGCAGCTCTGTCATTCCTCGGAATGGGCGCCCAGCCACCGCTCCCCGAATGGGGCGGAATGCTCAACGACGGGCGCAGTTCTTTTCAAACTAACCCCCACATCATGCTGTTCCCCGGCATAGCCATCGCAATGACCGTTTTAGCGATCAACCTCCTGGGAGACGGCCTGAGGGATGCGTTTGACGTGAGGCTGGGGAAGTGAAGTTGAGAGTTGAGAGTTGAGATTAGCACTTACATCTGAACTATAGTTCTATATGATGCTTTCAGTGCAGAGGGAGCTTGATTGAGTAATTCCGGGTCAATTCATGACAAGTCTTTTAAGTTTGCAGTGCGCGTCGTAAAATTAAGCGGGTATCTGGCCGGGGAAAAAAGAGAGTTCGTTCTCTCAAAACAGCTCTTACGTTCAGGCACGGCAATAGGAGCGCTCGTCCGCGAATCTCGCCACGCCGAAAGCACCTCCGATTTTATCCACAAACTCTCGATTGCACTCAAAGAAGCCAATGAAACAGAGTATTGGCTCATGCTCCTTCATAAATCAGAATACCTTACTACAAGCCAGTTTGAATCTATCCACTCAGACATTGATGAACTCTTGAGGCTCTTAATCCGTATTATCAAAACCACAAAATCGAAAGCATCTATTAGCCACTCCACCGATCAACGTCGCACTACTGCACAACAAACGCGCATCTCAAATGACCAGAAAGAATAACCATGACCAGAGCCTTCTTCCATTTTCTTAACTCTCAACTCTCAACTCTCAACTCTCAACTTACACTTGCGTTATGCCTCAGCGCTGCCCTTGTAACTTCAACTACCGCGGCTGCCGCCGCTCAGCCCAACATCCTTTGGATCACCTGCGAAGATATGTCGCCGGACTTGCCTGTTTATGGCGACCATACTGCACATACGCCGAATCTTGAGCGCTTTGCCTATTCGGGCATGCGGTATGAGCGGGCGTTTGCGACTTCTCCTGTCTGTTCTCCTAGTCGTTCGACGATTATTACCGGCGTTTATGCTACCACACTGGGAACCCACCAGCACCGGAGTAAGGTGGAGTTGCCGGCCGGCATCAAAACTTTCCCTGCTCTCTTGCGAGAAGCCGGGTATTACTGCACTAACAACGTAAAGACGGACTATAACTTTCCCGTGCCGGATGGGATGTGGGACGAGAACAGCAAGGCGGCCCACTGGCGTAACCGGCCGAACCCTGAGCAGCCGTTTTTCTCAGTGTTTAATCTCACGACAACTCATGAATCCAAGATGCACCTTCCGGATGACAAGTTTGAAGAGGTGGTGAAAGACGTAAAGCCGGAGCACCGGGTGGATCCTGCCAAGGTTCCACTGCCGCCGTATATTCCGGATACTCCAGTTGTCCGGAAGGACTGGGCGCGGTATTACGACACCATCTCGCAGATGGATTTTGAGTTCGGCCAGATCCTCAACCAGCTGGTGCAGGACGGCCTGACGACGAACACCGTAGTCTGCTTTTTCAGCGATCACGGGCGCGGCATGCCGCGGGGCAAGCGGTGGCTGTATGATTCCGGACTGCGGGTTCCGCTGATAATACGTTGGCCGGGTGTTACGGATCCGGATAAGGCCCGTAACCTGGAGATGGTGAGCCTGATTGATATGGCACCAACGGTCCTGGCAATTGCCGGCGTGCCGGCACCTCCCTACATGTCCGGGCGCATCATTGTCGGCCCGCAGGCGGAAGTTGACCCGGGACAGATCTTTGCGACTCGTGACCGTATGGATGAAGTGCATGACATGAGCCGGGCCGTGAGAGGCAAGCGGCACCTGTATATCAGGAACTTTTACCCTGAGCGCCCCTATTCTACGCCGATCCAGTACATGGATAAGAATCCCACCATGAAAGAATGGCGTCGGCTCAACGCCGAAGGCAAACTAACCGGTCCCCAGGCGCTCTTTTTCCAGCCAGCCAAACCCGCGGAAGAGCTTTATGACGTAATGGCCGATCCGCATCAGATCCATAACCTTGCTGACGACCCGGCGCAGGCAAAGAAGCTGAAGGAGATGCGCGAAATGCTGGACCGCTGGCAGAAGACCACAAAGGACCGTGGCTTTGAACCGGAGCAGAATCTGGAAGAACCGGGACAGGATCGAAAAGAGAAGAAAAAACGCCGGGCGGCCCGCAGAGATAAAACAACAACACAATCCGCACCTGCGGATGAATGAAACGCCTGTAAGGCGACTTTTACTGGACGATATGTCTACCTGCAAACCTTCCGTTAAACCTGTTCGCATCAGCGACTCTGTAACCATCGGCGACGGCCGGGTGGCGCTTCTCTCCGGACCCTGCGTGATTGAATCGCGCGACCATGCGCTTTTTCTGGCGGAGAAGATCTCTGCCATCGCCAGCAAGGCCGGCTTCGCTTATGTGTTCAAGGCCAGCTTTGATAAGGCTAACCGCAGCAGCGGCTCCAGCTATCGCGGACCGGGCATTGATGAAGGCCTTAAAGTCCTTGCCGAGATTAAGGAAAAGATCGGCGTGCCGGTGGTGACGGACATCCACACCGAGGACCAGGTGGAGGCCGTAGCGCAGGTCGTTGATATCCTGCAGATTCCGGCGTTCCTGTGCCGCCAGACGGATTTCATCCTTGCCGCTGCTCGCACTGGAAGGGCGGTCAACGTGAAGAAAGGGCAGTTTCTTGCGCCGTGGGACATGCAGAACGTGGTCGACAAGATCAGGTCGGTTGGCAACGACAACGTGCTGCTTACGGAGCGTGGAGCTTCGTTTGGCTATAACAACCTGGTGAGTGATATGCGATCGCTGGCAGTGATGCGTGGCTTCGGTTACCCGGTGGTTTTTGATGCAACCCACAGCGTACAGCTCCCCGGTGGTCAGGGCACCAGCAGCGGCGGCCAAAGGCAGTTTATCGAGCCGCTTGCCCGCGCTGCGACGGCGACGGGCATCGATGCGCTGTTCGTGGAGTCTCACAACGACCCGGATAATGCGCTTAGCGACGGTCCGAATAACCTGCCGCTGGATCGCCTGGCAGACCTGCTGGACCGGGTAAGTCGGATTGATGATGCCTTGCGGGGCTAAAGTAGTGGCTAGTGGTTGAGTTCAAATTGCAGCCATTAAGAATAGCCCAAATTGCGCGAGCACAGAACGCTTCTGCAAGGGGAAGTGCTTCCGTGCCGGGTAGCGCGGAATTTATTCCGTAAAGTGGACGTCGGAAAGCAGGTTAATCATTGGTATTGATCAGGCGTCAACTGAGACCGGCAGGAGTGCCCGTCCTACCCCTGCACTTGCCGTGCTTTCTACTTTTTGCGATCTTCGAAGTTGATTCCGCAGTAGATGGGCTGGGCGGCGAGGTCGGTGTTCTGTTCGCGGATGTGGCGCCAGCGACCGGCGCGTTTGTCTTCTCCTGGAAGAACCGGCGTGGTGCACGTGAAACACCCGATACTGGCGTAACCCTTTTCATAAAGCGGGTGCACCGGCAGATCGTGTTCCTTTGTGTAACGGTCCACATCCTCCTGAGTCCACTTCGCCAGGGGGTAAATCTTATAAGCTTCCACACGATGATCGTAGGTGATAATCTTCGTATTAGCGCGGCTGCCGCCTTCGCTGCGCATCAGGCCTCCGGCAACGGCGTCAAACCTGCCCTTAACAGCAGCGATGTATGGTTGCTCCTTCCGGAGAAAACAGCAGTGGTTGTAGCCGGGGCCAGCGCCGTGAAGGGAATCATCGGACTCATGGAGAAAGCGGCCGAAATCTGCATACTGGTCTTCAAAGGACCGCTTTGGCTCATAGCTTTGAATGTTCACCCCAAAGCGGCGGATAAACTCGTCGCGCACCTCGAGCGTCTCCCGGAAATGAACCCCTGTGTCCACAAAGATGATTTCCGTCTGTGGCGCAATCTGCGAGATCATGTGCATCAGAACCCCGGCGGTTTTCTGCATGCTAGACTGCACAGCAAAGCGATCGCCGAAGGTTTCCACTGCCCAGTGCAGTATCTCTTCGGCAGTCCATGACTCCATTTCCTGGTTGAGGAGGTCTATATCTAGTGTTTTGGTAGACATTTAAGTTATGAGATTATACTTTTCGTACAACACTGGCATTCATTGGGGTAGAAGAGACTACCAGAGGGGACCAATTTTTGTTTTAGGAAATCCCCGGGAGCGATCAGATTTCAGTAATGCCCTCAGGCAACCTGGCTTCAATGCGTTTCGCCTGTAAATCCACCTTCACAACTATCTCTGGCACGTACGGCACCAGGAACTCACCGCCCTGGGTCTGTACCACAAGGTAATCCTGCACCCCGGGCCGAAGTTCTTTTACAGTACCCGCCACCTGTCCGGTCTCCAGATCATAAAGCTCAAGCCCGGCCATCTGGTAAGCGTAGTATTTTCCTTCCGGCAGATCCCAAAGCTCTTCTTCGTAAACATACACTTCATGGTTTCGCAGCAGTTCAGCGGCGTTCATGTCCTGGGCTTCGTCAAAAAAGAGTATCAGGTACCGCTGGTGCGGGGTGAAGTCTTCAATAGTGATTTCGCGGTAGGTGGAAGCTTCCGGCACCACTGGACGCAGCGCATTTGGCCCGGCCGACGGCTTCAGAAAAAGCCGATCGGTCTTCAGGTCTTCGAAATCATCAAGGTTATCGAATTCCGGCAACATACGGATGCCGCCCTTGATTCCCTGGGGCTTAACCAGGACACCGAGAAAAACGAGGCGTGATTCATCCGGCCGCACAGGGCGGCCGGGTAGGGATTGCTTTTCTGCCAACTATTCTACGATCTGAAGGAGGGATTTCTTTTTCAGTTTGGTTGCAGCGGCGCTAAGGATTTTGCGAAGTGCCTTGGCGGTCTGGCCGCCTTTACCGATAACCTTGCCAACGTCGTCGGGGGCAACCTTCAACTCCAGGATAATGGAGTTCTCACCCTCGACCACATTTACCTTCACTTCGTCCGGCTTGTCTACGAGGGCTTCCGAGATGTATTGAACCAGATCTCTCATGATCTGGCCTTCGCTCTGTGTGCTCATGTACGGGGCTGTCTCCACGTCAACGTTATAACCAACGGTAACCAACTAGAACCATCTGAAGAGAAGCTACGACAAGACCAGTATGCCCTACAACAAAAAACTGCAGGGGAATGATTTAGCTGTTCTTGGGAGCCGGTTTGCGAGCTTCGTGAAACTTCTTGAGAACGCCAGCCTTACGGAGAACCGACTTGGCGGTATCGGACGGCTGTGCGCCAACCTTAAGCCAGTACAGCGCGCGCTCATCGTTGATCTGGGTCTTCGTCTCAGCGCCAACGGGCTGGTAGTGACCAAGAATTTCGATAAAGCGACCGTCGCGTTTCATGTGGCTATCTGCAACAACCACACGGTAAGCCGGGCTCTTCTTGCGACCCACGCGGGTCAGGCGGATTCTAACTGACATTGTTTCACCTCGATTAATTAAGCCGCACATATTATTGCAATGGCTAAAGTTTGTTCACTTTTGCACAACAAGTACCTGCAGCCCCGCCAACTAATAGGAGCGGCGCGGGCAGACATTCGCCAGGATTGCAGAGTTGTGCGGGAATGAGGCAGAAGGCGGTACCGTAGGGGCGGCTGAGTGCAGTCGAGTTCGCACTGGCCAAGCGAATACCCGCCCTGCTGCACTGATAACACTTGCAGTGCACTTGTTGGTATTTCCAAGTGCCTTATCCTCATGGAAGGTGAGTTCCTGAAGTCATGAGCTTTATCCCTTACGTAATTGAACAGAACGAGCGCGGCGAGCGCGCATACGACATCTACTCTCGCCTCCTTAAAGACCGCATTATCTTCCTGGGTACGCCCATTGATGATAACGTGGCCAACGCCATCATCGCACAGCTGTTGTTCCTGGAAAGTGAAGACCCCGACAAGGACATCAACATCTACATTAACAGCCCGGGCGGTTCTGTTACTGCCGGCCTGGCGATTTATGATACGATGCAGCTGGTAAAGCCTGATGTAACAACTATCTGTGTAGGGCAGGCGGCCAGCATGGGCGCGATCCTGCTTACGGCCGGCACCAGCGGCAAGCGGTATGCTCTCCCCCACTCACGCATCATGATCCACCAGCCTCTTGGCGGCGTGCAGGGGCAGGCAGCCGATATCGACATCCAGGCCCGCGAGATCCTTCGCATGAAGCAGCGCCTGAACGAGATTCTGCAAAGCCACACCGGCCAGACCCTCGAGAAGATCGAGAAGGACACGGACCGCGACTACTTCCTGTCGGGCGAACAGGCTGTGGAGTACGGCATCATCGACCAGGTTGTGCACGACAAGCAGGCATTTACCCGCCAGAGCGCTAAGAAGAACGGCGAGAAGTCTGATAAGTAAGAGCACGACTGCAGCACAGTAAGGACTAAACTAAACGGGCACCTCTTGATGATCAAGAGGTGCCCGGTTTTGTTTTAATTTGTATTGGGGCTGGTTAGCGGACGTTGGTCTCACGCGGTGGCGGAGTGGCTGCTGGCGGGACAGCTACGGGGCGGCCTGCCTGGGGCGGCGCAGCGGGCGGCTGGCCGGGAGCGGCGGGGCTGCCGGGTGCGGGCGTGCGCTGCGCAGCGGGGCGGACCAGACCTATGGTACCCGAACTTAACGCTCCGCTGGGGCCAGTGGCGCCAATCAGCGACGACAATGTGTCTGTAGACGGCTCCTCGATCAACGACACCCGCGGAAGCACAGAAAGTCCCTCCGGTGCCAGGTCACCCGGTACAGCCGTGTCGAGATCTACCGTAGCCTCAAGCGATGGTATTTCGTCTTCCGGCATAGGCTGAAGCAGAACCTGGCCGTTCGCATCCAATGACCGGCTCATGGCTTCAAAGTCAGGCAAAGGCGGCGGCGTGTAAGAAAGGTGGTCGCCTTTCTCCAGTTGTGCCAGGTTGCTGAGGGCGCCTGTGGGCAAGTCTGTCAGAGTCGCCGTCGGTGTTGTCAGTTCCGACTGCGGCAGGTCGGCCATAAGGCTGCCACGGTATTTCGAGAAATCCGAGGGGCTTTCTTCCACAATAGTCGGCGTGATGAAGATCAGCAGGTTGCGTCGGCGGTTGTCTTCCGGATTCTTATTATAACTGCCGAACAGGGCGGGACCAATAACGGGGATCTTCATAAGCCCGGGAATACCGCTGCGGGATTCTGATTTACTGTCGGCAACAAGGCCGCCAATAACGCGGGTTGCGCCACTGGGTACCCACATGGTCGTAATCAGTTCCTGGTTCGTCTTACCTACGCCGGTAAATGTCGCATTGTTAAAGATCAGTTCACGGATAAGGGGCGAGCTGTTTTCAACCGTAAGCTCCAGCTCCACCAGCCCATTGGCCGAGATAATTGGGGTGACTTCGACAAACAGACCGACCTGCAAGAGCTGCTGCACCGGCTGCGAGGGCGTAAGTACTGAGTTGTTACCGGTCTGGTTTACACCAATGGAACCACCTGTCAGGAACGGAACGCTCTGGCCAACGTCAAAGGACGCCGTCTTCTGGTTTTCCACCAGGATGCGCGGCTGCTGCAGCACGCGGGTTCGCGAGTCGCTCATGGCCGTTTGCAGGCGTACAAACGCGTGCCGCGAAAGATGCATGGCGTTGACGCCGGAAGAACCACCCTGGAAAATGGGGAATTCTTTGCGGAAGTTTACAAAGCCTTCCGAGCCTTCCACCACTTCGCCGTCTTCATTGGTCTGGCTGCCGCTGGGCACGCCTGAAACAAGGCCGTCCGTTACAGCGCCCAACAGGTCGCCGGAGAAAGCATAATCAATCTGCCAGTTGAAGCCGTCGGCGAATTCTGTTTCAATGATCTCAAGTTGGAGAAGGATCTGCCGTACGGGAGCATCAAACGCCGCCAGCACCTTCTCCACGCGCTCATGCACCTCTGGCAGGTCGCGGACGATCAGCTTGCCCTGGCGGATATTGAAGTGGAAATAGGCCTCGGGAGTCAGTATCTCCTCGATGGCGATTTCCAGTTCTTCCAGTTCTTCACCTTCTACACCGAGGTTGTTGATGGTGTAGACGCGCATCTCCGGTCCAATGTCCAGCGTCTCAACAAGCTGTTCCATCTTCTGGAGAATGTCAATACGGTCGGACACGATGATCTGGCGCGTACGCTCATCCACCTGCACATCAGGGGCAGCCGGGCTTTTCAGAGCTGAAAGCTTTTCTGCCACTTCGTTGACGTCGGCATGTTCGATATAGTAAACGCGGGTGAGGAATTTGACGTCGATGGTCTCAAGGAGGCGCTGAGCCAGTTCGAGAACCGGCACAAGGTCCGTCATGATAACCTTGTTCGACCGCGGATCAAAGGCGACCTTACCAATGCCGGGCGTCATTACGCCTTCCAGCGCCTTGGCGGCTTCTTCAGCCGTAATTTCTTTTGGAAGGAAAACCTTAGGGCGAACCAGGCGCGGCAGCACCTCTGCCTTGTAGGTTTCCTGGTCCCAGATCTCGTAAGTGCCCGGACGATCGGCCGGTTCATAAACCAGCCAGTTGGGCTGACTGTTTACGATCTGGTTGAGGGCATCGCGCAAAGGGATCGGCTTAGGCGAGATGATGGTCACCTTCTGCCCGGCGGTTTTTCCGCGGGATGCAATAGAAGCCTTGGTCTGATCCTGGAGCTGCTGCAGCACGCGCTCGATCGGAGTGTTGCTGGCAACGATGGTTACGTTGCCTGTGGGCGTGGCTGCAGTTTCCGCGGCAGTTGAAGCATCATCTGCATCGGCCGTAACCGCGGCAGCAGGCGCTGCAGGCGCTGCAGGCGCAATTTCTACTTCCTGCGCAAAGCTGAAAGTGGTAAGCGCCGCCAAAGCGAGAATCGAGAACAGCCGTCCCGCGCCGTGCAGTCCGATGGATCGGCGGGCGACTGGTAGCGTCAACTGCTCGCCAAAAGACGTACCGCCCCTGCGGTTTCCGTGAGGTGCGCCTGCGCGCTTAGCATCTGGTTGAATTCGGTTCATTTTTCCTCTGGTGGCCCCTTTGGTGCTGGATGACAAACCCTGTTGTCCAGTGATTTTGATCGTCATCAGGTTAAAATCCTTACTTAGGTTGCTGAGGTGCCGGGCCAGGTGCGGCGGCGGCCGGCTCGGTATCCAGATCGATCTGTTTTTCTGCCTTAGTATCTTCCAGGGTAAAGGTGACCTTCGGATTGTACGGATCTGTTGCTGCATCAATGCCGGAAAGGGTCGCGGTTTTCATCACACCCTGGCCTACATCGACCTGCTTTGTCTGGCCCTGGCTCATCTCCCAGATGGCGCCTTCTTCGCCCTTGGCGCTCTTTTGCACGTCCTCCAGCATGGCTTTGCCTTCGTACACGCTGAGAAGCTTCCAGGCGCCAAGCGCCTTGCCAATATCCGGCGTGGGCGGCGGCGGAGGCGGCGTGGGAGAAGGCGTGGGCGTAGGTGTAAGCAATGCATTAAAGAGCCGGGTTTTTCCGAACTTTCCGTCGGCAGCGTCAGCCGAGGCCACATCATACGAGGTCTCGGCATCGGGCGCTGATTCTTTCTTCGGGCCGGGTTTTGGTGAAATGCTGAGGTCGCTGCGGATATCTTCTATGGTTTCCGGTTTCTGCCGCGCCTCATAGGTCAGGTAAACCAGCGACCCGATGATAACCACCAGGGTCAGGTTTAATAAAACTTCCTGTCGTCTCATGCTTAGTTTCCGCCCCTCCGGAGAAGCCTCGGCTCAATTTCTTCTTCTTCAACGATTTTCACGATTCGGCCCAGGTTCAGTTCCACCGTGATCTCATCGCTGTCCAGGTTGGCATCGCGAGTAAGCTGGGCCGTCTGGATAAGGTAACCGCGCTCGTCAATCTCGCGCAGCAGCGAGGCAGCTTTTTCGATAGTTGTTTTTACACTGACAGGCAATATGAGAAACTGGTAGCCAGTGGCGCCCTTGATCTCCGCCGTGGTAGGCGGCGAGTACTCGGGAATCACCCCGATCTGTTCCTCCACCAGGTCAACCACCTCTTCGTTAAAAGCCTCGCTTGGGTCTCGCTCCGGATCGTCTTTCGGAAACTGCGCTTCTACCCGGGCATACCCTTCATTGATAGACTCAGCTTCAGCCAGTATCTCCTGGTTTTGCACATACTCCTGCTGCTCTTCATCCACATCTTCAATCAGCGTGGTGTACTGGTTATAGAGCGGCTCTATACCAAAGAGCCAGACTACGGTGCCCATGAGAAGAACCACGGTGATGGTCAGTGTTTTCTGGTCACGTTTACTCAGCGCCATCGAGGCCCTCCTCTTCATTATTCGCGGTGCTTGCGCTGCGCTTCGGTTTTTTCACTTCAGGTTTCGGGAACGTGAAGCTGGCCGTCCATCCGAGCACAGGGGTTGGCGGGCGGTTGCGCAGGGTCTTGTTGGGTACAGTTTCTCCCAGCTGGGCCGTGGCAAAGAAGCCGGTGTTTCGCAGATCATTAACAAGCTGGTTTGCCGATTTCAGGTCGATGGCATCACCGGCCAGGTTTACGTAATCGCCACGTTTGTAGTCAAAACTGGTGAGGGTCAGCTGTTCGGGGATATATTCCTTCTCGCTCAGGATCTCCAGGACGGCACGGGCGCCTTTATCATCCTGCACATTCTCGCGAATGATGCGCAGGCGGTCTTTTTTCATCTTGAGATCCGTCACCCGCGCCTTGTCTGTGCGATTCTCTTTCTGTAATGCCTCAAACAGTTCCCGTTTGGTGGTAAACGTGTGAGCCAGGAAAACATAGCCGGCGATCAGAGCGATGAAGGCGAGGATACCGCTGACAATGTATGAGCGCTGCTGACGCTTCGCCGACCGTGCTTCAGTATAACTGCCGGGTACCAGGTTAATGTGCACCGTGTGTGGCTGACGACCAATAGCACCGCCCACTGCAACAGCATAGGTCTGGGGAGCTATCCCCTGCTTCTTAATTTTTGAAGCAACATCAAGGGTGTGCAGAGGGTCAAACACGGCGGCATCTATGTTGAAGTTCGCCTGGAAATACTGAGAAATATGCCGGATCAACGAGCCTTCGCCGCACAGGTAGATGTGGTTGATCATGGGACAGTTGAACTCGCGGCTGGCGAACTCATAAGTGCGCTTCAGTTCCTGCAGGAGCTTGTTCAGCCAGTCAGAAAAGATGACGGCGCCGGGGTTATCTTTTGAAAGCGCCGCCGAGGGAGGAGGAGGAATGACTGTGAATCCGCCGCCCAGGGCCGCAACATCTTCTTCCTGCTCCTGACCCGGGATTACATCGTAAACGCCGGGAACAACTTCAGGCTGCGTAGGCTTGCCGGTAAAATACAGCTGGGGCTCCAGGGCATCCATGTTGGCCAGGTCGGCCGTGGTGAGGCTTTTATCCATGGCAGAGGTGAGATCAGCCAGCAGCTTGGATACGCCGGTCGTGCTGCCGCGGGTGAAGGTTACGTTGCCGTTAGTGGCGATGACGAGGTCAGTGGCTCCGCGTCCAACGTTCACAACCATCACAGTGCGGTCTGCCAGTGCTGTTTTCTCGGCTACGGCAAAAGCATTGAACATGGCCAGGCTGGAGACGGTGACGCCGGTTACAGTAAGCCCGGCCTTTACGCAGACATCAAGATACTCCTGCGCTATCGGCTGATCCACAGCGGCCAGCAGTACATCGCTGCCCTGCATGCCCTGCTTGGCCAGCACGTGATAAGAGACAATGTGGCGCTCGGCGTTGAAGGGAATATGCCGGTCAGCTTCAAAGCGGGCCATTCCCGCAATTTCATCGTCCACGGTGCTGGGCAGCGTAACTGTGCGTGCCATTACGAAGTTTTTCGGAATGACGATGACCGCATGCCTGGCCGAGATACTCTGAGCCTTGAAGTGGTTCCGCAACGCCTGGGCGCGCTCATTAACGCGAGCCGCGGCGTCATCCGGCTTTGGCAGTTCGAAGCTGGAGAGCGATTTTACGGAGATGCGGCCGCTCTTGGCCTGGTCAGCCAATACGACCTTACACTCGCCTTCAGTAAACTCGAGGGATACAAGTAAGCCCATCTTGTCAGCAGGCCTCCCTGCAGGTGGGCCGCATGGTTCCCACGGTCTTTATTTCAGTTTTCATTTCTGTCATCATATCTGGTTTAGTCTGTCCACTGCAGCACCCGCACAGCGGGTATACGTATGTAATTATCTGTCGGGCCGTCATCACCGCTACCGCTTTTGCCCCGGCGCGGCTTACGCTCGCGGCGTTCGCGCCGGCCACCGCGTTCGCGGTTTGAGGCGAGCTTGGCGTCATCGGGATTGTAAACTTCGAGCTTCCGCTCCACTACCGCTTCCACCACTCGATGCGCCTTTCGTGTATCGCCTTTGCCGATGACCCGGAAGGTCTCAGATTTGAACACCGGCTGTATTCCAAGGGAACCCAGCTGATTAATAGCATTGATGTCAACACCGGGAACCTGGGCAACATCCTTTATGCTCTTAAATGCAGTTTCGGGGTCGGGGGCGCGATTGCTGTCGTCACCGCGGTAATCTGCGATGGACTCGGCCGCAGCCTTGGCGGATTCTATGGAAGCGAAATCCGTAGCGGCGTGGATCAGGATGGTAAGCACTTCAACGGGTGCGGTGTTGAGGTTCACTCGGCCGTTTCCGTTTGGCATCACCGTAAGGATATCTTTTATGGGGAGTGAATCCCGCTCGCGGCTGCGTTTGCGTTCGCGATTGCCGCGGGTCCGCCGGCCGGCCGCCACGGCGTCGCGCAGCGCGATTTCCTCTTCCATCTTCTCTTCGGGATCAAACCCGAAAAAGAGCTTGGGGAACTGCTCGAAGCCGTAAACATCCAGCAGCTGGTCCGTGGTGAGGAACTGCTCATTCGGGCAGCGATAGAGCAGCTGGTCGGCCGCCATGTCGTCGCGCACACGCTGGCCCATCTCTGCGCTGTAAAACTCATTTTCGTATGCGCCCGGCTCGCCGCCGGCCATGTCGTCCTGGTCGCGGTAGTCGATGATGGCATAGGCGATGTCGTCGGAATCCGGCGATTCAAAGCCGTAGTATTCCATCATCGCCTTCATCACCTTGAAGTTCGCATGGTTAAGCGGAATCTTGCTTTCTTCGTCAATGATTTCAATTTCGTAGGTGCGATCGGGATGGCGTTTCTCGTCCACCTGTACCACGCGATCTTTTTCGCGCACATCGCGCATGGCCCAGATATCACTGAACGCGTCGTAGGGCTGATTCGGGTTTTCTTCGAAGTCGATGATGGAATCGTTCTGCAGATGAGTGATGCCCACGGCAACCGCGCTCTTGGCGAGGTTATAGGCGACAAACTCCTCCTTCTGCAGCAGGGCCAGCTTGGAGCCAACCTGTACGTCGAAGGCGAGCGACGCGGCGATTACGCCAAGGACCACGATGATCCACAGGGTAACCACCAGGACAACCGCCTGCTTTTTGCCCGCGCGATTGCCTTCGCCGTTCCGCAACCAGCTGCCGAGCTTTATCAGCAGTCGCGTGGTGGCGGCATCGGCCCGGGCGGAAGCTTTCTTTAGGTATGACGGCTTCATTCGCGATTCCTCCGGGAATTGTTGCCGCCGTTGTTATCGCGATTACCGCCGGAGTTGTTGTTGCCGCGATTGGCGTTTTGCGAGTTTGCCCGCGCACCGCGCAGCAGATCTTCGTCCATGTCTTCAGGCAGATAGGTTTCCATAGAGTACTTGTTGTACATGAGGACGGTCTGGCTGTACTTGCGCTTGCTGTCGGGTTTCTCGGGATCTGTAATGAAGTGGAACGTGAGCTCTACCCAGCCCGGAAGATCGTCGGCGCGTTCCTGTTCTTCCTGCTGCTGAACCGCGTTTTGAAGGGCACCTGCCACGCCGGACTGGTCAATGTCTTCTGAAACGTTGTCGCCGACCGTGTTCAGGATGTCGTCGTCTTCTTCGTCTTCATCCGGCGGGTTACGGTACTGGGAGGCGTTGCTGTCCCAGGAATCAGCCATCAGCCATTCTTCGTCGTTATAGTAGCCATACTTCAGGTCGAACCCGACGCAGTTCTCGGCAAGCTTGTCGATCTGCGGCGGGTATGGCTTGGGAATGACGTTGCCGTCTTCGTCGGTTTCGGGGCGGGTGATGTCATCAATGGCGCGGTAGAGATTGCCTTCATTTACATAATAGGTGATGCGGGCCAGGCCCCACAGCGGCCGGTTTTCATCCAGTGAAAAGGGCATGCGGCGGACCATGGAAAGCTGGTCAACTTCGCCGCCGTCTTCGCCTGTGAAGGACAGGTCAATGGGAGGCCCCACATCGGGCAGGTTTTCTTCTACCACATCGCGGCCGGAAGCGGTTTCCAAACCCTCTTCGTTGGCGTCAATCATGGATTCCTGCTGTCGGCGGGCAACGTTATACTGGGACTCAGGCTTGTAGTAGATGTTGCGGAGATCCTGCGACACCTGGTTTACGGCGTAGCGGCCAATCTGCTGCTGCTGGGTGTGCTCCTGGCCCATGGTGTAGGCGCGCATGCCGGTGCGGAAGGAGGCGAACAGGGCTGTCATCATGATGGCGAAGATGACGAGGCCGACCATGATTTCGATGAGCGTGAATGCTGAGCGGCGGCGAAGGGCGCAGGCGGTCATCAAATGCCCTCCTCTTCGCTGAATAGCTCATTATAAAATTTGGATTCGTAGCTGAAGCGCTCGAGGGGGGCGAGGACGAGGTAGGCATCTACAGGGATGGTGTTTTCGCCGCGGGAATTTTCATACGTCATGTTCAGGCGCACGATCTGTAGTTCACGCAGATCGTCGACCCTTGTGTTTGTCTTGAGGCGATACTTGATTTTCTCGCTCGTTGACTCGACTTCATAGCCAAAGCGCGGGAACCCATCGGATTCGAACGAGCCTGTCAGGCGCTTTTTTGCCTCGGGCGGCTCAGCCTCCAGGGACTGAAGCAGGGTTTCCGCGAGCACGGTGGCCTGGGTGGAAACATCATTGCGGCGGATGGCATCGAGGGAGATTGTGAAAGAGCGCATCATGGTGGCTATGGCAATGCCGAGGATGACCATGGCCACGATGACTTCAAGCAGCACGAAGCCGCCGGCGCTGCGCCGGTTTAGCCGGCTGATACGAGCGAGAGAGTTTAGTTGAAACATCACTGCCGCACCGCCTCTCCGGCTTCGTAGCCCTCATAGTAATTATCAGGCAGTGGATAGGTACGCTCGCTCTTTGCCGTCTGGGTTTTTTCCAGGTCGCCCTCGTTCATTTCCACAAGGCCCGTAGACTTCAAAACTTCGATGGTGTACTCGGTGGCAGCTTCTTCGCCGTCATCGCCCTTTTTTTCCATCTGGTAGGTGATCAGTGTAGGCGAGGCCGTTCCATCTGGGAAGAAGTCGATGGCGATGATTTTGCCGTTCTCCAGGATGTTATTATCCATGGCGTTGACTTCGGTGATAAACACATTCTTTTCCAGCTTGCGCTTACGTTCCATTGTGGTCTTGGGAGCTTTCGGGTTGTAACGCCCGGTTTTCTCATCCGGGGTCCGCAGGTCCAGCCAGAATTCTCCCTTTTCCACATCCAGGAACACCTGCGTAGTGCGGCTGTTAAAGACGGCTTCGCTGCGGGCGTACTTCATCAGGCTCATGTTTTCGCGCACGGTTGAACGCAGACGGTTGTTGTCCCGCATACCGCGAAGTGACGGCAATGCGACACCAAACATGATGGCAATGATGATCACCACGACGATGATCTCCATCAGCGTGAAGCCGCGGCGCGTCGATATTGGCCTGATATTTATATTTATCCCCTGCAATGCCATTTGCGTGTGCCTGGTTATGCCCCCGGATCGATGGAGAAGATTGGCAGAAGCATGCTGATAACAATGAATCCTACCACGAGGCCCATGAAAAGAATGATGAGCGGTTCGAGCAGGCTCGTGAGGGTTTTCATGGCACGGTCGACTTCGGTATCGTAGCTGTGCGAAATTTTAAGAAGGACGTTGTCGAGGCGACCGGTCTCTTCACCGATGGCCATCATGTTGACCACGACCGGTGGGAACACGGTGCTTTTACGAAGGGGCCCGGCAATGCCTTCACCCTGGGTTACGTTTTCGGGAATCTTGGCGACTTCGTCGGCAACGATCTGGTTGGTGAGAACGCCATGGGTGATATCCAGGGCCGGCAGAATCGACACGCCGTTGTGAATCAGGCTGCCGAGGGTACGGGCGAAGTTGGCGACCTCTTTTTTCACGATCATCGGCCCGAGTACGGGAATTTTTATTATGAAAGCATCGAGGGCGCGCTTGCCTTCTTTAGTATTCTTTGCGCGCCATAATACGACGCCAACCACGATTAGCGCACCTACGATCACGTACCAGAACTCGCGAAGGAAGTGGCTGAAGTTGATAAGGAAAACGGTTGTGGCTGGGAGCTGCTGATCAAGATCTTCGTAGATCTTCATGATTTTCGGCATGACCACCGTCATCAGGACGACGACAGCGCCAAAACCTGCGACCACCATGACCACAGGATAAGCCAGGGCGCTTTTCACTTTGCCGCGCGTTTCGGCTTCAGACTCGGCGAAATCGGCAAGGCGCTGCAATACCTGGTCGAGCAGGCCGCCGGCCTCACCGGCCTTAACCATGGCGATGAAGAGTTTGTTGAAAACCTTGGGATGGCGCGACATGGCGCCAGCTAGGGAATCACCGCCGGATACGTCTTGCGTAACCTGCTGGATGATCTGGCGAAGGGTGGGATTTGTCGTCTGGTTCTGGATGACGGAGAGCGCTTTAACAAGCGGGATACCAGAGCTTAGAAGATCGGCCAACTGGCGATTGAAGGTTGCCATGTCGTTAATCTTAACGCGCTTCTGACGCACAGGCGCAGCCGCACCGCCCGAAGCCGCCGCCTGCTTGCTATCCTGCACCATAACAGGGAAATAGCCCATGGCCTGCAAACGCGTAATAACGTTTGCCGTAGACTCGGCTTCGAGTGTGCCAGTAACGAGCTGGCCGCTGTTGTCTTTCGCTTTATAACTGAACTGTGGCACTAAACACTCCGTGGTTAATTACGAATTACTAATTACTAATTACTAATTACTAATTACTAATTACTAATGGAGGTGCGGCTGCGCCGCGAATTATTAGCTGCGCCAGCCAAGCCTGCAAGAGCGCTTAGCCCTATACGATATACCGCATTTTTCGTAACCATCAAATCCTCCGTGCCGAAGGCACACTCCAATTAGTAATTAGTAATTAGTAATTAGTAATTCCGGCGAAGCCGGAGCTTAGGCTGGCTCGTTAAACTCGTCTTCCATCGTTACGCGCATCACTTCGTCGATGGTTGTAACGCCGGCTTTTACCTTGATGAAGCCATCCTCGCGGATCGTGCGCAGGCCATCGGCAATTGCCTGCTTCTTCAAGACGTTTGCAGGTCTGCGGTCCACAATCATAGCCTTCAGGCTTTCCGTGATCTTCACGATTTCGTAGATGGCCGTACGACCACGGAAGCCGGTAAAGCGGCACTTCTCGCAGCCTACGGGCCGCATGAAATTGGCGCCGGTAATGTCCATCTTCTGCGTGCGCAGGCGGGCCAGTACTTCCTCTGGCGGATTATAGCTTTCTTTGCAGTGCGGACAAAGCACACGCACAAGGCGCTGCGCGATAAGCCCTTCTACCGACGAGGCAATAAGAAAGGGCTCAATGCCCATATCCATCAGACGGCTGACCGCGCCGCAGGCGTCGTTGGTGTGCAAAGTTGAAAACACCATGTGACCGGTGAGAGCTGCCTGGATGGCCGTCTGGGCCGTCTCTGAGTCGCGCGTTTCACCCACCATGATTACGTCTGGATCCTGACGCAGGAAGCTTCGCAGTACGTGCTTGAATGTCAGGTCAATGTGCTCCTGCACCTGTACCTGGGTTACGCCGGGGATACGGTATTCGATAGGATCTTCTACCGTCAGGATCTTCTTGTCGGTCTTATTGATAGTGGAGAGCGAAGCATACAGCGTCGTCGATTTACCGGAACCGGTCGGGCCGGTTACGAAGAGAATTCCGTGGGGTTTCTCGATCATGACGCTGAGAAGGCTAAGGTTATGGTCATCAAGGCCCAGGCGCTCAAGGCTTACAAGTTCGGATTCACGGCTCAGGATACGAATGGCGATAGACTCGCCATACGGCGTAGGCACAGTGCTTACGCGCAGATCGAACTCTTTCTCGCCCGCGCGAATCTTGATTTTACCATCCTGGGGCAGGCGGCGCTCGGCGATGTTCAGGTCAGCCATAATTTTGATACGGGAAATTATCGCGCTCTGGAACCGCTTGATGCTCGGCGGGATGGCTGCCTCGTAAAGCAAACCGTCAATACGGTACCGAACCCGCAGTTCCTGCTCCAGCGGCTCCACGTGGATATCCGTCGCGCGGTCGTTCATGGCTTCGTTTATGATCTGGTTCACGAACCGTACGATGGAGGCGTCTTCCGCCATCTCATCGATGTTCTCAATACCACGTTCGGCATCGACAGGGTTACCGTCGTCGCGGTGATCCTCGATCATGCCCTCTACGGTGGCAGCACCGATACCGTAGTAGCGCTTGATAGCGTCGTCGATTTCCTTCTTCGTGCTGACGACGGGCTCGATCTCTACCTTAAGAAGGAAGCGCAGGTCATCCAGCATGTGGATGTTAAGGGGATCGACCACCGCCACGCGAAGGGTTCCGTTGTTTTGCTCGAGGGGAACCAGGTTATAGTGGTTCACCAGCTTAGCCGGCATCTTCTCGACGATTTCTTTGGGGATCTGACGTTCACTGATTTTCACAAACGGCATCTGGAGCTGCTCGGCCAGGGCGCGCTGCACCTCTTCTTCGCTGCTCAGACCCATACGCACCAACACTCCGGCGAGGCGATCGCCGGTTTTGTTGTGCTCGCGCACTGCCATTTCCAGATCGTCGGGATCAAGCTTACCCTGTGAAACCAGAACCTGACCCAACTGCTGCTCTTGCGTGAACATCATCATGAACTTACTTCCCCTGTTTACTTCGGTATTTGCCGCGCGAGAGACAAACGTGGGTTTGTATGGGATCAAAACCCATACCAGTGCTTTGGCACAAAACAAGATGCAAGTACAGAATGGAATCGCCCCTGCGCCCACAACATTTATACGACCGATATACGAACTTTAGTCACATCTTGTATTTGATCCGTTTAAGGCAGTAATCGCGCCTGCCCACTTTTTGGTCGAGATAATACGGTTAACCGGATTTTTACGGCTGAACAGCTGCCTGACTTAGCCGTCTAAACCACTTTTCAAAGCCACAAAGAATCGTCATCTGGGAAACGCGGTGCCGGGTTCTGCGGCTTCTTGGCACCCAAGCCGATCCACTCACGGAAGTTTGTGCGAGCAGGGGCAATCAGTTCAAGGTGGATGCGAATTCGCTGATTCGTAGGCAGATTTAATGGCGCTTCCGGCACTATGACCTTGCCATCGTAACGAGCGTAAAGAGCAATCATGCAAATAGGTACAGTAAGGAAGCAGCGTTCCTTCTGTTATCTCAAGTCCCCAGATTCTTCGCAGAAGCGGTTTGCCGGGTTAAATGGAGTGTAGTAACATAAACGCCCCCCTCGTTTAGCTTACTGCGTGCTCAAAACTACGGCAACTCATACTCCCGCCCGAGTTCCCGCAGTCCTCCCGCCGGCGCCTGCACCAGCAGCGGGTTCTTTGGTTTATCAAGCCAGCCGATCAGCTTTAAGATATCCTTCTCCGCCATACCCGTACACCCGGCTGTTGTGGTGCCTGGCTTGCCCAGGTGCATAAAGATGCACGAACCGGCACCAGCCGTCGTCTTTTCCGTGTTGTACCCTACCACGATGCCGTACTTGTAAACGTCCGAATCCATCCGCATCGTCTCCGCGGAATCCCAGTCCTTCTCGACCTCGTCGCCCCGGACGATTTGGTTGTAATGCTTTGATTTCGGATCATCTACGCAAAAGGTGTTGCTGTCGACCTGCAGGTACGGCATTTTGGCCTGGAGTTCACCGTAGCCGTAGAGGCTCTCGAGACGGAAAATGCCCGCAGGCGATTTGCCGTCACCCTCCCTTTTCAGCGGCGGGCGATTAAGGCTTTCGTCATGCAGCCCCGGCCCCCAGGCCATCCCCGCGCGCCCGACCTGTACTTCAATCGGACCCAACACCTGCTGCCACTTCTCCCCCACCCGGTCGTAAGCCACCAGGGTGCCGGATGTGGCTGTCCAGTCGAGTGTCCGTACGATTATGACTTGTTCGGTGGCAAAAGCTTTATTGAGGTCCATTAGATCACCGGCGAATGTGGTTTTGCATAATGTTACGGCCACGGCAACCATGCCGAATTTCCAGAGGTTTAACATCAGCACCTTCTTAAATCTACGGCTGTAAACGTTAACCGTTTGCAGGCATTTATGACGTATCGAGCCTAACGTTCTCATGAAAATCTGCCAATGCTTTCTGCGTCCGACTGATCTTTCCAAGGGCGCCAGCAAGCGGGCGCACTCCAAGAAGGTGCTGATTTTACTGCCCTGGTGAAGTCAATTTCCAAATGCGTACCCGGCGCTGTACTTGAATTGGTAGTGGCTATACTAAATAACCCGCACGTACTCTTCGCGTTCCAGGCGCCATGCCGGCACTCCGCAGTAGCGGTCGCCTTCCGGGCATATCGGTTTCGCGCCTGCGTGTTTGCGGATACCGCACGGCGGCAGTAGCCATTTGCCGATTTCCGGGTTCACTGCCGTAATTGCCAGTGCCTCATCCAGGCTTGCCCGCCAGATCTCTTCCTGGGCGTTATAGCAAAGCCGCATGGCCATCTTGTGATGGAGATTCAGCAGGTCGCCGCTTTCCATAAATCGAATTTTCACAGCATTTGGCAACAGGTAGGCTGCGAATTCGGCCGACTCCCCCTCATCCAGCAGCGCATTCACCGCCTGCCAGCTCTCAGCCATAGCGTCCTGGTACCGCCGCATCACCGACTCGTCCTGCTTCACCGGTTCCGGAATAATGAAATCCGGCTCGCCTGTGAAATGCCGCATCAGCACCGGCCGCGATCCCGGCGTCATCCGGTGGCGCTGATCCTGGCTGTCACCGGCGTGGCTCAGTACTTTTTTAAACGTGTAATGGGCATGGTACTTTGCCCGCGAAAGTTTGCTGATCGTCGACAGGTTCAGGTTTTCGCCCATCAAGGAATTCTTGCCCGGGTCCATCACGAGCCCCAGCGCGTCTACATCGCTCAGATCACCGCGGCTCAGCCCGAGCACTTCCCTCACGGCGCTCGCCACGTTTTCCTGATTCCGCGAACCGTAATCCGCCAGCACGCTGAACTTCCCGCCCAGCTCCGCGTCATACTCCGCCGTAAACCTCTTTGCCGCCGCGCGGTCCACCTCCTGCAGCCCCATTGCCTGGAACGCCTGGAACTCCGGCGTTTCCTCCAGCGGCATTGGCTCTTTCAGGATCGTCTCAAATTCCGGCTCCGCCTTCAGCAGTTCCGCCACCATGGCACCAATCACCTGCCGCTGCTCCGCAGGAGTGTCATACTGGCCACACAACCGGTAATACCGCAGCAGCGTGACCACGCTCACGGTGTGATAGAGATACGCATGCGTCGCCAGCGGCAGCGCGTAGCGACCCACCTCCTGCGCCCGTTTTTTAATATCCGTCTCCGCCCGCTTCGTTTCGTAGCGGCCCTTAAACCGGGCAAAATAATGCTCTGCCACCACCGGCTTCAGCATCTCTGTCAGCTCACGATAGGCCGCCATCTGGCGCTCCACACACCGTCGGAACGTCTCCTTGCCCGCAGCTGACAGTCCCTCCGGCACATGGAAATTCTCTTCCTTCACGGCCACATACCGCTGACTCACCTGTTCCGAATTATAAAACGGGTGCGAATGGAGAAAGCTCCAGATAAAATGCCGCGAGATCCCATCCAGCGCAAACTGGGCATGGGCATGCTGAAGCGTGGTGTGGTGTCCCGCTTTAAACAGCGATTGCGCCAGCGCATATTTCCGCTGCCGCTTCTGCTCCAGCAGGCTCGGCTCCGCGTCCACCGGCCCCGATACATCGGTCTCTGTCACAATGCCCTTGGCCGAATAGCACGTACGCGCCGTTGCCACGAAATTGTCATAAGCGTGACTGAAAAGGTTTACCAGGCGGACAGATGGGCCGGTCATTCGTAACTCCGGGAGCAATGTAGCCAGACAAGAAACATCAGGTTCTGAGCAGATAACATCCAGAGCCGCCGACATTTAAGGCAAGAAGGAATTCGCACTTATCCGCGCTAAACCATCACCGATTGCCCGTGCGCCATACCCCAAAACAAAAACCGGCCGGAAGCGCAAGGAGGGTCGCGCCACCCGGCCGGCACACTGCCAGGCCGTAAGTTACCGGTACCTGATCAGCCTTAATTCCTCGTCAACCCGCTCCCGTTCCCCGGCATCCACCCTTACGCGCTTGCGCTCCTGGTAATATCCGGGGCGATAGAGGATGATATCAAAATTGCCCGGCGAAACCTGACCCAGGTCCAGCGGCGTTACACCGCGATAGGCGCCATTGATATACACATAAGCACCCCCCGGATCCGAATCAATCGTCAGCCGGCCGTAACGCCTGTCCCAGCGGTCATCGTCATCCCAACGGTCATCATCGTCCCAGCGGTCGTCATTCTGCCAGCCCTGCGTTATGCGGATGGTAGTGCTGTCTTCAGCGTAGCGGTGACCGCGGCCGGTGTCAGGCCGGGGTTCTACGCGGGCAATGGCTGCTTTCGGCCCTTCAGACTTTGGGAACGCTTCAGATTTCCGCGTCCGGTAGGTATCCAGGGTGCGGTTGCGTTCGGAAAATGCCACAATCGAAAGCTTCTCACGCCCCCGCGGCGGCGTCACTTCCAGGCGGTAGCCGCGGTTCGGGATCGAGTAGGTCCGTCCGCCCTGCACATAATTGTTATCATCGTAAGCGTTCGGCAGAAGCTGCCGGGTCTCACCATTAGGATCTTCGCTGAAGATCAGAACATAAGCGTCGCGGTTCGTGCGATAGTAAATATTGATGTTCTCGCCAATGCGATACTCTTCTTTGTCGGTCCAGATGCGGACACTGAGTTCGCGGTCGCGGTCCGGTACAGGCACTACCCGCACAGACTGCTGGGAAACATCGGAACTGCTTTGTGCAAAAGATGCAGCCGCGGTCAACAAGGCCAGGGAAAATACGAGGAAGCGTTTCATGGGGAGAGCCTTTCGTGTCAGATTTTCGAACTGCACTAGCAACCATTGCGCGTGCTGTGCCAGTAAAAAGCAGAAAAGCAGTGGTTAGTGGCTAGTGGATAGTGGCTAGTGGCTAGTGGACAGTGGATAGTGGACAGTGGATAGTGGGCAGTGGGTAGTGGATTGTGGTTAGTGGCTTGTGGATTGTGGATAGGCATTAGTTAATTATCGCCGCGCAGCGGCTCCACAATTCGTAATTAGTAATTAGTAATTAGTAATTAGTAATTATTGTTTAATAATTCCGCGCGTAGCGCGGCTAGTGGCGGAGGGACAGGGATTCGAACCCTGGGTACCCTTGCGAGTACACACGCTTTCCAAGCGTGCTCCTTAAGCCACTCGGACATCCCTCCGCACATGACAAAGCCGGCTGAAAAGCCAGGCGGCAGCGCTTCATCCTTAGCTTTCGCAAAGCGGTTTATTCAGCCGCCATTACGCCCCACTTCGTGCAATTCCTGCTTTGCAATTTTATACTCCAGCGTCAGCGCCTTGTTAATCGCCACAGCCGCCACGGCCCCTTCCGCTGCGGCTACAATCACAAGCTGAGCATTGTGCGACGCATCCCCGCAGCAATAAACTCCCTCGACGCAGGTCTCCTCGCTGGCGCCCACCTCCACACAGCCCTTTTCTGTATATTTGCACCCAAGTTTCCCGGGCAGCTCGCGGCTATGCAATTCCTGTCCCGTTGAAAAAAACAAGGCATCCCGTTGCAGTTTCTGTCCGCCCTCAAGCACTACAGCCGACAGTTTACCATCTGCCCCCTCCAGCGCGGTCACTTGCTCCTGCATTACCCGGATCCGCATCTCCTCCAGGTACTCCAACTGGTCGCTATCGAAATCGCACTTTCCGTCAGTCAGTAACACCAGGTCTCGCGACCACGCCGTCATCTCCTGTACCAGGCCAAACCCCGTACAGTTCTTCCCATAGACCGCGATAGCCTTGTCGCGCCATTCGTACCCATCGCAGATGGGGCAGTGGTGTACGCTGGTACCATACAGATCATCCAGGCCCGGGATATCCGGCACCTCATCAACCACGCCCGTCGCAATCAGCAGTTTCCGACTCAGAAACCGGCTGCCGTCTTCCAGCACAACGATAAACCGGCCATCTTCTGTCCGGAAGGCGTCTACCACCAGTCCATCCATCGAAATGACCGTATCATAGCTTTCCAGTTCTTTGCGCGCCACCCCTTTCAGTTCATTGGGGTTCATGCCATCGCGCGTCAGGTAACCGTGCATGGCGTGGGACATGCGATTACGAGGCTTGCCCGAATCGACCACCAGCACCTTGCGCCGGCAGCGGCCGAGTATAAGGGCAGCGCTCATGCCGGCGGGGCCACCGCCCACAATAATTACGTCAAAGACATCAGGATTTGTCAGCTGCGGGAAGGTATAAAGCGTTTGCGGTGCAAGGTTATCCATAAACGTCCATTTAATAAGTGGTTACAGCAGATAGCGCGATGCGCACCAAGTGGAGGTGACTATTCGACACTGGGCGCCGCAGCCAGTTCCACCAGTGCACACAGTTCCGTAAACACGGCCTTGCAGGAGGGGTCCAGCTGGTAAATCTCGCTGACCATTTCCCGCGCAGCCGCCACATTTCCGCAAGCCTTTCCCCGCGAAATCAGCAGGCGGCAATCCATCTGCATGGGTCCCCAGTTGCCGCATTCTACGAAATCTTCGTTGAGAAATATGAACTTGGGGATAGCTTCGCCGCCGTTGGTAAGAAAGCGTGCAAACACATCCGGGTAAGCTTCCCGGGAGATGTAGCGGCTTTCAACCAGCGGCTGCATGCTGCAGATGCGCTCCAGCACGGGTGCATGCCTCACTACATCACCACACCAGTCTTCGGCAATCGCGATCACCTTAACAGTCCGGCCCACGGTGCCGAGGCATTCGGCCGACTCTTCCGGTGCTGCCAGCGCCTCGAGGCGATCCCGCATTCGCAACGCCTGGTCGGGGCTCTCTGCCTGCTCAAGCCATGCTTCCCATGTCAGGGCAGAATCAAAAACCTGTTTCCAATCGATTACGGGCAACAACGCAGGCCGCGGCATAGGCAAAACTTCCCTTGTTTCAAACTTTTACGGATAATATAGCCATACCAGTGCCAGAAACAAGCGGAATCTCGCGAATGAAGCCTCTTCCCCTTCTTTTCTTCTTCGCGTTTCCCATGCTACTTTCCGCCGTTCTACTTTCTGCGTTCTGCATTTTATGTTCTACGATGCTTCAACCCTTCCCTTACCAGTTCCGCCGTGGTGGCATCTGCGCCGAGGATATCTGCCGCGGTTCGAATCGCCCGCTCAGCCACGATGGGCTTGCACCCAAGGGTAATCAGCGCCTCAACGGCTTCCGCCTCGTCTCCGCCGGGTAGTCCGCCCAGTCCGCCAGGCCCGGTGCCATTACCCCGCTCTGCTCCCGCGCCGCTTCGGTCCGGCCCCTCAAACACCATCCCCTTCAGCTTATCCTTCAATTCCACCGACAGCCGCTCAGCCGTCTTCTTGCCGATGCCGGGAATGCGGGTCAGCGTTTTCAAATCACCGGCCATAATGGCCCGGGCAAACGCTGCCATTTCGATGTTGCTCAGGATCGCTACCGCCGTCCTCGGGCCGATGCCGCTGGTGTTCAGGAAAATTTCGAAGACTTCCCGCTCCTGCCGGCTTACGAATCCGTAAAGGCGCAGCACCGCCTCCTGCACATACAGGTAGACATGAAGTTCGCCCACACCGCCCGTTTCCGGCAGCGAGGCTGCAGCGGCCGTGGTAACCTCAAGCCCGTAACCCACGCCTCCTACATCAAGAATCACATGATGCGGCTCGCGCGAAACCACCGTCCCTTTCAAATACTCAATCAACCAAGCCGCTCCATTAGCTTACATGATGCAAGACCATTGCTACAGGTGGAATGCCTATAAGTCCTATTGATCTTATAGGTCCTATAGGTCCTATTGGCCCTATTTGTTATTCCGCCGCCGGATTGACCGTAACCGCCGGCACCGGCGTCGCCTCAGCCGGTTGCGCCACGCCTGCCGCCACCGCCGCTTCATCCACCGGCAGCAGGCTCTCAATCCACGCTTTCAACCCGGTAAGCTGCAGCGCCACCACCACCGTAGCCCCACGGGCGCGTGCATTGCCCGCCAGCTGGAACGGCGTGCCCGGCCGCGGCCCCGCCAGCGACGTCAGCGCGCCCTCAAACACCTTAGCCAGGCGCGTAGCCGTTTCCGTGCTCGGGCTGTAAAGGGTCAGCTCGCCATTGAGCTGATCCGCAGAAGCCAGGTCGGCCGTCAGCTTGATACCCGTGATGTCGGCAAAAGTCAGGTTTTGCGATGCCAGCGCAGCGGCAATCTGGTTCGAGATGCCGGCAATATTTACCCAGTCCTCAAACACGAAAATGAGGTTCGTGATGCGGCTTTCCTCGTTAACCAGCGCTACCGCCAGGTCTTCACCAGGGGGCGGCTCATCCAGCGCCAGTTCATCAATAAACACCTGGAGCTGTTCCGATGGCACCGCCGCGCGGGTTGCGTCTTTTGAGTACTTCAGTGACCGTGACAGGAAGGTCTGATGATCGCTGACCACCGCTTCGCGGGAATCCAGCGCCAGCAGCGTAGCCGTGCCGGTGCCATCGCCGGCGGACAACTGGTAAATTTCCGCATCTTCATACTTATCGATCGGCGTCTCTACGATGTATTTCTGTATGAACTGGCGTACGCCCGCCGCGGCTATCTGGTTCTTAAGCGGCACCGCCATCACCACGTTTTCGTCTGCGCTCTCAGGATCGTAAGAGGTGTAGAGCATCGTTTCCGGCTGAACCACAGTCGTAAGGAAATTCCTGGAAACCTTCAGCACGCCGGACATCACCTTGGCCTGGGCAGGGTCGCCCGCCTGGGTGGATTTCTCCAGCCGGCGGAACAGGAAGGTCGTAAATTCCGATACGCCCTGGTCTTCCGAGTTCAGGCGCAAAACGCCAAACCCGTCGACGTTGCCATCCATCATCGCATAGCGGGTGTAGGGCTTGTTCGGTTTAAAGCCCAGGTAGCCGACAATCACGCCGGCAATAATGAGAAGTATCAGGATCATAACGCAGCCACACGTACACCCCCAGCGGCGGCGTTTACGGGTAGACTCATGCGCAGGAAAATCGTAGCTCATAGAAAGAAAATCTGTACGACAGCACCCCGCAAGCAAGCGGAATCTGCAAGGGACACGCAGGGGCAGCAGTGCCGAAACGGCTCCCAATGTTTGATGTGGTGTTGTGTTATCTAATTAAATGCTATATTTCCCCGTGCAGGACCGGTGGCTTTGTAAGTTTTGTTCCACGTGGGCGGGGGGCAAAACGATACGAAAACCTGTCACGAAGTGACAACTAAGAAAGCCCAGGACAAGACGCGCCCGATCCGCCAGGATCTTCGCGTCGCTGTCCTGGGTATTAATTGATTAAGGGCGGCGTCCTGAAGGGACGACTAAATCCCAATTTCTGCCACCTCTTAATCCCAAAGATATGCCTCATCGTACGTCACCTTGTAAATTTCGAGGAGGCGTCTAAACTCATCCTGAAAACTTACCGTTTTATGGTGCTCTTGCTGGGTCGCGATGTAATGGACCATCGCCTCCTTGTGGCTCGGGCTCACAGAAAATGCGCCATATCCGCCCTGCCATTGAAACACCCGTAGGTTTGGGAATCTGCCATGAATCCACTCGGACGTTTTGCCCTTTACCACCTTCATAAGATCGGCAATCGAGACCGTACGGGAAAGTGGAATCAGCATGTGAACATGATCGTTAACGGAGTTCACAATCACGGGGTTGGTTCCCTGCTTTTGAACTATAGATGCAATAACCGAATGGAGTTCTTGTCGCCACGCATCACCCAGCCACGGCGAACGTTGTTTTGTGCTGAACACAAAATGTACCAGGACATTTGAACATGATTGGCCCATTGGTTAATCCTTTTTTATCCTCGGTTATTACGTGTCTTCTGTAGGATCAACAGTTTTTAGCTTTGCAAGTGTATCAAAATTCTCATGTATTTTCTTTTCCATGGATTCTGGATAACCAAAATTCTTAATCTTAGCATTTGTTGGTGTGCAACGATGAAATTTGACTAGAGTTTTTGTTAAGCTTTCAATAGTTTTCAAAGTAACTTTGCCCGAAGCAAGAAGATTATCCATGCGAAATTTTTGGGGAATTTCTTGCTCAGGGTATTTCGTACACCACGATCTTGTCGGCGATACCGCGC
>JAKFFN010000292.1:0-28721 GCA_036675025.1 Candidatus Sumerlaeales bacterium | reverse complement strand
GTGGTAACAGCTGCGTACATGTCTGGCGAGTCTATCTTGCGAATTGCCATCAGCGAGGCCGAGACACCTACATCTTCTCGCCTGCCGGTGAAGGTTACCATTCTATCGAAGCCGCCCTATCCGACCGTGGACTACGGGTTTACGCCCGACGTGAGCAAAGGAATCAGGAATACGTTCTACCTGCCACAGGGTGCCGCGGTGATGCCGCTTACGCCGGGGCGATACCGCCTTGTGATCAGCCGTGGCGTTGAGTACGACATCCTGGAGAAGGATATCGCACTGGCCACACAACAGGAAGTCACGATTACCGGTGCGCTGCCCCATGTGATGAAGGGCCTGCTGCCCGGATTGGTGAGCATGGACGCTGGCATTGCAACTGACGCCAGCGCGGTGGGATATGCGACGGCCGAAACGCGTGCAATCCAGGCGGCTTGTGAGGGCGTACAGGTTATTGTGTCTGGAGATTACGGCCAGGCGACAGACCTGCAGAAGGCCATCCGCAACCAGGGTCTGGAGCGCTGGGTACGCGCGTTTGCCGGCCGGCGGGTGCTCCTGCACAAAGACAATATGAGCGCCGATCTTTTCGTTTACCCATTGGACGAAGAGACCTCCGCCTCCTTCGACAAAGCCCTGGCCGGCGTTGCTGATCTTCCGCCCGACATTGCTATTGCCGACCTCAAAAAGCTTTTCCCGAACCTGATTTTCGAGATTTCGCGGCCGACCCATCCCGAGTTCGGCTACATGAAGTCATTCCCCTATGATGAGAAGGCGAAGGAGTTTAAGAACGACATCATGCCGCCGCCTGATTTCACCGCCTTCCAGATCCTCGAAGGCAAGAAGATCGGGCAGGACGTGCTGACGTATGAGCAGTACATCGATATGCAGATGGCCCGCCTGAGCGGCGAGGACCTCCACCAGGGCCCGCCCCTTTCGCCGGTCGGCTCATCGTTCTCACGCCTGCCTTACGGGCAGGAAGTTGGTTACCCGCGCATGTACATGTACCTGGATCGCAACAAGACGCTCGCAAACGTCACAGCCAGCGACATCGTATCCGCAGTACGTGGGCAACATTTCCTCGTCACGAACGGGCCGATCCTGCTGTTCGATGCCCTCGACTACGAATCGCGCGAATTCAACGTGCTGCCTGGCGAGATTGTCGACCTCAGCACCACCGAAGTTGTCCGCATCCGCGTACGGGTGCTTGCGGCACCGTGGGTCTCCTTCTACGGCGTTAACACCCGTGAAAACGGTCTCCGCGGCGTGACGGCTGGCGCCCGCGCCCCCTCCACAGATGTGCTGCGCTTCCCCACCAGCGCAGGCGAACTCGGCAGCCACATATATACGCGCTACCTGAAACAGGACACCGTACTCGATGCCTACGCTTACAGCCAGCTCCGCACGCTGGACCCTGTAGTGCCCGATCCGCTGGAAGATTTCGGCGGCGAGTTTTTCCCCTATGCCTGGTCGGGTCCCATATTTGTTGATCGCGACGGCGACGGCAAAATCATCATCAACCGAAATGAGCCGTGAAGACTTACCACGCCACAAGGCTATTCACGCCCGTAACCCCCGTGGCCGCTAGGCCATAAATTCAGCATCCTGGAGCAGGTTGTGTCAAAAGCAGACGCCAAGAAGAATAAGGAAATCACGTCAAAATCGGAAGACTTCAGCCAGTGGTATGTGGACGTAGTCCGCAAGGCCGATCTCGCCGACTACACCACGCTGAAAGGCTGCATGGTTATCAAGCCATACGGCTACGGCCTGTGGGAAAACATGCGTGATGCCCTCGACAAGCGCTTCAAGGAAACCGGCCACCAGAATGCCTACTTCCCGCTGTTTGTGCCGGAGTCACTGCTGGCCAAGGAAGCTGAACACGTGGAGGGTTTCGCGCCTGAAGTGGCCTGGGTAACCCATGGCGGCAATGAGAAACTGGAAGAGCGCCTTGCGATCCGCCCTACTTCCGAAGCAATCATCTGCTCGATATACTCGAACTGGGTGCAGAGCTACCGAGACCTGCCTATCCTGATCAACCAGTGGGCAAACGTTGTCCGCTGGGAAAAAGTTACGCGCCTCTTCCTTCGCACCACGGAGTTCCTCTGGCAGGAAGGTCACACCTGCCACCGCACTCATGAAGAAGGCATCGAAGAGACCATGAAGATGCTCCGCGTGTACCAGGAATTTGCGGAAACCGAACTCGCGATGCCCGTGATCCCCGGCAAGAAAACCGAAAACGAGAAATTCCCCGGCGCAGTAAACACCTACACCATCGAAGCACTCCTGAGCGACGGCAAGGCGCTGCAATCCGGCACCAGCCATGACCTCGGCCAGCATTTCTCCGAGATGTTCGACATCAGCTTTGAAGACGAAGACCAGACCCGCAAGTTCGTTTGGCAGACCAGCTGGGGCGTTTCGACCCGCCTGGTTGGGGGCGTCATCATGACCCACGGCGACGAAAACGGTCTCGTGCTGCCGCCGCGCATCGCGCCTATCCAGGTTGTCATCGTGCCTATTTTTAAAGGCGAAAACAAAGACGCAGTGATCGAAAAAGCACGCGAATTGGCCGCGGCCCTTAAGCCAGTGGCGCGGGTACACGTGGACGATCGCGAACAGTACAGCCCGGGCTGGAAATTTAACCAGTGGGAAATGAAGGGCGTGCCCCTTCGCCTGGAGATCGGCCCGAAAGACATGGAAAAAAACCAGTGTGTGCTGGCGCGTCGCGATAACCGCGAGAAAGTATTTGTGCCGCTGGATGAGCTGGTGAACACCGTACCAAACCTGCTCACGACCGTGCAAAAGGACATGCTTGAGCGCGCCCGCGCGTTCCGCGACGAAAACACCCGCACCGTGGCAAACTTCGACGAATTCAAGCAGGTGCTGGAAGAGAAGCGCGGCTTCATCAAGGCGCCCTGGTGCGGCGATGGCGAATGCGAACTGAAGATCAAGGAACAGACCAAAGCCACGATCCGCTGCATTCCGCTGCAGGATAACAATGAGCTGTACCCTGCGCCGGAGGGCGTCTGCGTGCATTGCGGCGGCAAAGCCCAGCACGAAGTTCTGTTTGCTCGCAGCTACTGATCGGCGCACATGATCCGCGTTCTACAGCTTTGCTCCACATCGGATCTTGGCGGGGCCGAACGCATGGTGCTGAACCTTGGAAGCATTCTGCCGCGGGATGAATTTGAAATGCATATCGGCGCGCTGATTGGCTCTGGCGCGCTGAACCTGAAAGCCCAGGAACTGGGCCTGAAGACAGTGCATTTCAAATTCCAGAACGCAGCTGACCCTGCCGGCATCTGGCGGCTGATAAAGTATTGCCGCCAGAATAAAATCGACATCGTCCAGACTCACGGCCTGCGGGCCGACTCCATCGCACGCTGGGCGGCCCGCCTTGGCGGCGTGAAGCGCGTCATCAGCACTCTTCACTCGGTGGACCCCTGGCGGCGCACGCCCCATGTGGCGCTCGACCGGCTCACCGCGCCCTTCGTCACCTGTTACGTTGCGGTATGCGATGCGGCCCGGCAGGCGGCCGTGCAGCGCGAAAAAATTAACTCAGCCACATGCCGGCTGGTGCCCATTGGCGTGCCGGAACAAGAGATTCCTCGCGACCAGGCGGACGACATCAAAGCTGAGTTTAACATTGCGCCCGATGCCTATCCTGTAATCGGAATTCTTGCAAACCTGCGCGACATGAAAGGCCACCGAAACGTTATCGCGGCGCTTCCGGCTATCCTGGAAAAAAACCCCACAACCATCTTCCTTTTCGCCGGACGCGATGACAGCAACGGCGCCATCCGCCAGGCCGCGGCACAGGCGGGCGTCGAACATGCCATCAGGTTTCTGGGGTTTGTCGAAAAGCCGGCGCGTCTCTTCGCGGTAATGGATATGCTGCTGCTGCCAAGCGACTGGGAAGGTTTTCCGGTATCTATCCTGGAAGCCATGCAAGCCGGCGTACCAATCATTGCCACAAACGTCGGCGGCATTCCTGAGATGATCCGGCACATGCAGGACGGCCTTCTTATCCCCCCGAAGAACCCGGCCGCCATTACTGAATTTGTTAACTTATTATCCCGCGACTTCGCCCTGCGGGCAACGCTGGTAAAAAGCGCCGACGCCCGCTACCAGGCCAACTATACCCTTGTAGCCATGGGACATAAAATGGCTAATGTTTATCGTGAGGTGTTGAAAAATCCTTGCTGATGTCATACCATTGCTCCATAAATCCACTTAATCGAAGGATTTCTCGGGAGAGGATGCTTACGCAATGACGAAACTGGAAGTGGCCACCCTGCTAAGGGAGAAGACAGGAATTTCTCAAAAGCAGGCCATGGAAGCTGTCGAACTGTTTCTGGAGTCTATTAAAGAATCGCTGAAAGAGGGCGACAAAGTTTCGCTCGTTGGGTTTGGCACCTTTTACCTGAAGACCAAGGATGCCCGCAACGGCCGCAATCCGCGGACCGGCGAAAAAATCCAGATCCCGGCGAAGTCGGTCGTGGCATTCAAGCCCGGCAAAGAGTTCCGCGAACTGGTAAACGATACCCCGGAACCCAAGGCGGCAGTGAAGGAATAAAGTAAAGTGAGACGGTGAAAATGTAAAAACGTGAGAAACTTCCACTTACGTTTTTTCAGTCAATCTCGCTTATCTAATCCCTTTAAAAAAACTTTTCAATCTCAGCACAAACGGTGTCTACTGCACCGGTCTCCAGCTGCGGATACATTGGCAGCGATAGAGTTTGAAGAGCGGTTTCCTCGGCCACGGGGAAATCGCCTTTTTCATGCCCCATGTACTCATACGCCGGCTGCAGATGCAGCGGGATCGGGTAATGGATACCCGTTTCGATCTGGCTATCGGTAAGATGCCGCTGAAGTTCATCGCGGTGAGGCGTGCGAATGGTAAACAAGTGCCACGCATGTCGAGCACCATCCGGGGCCGGCTGGAAGCGCAGCGGCAAACCGGCCAACTTGCGCTGATACTGCGCGGCCAGGCCATTGCGGTGGTCCACCTGCCGATCCAATGCTCCGAGCTTTACATTCAGCACTGCGGCCTGCAGTGTATCTATCCGGGCGTTAAGGCCTTCTACCTGGTGCAGGTATTTCTCACTTCGGCCATGGTTGGCCAGCTGCCGCGCGCGCCCAACGAGGTGTTCACTTCCGGTAATGGCGCCGGCGTCTCCAAAAGCCCCCAGGTTTTTTGCCGGAAAGAAACTGTACGCGGCGGCCTCACCAAGGTTCCCCACATGATTGCCGCCGGCCAGCCTTGCGCCGTGGGCCTGGGCACAATCTTCAAACAAAAGCAGGTTATTACGCTTTGCCACTTCAGCCACTTCCATAGCCCCGCCAGGGTTTCCATGGAGGTAAACGAAAAGGATCGCGCGCGTACGCGGCGTGATTGCGGCCTCCGCCTTATCCGGGTCCAGGTTCAGGGTCACGGGATCAATATCCGCAAACACAACCTTTGCGCCGCACAAGCTTATCGCTTCTGCGGTTGCAATAAATGTCATCGGCGTGGTAATGACTTCATCTCCCGCGCCGATCCCGGCCGCCAGCATTGCAAGGTGGAGCGCTGATGTGCCACTGGAAACTCCTGCGCACGCCGCCGATCCCGTGAAGGCCGCAAAGCCCTCCTCAAACTCCTTGATCGCACGGCCCCCGATGAAATCGCCCCGCTGCATCACATCAGCAACGGCAGCGTCAATGTCGGCTCGCTGCTCGGCATAGGCCGCAGACACGTCATTAAAGCGGATCATGGCAAGTTCTAACCTTTAACGTACTGGCTTGCGCGGGTGCGGGTAAACGCGTTAAGGCATCTCAAAATCACGCCGTTACGGCTGCCTGCGGTTCACGTGCTGCTTCTGCAGCCTCGGCCTCTGCTGCCGGTGCCGGTTCACGAATAGCCAGCGCCTCCTTCAGCGACACAATAGCCACCTCAATCATCGTATCATCCGGGTCCTTTACCGTCAGGCGCTGAAACCAGAAACCCGGCGTAATCAGCACCTTAAGCAGCGGGTTCCGCGGGAAACGTCCACCCAGACGAAGCAGTTCAAAGCAGATCCCCGCCACCAGCGGCATCAAAAGGATATGCCCGAAGATCAGCATGGCCTTACGCGCCGCAAACGAAAACTCATTAAACTCCGGCCAGATCATAACAAGCACCCGGGCAAATACGGCAAACGTCAGAATGGCAACCATCAGCGTAATCGCGATAAACGTAGTGCCGCAGCGAGGGTGGAAAATCGTAAACGGGCGCACATTTTCCACCGTTAATTCCTTGCCCGCTTCAAAGGCACTCACGGCCTTATGCTCAGCACCATGGTAACGGAACAGCCGCTTCACATCAGGCATCAGCGAGATCGCCCAGATATAGCCCACGATTATCAGGATACGCACGAAGCCGCTGATCAGGTTGTACGCAATGGGTGAATTCTCTTCAAGAAAGTCCTGCCCCTCCGGTACAAAAAACTGGCCGACGAAGTGCGTCACGATGTTCGGCACAGCCACAAACAGGAACAGGCCAAAACCAATGCTGAACGCCATGGTCAGTGCCAGCGCAAGCTTGCTCATGGGCGGCTCATTGCTGGCCGGCGCATGAGGATCAACCACTTCACCCTTTTTCCGGCGCTTCTCCTGCTCAGCCGGATCATCCAGGGCCGCCTGCTGTGCACTATATTCCAGGCTCTTCATGCCTATCGCCATCATCTCGAAAAGACCGGCCGCGCCGCGCAGCACCGGCGTCTTGAAAATAGGTTTGCGTCGTCCCAGCGGCACATGCGGGTTCACGTCTATATCAATACTGTTATCAGCACGGCGCACAGCCACGGCATAGCCATTTGCGCCGCGCATCATCACGCCCTCGATTACCGCCTGCCCGCCTACCGTCACCTGCTGAGCCGCTGTCGTGGCCATCAGCTTAAACATCTTCACTAAGTTCAAAACGCCAACCTCTCGATATCAGAACACTTAAACCCGCGAATCCGGCTTATTTGCTACTGTCCGCCGTCTGGTGCTGTTCCAGGCCCGGCAAAATTCCGCCAGAATGTCTGCCGCTTTTCCATGATGAAATCGTGTTTTACCCAATCAGATACGTCATTTAAACTGGGCTTTACACGATCAATGTCAGTCAAATAGATTACGCGGGGTATACCGTCCTCGGTAAATACCTGCGACCACTCGCCCGGCTCCAAAGACTGTGTCGCCACCTGGACCTCCCGGCTTCGGGATTCCCACATGACATTCTCAAGCGTAAAGCTCGTGACACCGCTTGGGAGTTCCACATGTACTGGCGCCTCACGCAGCTTCTCTAACCGACCAGCACAGCTAATCATATTATCCGCTCGCCCCTTGTCACACTGGTAGAGCTGAAAACTCACTGCCCCAATGCTTCCATAGCGCTTGTGGTGCCGGACGAAAAAATCCTCCAGCGCAGCAGTGGAAATGTTATCGTCAGCAAGCGCCTCCACACGGTTATCTGCATCGCGGATGACCGCCAGTATTTTCACCCACTGCAGGAAGTTTTCGCTTTTTCGGAGTTGCTGCCCTGCATCGCTGTGGTAATACAGTTCCACTTCCAGGGCCTGTCGCTGGATAGATTTCCAGAATTCCAGCGTTTGCGAATTCCCCATCAGGAACGGCAGTGTCGCCCTGGCCTTCGCCAGGCTCACCGTGTGCCCTGCTACCACTAGCGCAGGATCGGTAAGTTCCGTACTGGTTGTTAACTCAACGACTGAAGGCTGCAGATCTTGTGTCATCGTCGTCACGGTGTCGGAATAGATCTTCTTCAACCAGACCCGCCCGTAATCCTGCACTACGCGGTTTTTGTGGTAGTCGTAGCACTCGACTTCTTTTCCCAACATCTGGTGCACCTGCACAAACAGAACTCCACCCTCTGCATCATAAGGCCCCGCAGATTTGTCCAGCCCCGCATCTGCCACTGCTTTTCGATAAATCTCGAACCGCTGCTCCCCAGCCGATGCCGGCGTCACTTCACCCCGGAAGCCGGTGCCAGGCGTAGTAAATCGTGACGTAACATCATATGCCACCTTCGCAAACGGTTCTTTGCGAAGCCTTTCGGCTATGTCCGCCAGCCGCGTACCTGAACTGGCATCTGACAAAAACTCAGTGGGAACAAGAAACTCAGACACCCGCGCGCGCTGCTCGCATGGGTATTTTGCCGGGTTCAGCTGATAAAATTTCCGAAGCGCGGCCTCTGAAAAATCCAGCCGGTTAAGCGCCTGCGTTCTTGCAAGCACGTAGACAAGGTAATGTTCAGCCGGACCGGAAATCGAAGCGGTTGTATCGTCTATCTGCTTTGCCAGGTTTCCCAGTGCTTCATCCACCCGGGCAATACCAGCCTCGTCTTCCGGAGAAAACTGCTGGGCAAACTCCGGCGACATAAAGCGCCACAGGTTTAGTACGTTCAGCGCCTTCTCCTGCCGCGCAACAAACGGCGTTGTGTCGCCTGTCAGCCCCGAAAAAATATCCGCACCGGATATGCCATGGAAAAAACAGAAGCACAGGCACAGCAGTGCTAAAAACCTTCGCCTCATAAACCAGGTCCCGTAAAAAGAAATCGTGCAGGAGAAGAAGCTTCTCCTGCACGTAAGTACAGCATTGTTTTTATACCAGTGGAAGCTGCGTGTTAGTACAGGTTCCAGCCTTCCACTTCCGCAGCGGGCGGAGCCATGTTGGCTTCAACCTTTACGTCGTCCCAGAAGTGATCACCGGCAGCAAACTGGTGAGTAGCTACGCTCACGTAATCGTTGGCGGTAAGGCCGGGAGTTGCCGGAGCATCCACAACAAAAGTCCAGTTGGCATTATTAACCAGGCCTGCATCGATGCTTGTCGTAGCATAAGTCACGTTGTCAGCGCTGGAGAAGTAGTACATGCGGCAGCTGGTGCCTTTGCCCCAGAAGCTGTTCTGAAGGCCGTAATGCGCTCCCTGGTCACCTTCACTGCGCAAAGCGTAACGGTTTGTAAAGTCACCCGCAGTAAAGGTCACTTTCAGCGCCTGGTCAGCCACATCGTTCCGGTCCGGCCCGGGACCGAAGGCTGCGTTCCCCGATTCAACCTGGAACGGCACAAAACCAACCGGGGGATTCGCGCCAAAACCAGTGCCCTGGAACGTGTTCATATTCGCGTCCACCAGTACCTGCCGGCCATTATACTGGTTATCGATGATATAGCTTTCTATCACCGAACCCGTCATTGAAGCACTATCAGTAAGCGTAATTTTCAGGTCGACGGTACCGGAAGTGTCCTGTGGCATCGCCGTGAGAGTGTCCCACACAAACTCGTACGGCGCAGTCGCGTCAGTGTGTTCTATACTGCCGTTATTGCCCACGTCGAAAGTCACGTTGGTATAACTACCGCTCCCTAGCGAAGCCAGCGCGGTAATCGTGCGGGTACGTGAAAGAAGTGTCCGGTCATCAGGCGAAGCCACAACTACCGGCGGCGGATTGACGATCTCCGTCAGAATGATCTGGTCTACGCCTATCGTATACGAGACGTCAGAGCCGTTATTACCATTAAACTCAACGCTGATCGCCTCGGTGTTGTTCAGTGAGAAGATCGGGGATTCGTATAGAGTCCAGTCAGATACAACAGGCGGGTTGCTGGCGGGCGAAAGAACAGCATTCACCTTATTTGACGACCCCTGTGTCAGAACTGCCGTCAATGATATCCACGGCGAACCGCCGTCGATGCCATTCTTATAGTAGAAGCTGAGCTTATAGTTCCCCGCCGTCGTCGGCGTTAAAATGTTCGGTGCGCTGCGGAACACACTGAAGCCGCCGTCATACACCTTCATCCAGTTGTTAGTACCGGATGCTCCGCCAGCGGCGACCAGCTCCGCGGATTCGTTTAAGAACCCGCCCGTCCCACTCCAAACTGTAAGCAGCGCGTTGGAGTCACCATATGTTTCAAATGTATCTACATCTAATGCAAACGCCGGGGTAGCCAGCAATGTTGATAAAACAGTACAAAATAATGCAATACGCTTCATGCCTCTCCCTTTCTTTTTCCTAATATAGATGATGATGAAAATGAACTTTACAGAGAGTTAAACTCTTCGGGCTGATAATCAAGAGTTTTTTATCCCTTACTTCAGGCCGCTACGGGCGATCCCCTCGATGAAGAAGCGCTGCAGAAGGAAAAATGCCACAACAACGGGCAGGATGCAAAACGCCGAGGCCGCCATTAACAGGTGAAATTCCCCGCCCGTCTCGTTCGTGAAAACCTGCAGCCCCACCATCAAAGTCCGCATTTCCGGCCTGCTGGTTACGACAAGCGGCCACAAGAGACTGTTCCATGTCGCGATAAAGCTGAAAATCCCTGTCGTAATCAGGATGGGTACGCTTAGCGGTACAACCACGTGCCACAAGAATCGCCACCGGCCGGCGCCGTCAATCTGCGCGGCATCCCACAGGTCGTCAGGCAGGGTCATAAAAAACTGACGCATCAGGAAAATACTGAACACGCTTGCCAGCCATGGCACCACCAGCGCTTTGTAGGTATCAAGCCACTGCAGCTTGGCCAGGATGATGTAATCAGGGATAATCAGCACCTGCCCCGGCACCATCAGTGTGGCCAGCACCAGGTAAAAGAAAACGCCTTTACCGATAAACTGCATTCGCGCAAATGCATACGCAGCCAGCACGCTGGTGAAGAGTGTACCAAGGGTGGTAAGAGCCGTAGTGTACGTGCTGACCCAGTAGTACCTGCCGAACCCCACTTCCGGCCGCTTCCAGGCCTCCGGGTAATTGCTCCACTGCGCCTGCTCCGGCCACCAGGTCGGCGGGTAGGTCATGGCTTCAGAGCCATCTTTTAGCGATGTCGCCAGCATCCAGTAAAACGGCAGCATCATGACAACCGAACCGATCAGCAGCAGATTCCAGCGCAGATGGGTAGCAATAATCCCCGACCGACGGCGCACGCCCGCAACCAGCACGACCACCACCCAGTAAAGAAGATAGAGAAATAAGAGGTTCACAGCAGTCTCTCTGGAGTGCGGTGACCTGGCGCCGCTCTTACTCTGCGCGGAGCGCAGCAGATTACCTGTTCTTCGTTAACGGTCTTTCGTACGCGGGCACGTGGTGTACTCGATAAACGATTATACTGGAATGAAAACGATAAATCCAGTCCAGCGAATTTGGAGTGCCGGCAGCTTGCTGCCGCTTTGTCGTAACCGCAGCCGCCACCCTCAAAACCAGGCCGCAATCCCAAACCGCCCCAGCTCCAGCCCCAGCCACAGCCACAGCCACAGCCACAGCCTAAACCCCACCAGCCTTTGCCGGCTTCAGCCGGCTCCCTCTTTGCGCCCGCATTTATGCGGGGCGTAACTCCGCCCGGCAAGCTTCCCCAGCCGGCTTCAGCCGGGCTTTCCAGCCGCTTCAGCACTATTCTAACAGCTGGCCATTCCCAAGCCGAGGCCCCTACCCCCATCATCCCGTCTGCCAGTAAAGATACGCCAAAAATGTCGAAACCGCCACCGCAACAAACTCTGCAAAAAGCCCTACCCCAATCGTGTAGCGCGTATTACGCACATTCACAGCCCCAAAATAAACAGCGATTACATAAAATGTCGTCTCAGTACTGCCCTGAATCGCCGACGCCAGGAAACCCGGGTAGCTGTCCACGCCGTACTGCGTAAACACATCCATCATAAGGCCGCGCGCGCCACTGCCGCTCATGGGTTTAATGAGCGCCATCATCAGCACCTCCGCCGGCATCACCGACGGAGCGATCACCGTGGCAAAAGCGCGAGCCACATAATCCAGGGCACCGCTGGCCCGAAACAGCGCAATGGCGGCAAAGATGGCAATCAGGTACGGAATGATCATCACGGCAACGCCAAAACCCTCTTTGGCGCCCTCCACAAATACCTCGTAAACCTTCACTTTGCGGAAGTATGCAATGCAGACGATGATCAGGATGATCAGCGGAATCATCCAGCCGGAGACAAGCTCTGAAATCACCTGCCAGCCTGGCACGGTGTTCGGGTCCAGTTCGTTCACGCCGGCACCTCCCCGCCTTTGGGTTCGGCTTCAGGGTCAGCTCCGGGTTCGCCGGGCGCCGGATTATCCGTCGAGAACTTCTCCATAATCTTGCAAAGGATCAGCGCCGTCATGGTTCCGATAAACGTCGCCACCAGCATCACTGGCCAGAACTGCGCCGGCGCCGCGCTTTCGCGGCTGGCCCGCAGAGCTATGATCGAGGCTGGAATAATGGTCAGGCTGGAGACGTTCAGCGCCAGGAACATGCACATGGCATGGGTTGCCGTGTCCTTCCTGCCGTTGAGCTTCTGCAGTTCCTGCATGGCTTTAATGCCCAGTGGCGTAGCGGCATTGTCGAGCCCCAGCATGTTGGCGGAGAAATTTAAGAGTATAGCGCCGGAGGCAGGATGATCTCGCGGTATACCCGGAAAGATGAACCGGAACAGGGGCGAAATCAACCGCGACAAAGCTGCGACCAGCCCTGCCGCCTCGGCCAACTTCATCAGCCCTAGCCAGAAAGCAATCAGGCCGATATAATCAATAGCTATGCCCACCGCACCAGTGCCCATGGAACCGTTGGGCCGTTCATACTGAAAGCCAATAAGGTCAAACATCTCCCCTGCCAGCCGGTTGCCTTCGCCGGTTACCGACGACACCTTTTCTTTCCAGGTATCATAGCGGATGGTTTCTGTCACCTTTACCCCGTCAACTTCTTTAGTGACGGTGGTGCCGGTTTCGGCCTTATAGACGGCGCTTCCCAGCCCGGTGATAATGCCCACCACGACAAGAAAAACCCAGATATGATTCAGCAACGGCAGTTCCTTTTTGAGGAGAGTTTAGCAGTGGCTGGGATTTGGCACCCACGATCACGGAATGCAATCGGTTTTGGATTCTGCGACAATGCAAAAAAAAGCGGGCGCCACCAGGGGCGCCCGCTATAATTCCATATCCCGGAACTCAGATGCCCGTCTGATTATATTTGTTCCTGACGCGATCAATTGCAGGCAACGTAGGGGTCGGGGCTGATCCACCAACCCGCACAATATCACCGGTGCTTACAGTTCCATTTGTAGCATCATAATCTACACCCAGGTAATTGTTGGTAGCGCCGACCGTTGAACCACCAAACGCCTGGATGTTATCCGGGCCGCAGGAAGCAACCCGCCAGGAACCTCCGGACGTTAAACCACCCTGTCGAACAGCAGTGCCCGTTCTGCCCAGGTCTTTATCCAAGTGCATGTCAATGTAATCGAAAGAATCGTAGTTAACACTAGTGGCGCCGGTCGAGGTTTTCGTTTTACCTCCCTGGGCAAAAACATCTGGAAACACCGATGTTATATACGCAATCGGCGTCGTTACCCTGCGGAATCGATAACTGACCCAGGCGATTCCGGTGTTCGCAGAGTTCACAAGGCTGGGGCCGTTCAAGAGCGAGCCAGGATAGCCGGTAAGTACAGTTGGTGGCCGGTTATGATCCACCGTATAGGTCTCAAAAGCAGTTGCTAAAGTCCGCATATCAGATGTAGTACGACTGACCTTCGCCCGCGTTTGAGCCTCCAGGAAATTGGGAACTGCAATGGCTGCAAGAATTGCAATGATCGCGACAACGATCAGCAACTCAATGAGCGTGAAACCATATCGTTTCATGATGCCTTTACTCCCGTATAATAAATTAGTATATAGTGCGTGCCGCCACCTACGGCTAAATTAAAAACGGGATCAGGTGGATTTGTCAACCAATTGCCACGGATTCTTTTGAATAAGTTAATACAACCGTATTTTAACGCAGCGCGTATTTCAGGCCGGCTCCACCTCCCCACGACGTTTTAGGGTAAATGCGTATCCCTCAGGGTCTCTCCGGGAATAGACAACGACTCTGCCTTCAGCCATAACCAATGCAGATTTGGCAACGGCCCTGTCCCCGACACAAATTCTAAAAATGGAAATAGTTTCTCCGTATAAAACATTGAAAGGACTAGACTTGCAGAATAATTAAAACGCAGTTTCTCCGCACGGATCATTAAAACTAAAGGACTTACGCTATTATGTAGTAAAAAAAATGAGCCTGTGGAAAACTAATTTCCACTAGCTTCGTGGAATGGTTGACACCAATTGTTATAGGCACATGTGTCAGCACCGTTAGCATTTGATCTGACAACATTACGATTCATCAGGAGCTACAAAGACATGGCTATTGAGGTTGGACAAGACGCACCAGACCTGGAACTGCCGGTAGCAGGCAGCCAGGACAAATTTCGCCTGAGTGATTACCGCGGCAAACAGCCCGTTGTACTGCTGTTTTTTCCGCTGGCGTGGACTGGCGTCTGCACGACGCAGATGTGCGACACCCGCGATGCCATGAACCGCTACGAAGAACTGGGCGCAAAGGTCGTCGGCATCTCCGTAGACAGCCCGTTTGCCTTGAACAAGTTCAAAGAAGACCAGGGCCTGAACTTCGATCTCGCCAGCGACTTTAACCGCGAGGCCGTTGCCAAGTACGGCTGTCAGTACGAAGAGCTGCTCGGCTTCAAGGGCGTGGCAAAGCGTTCGGCGTTCGTTATCGGCAAAGACGGCAAGGTCAAGTACGCCAAGGTCAACGAGAGCGCCAAGGATGTTCCGCCGCTATCGGAAATCCAGGAAGCTCTCGCCGGCGAGTAACCCGGCCAAGCAGTTTTCCCTCTTAGTAAAAAACCTGTTAGCCGGAAACGCCGCCCGTCATGGCGATGTTTCCGGCTTTCTCACGTTTATTGGTGCGCTGGCGGTGCCACCAGTAGCCCAGCGCAACGGTCGTCAGCCCCGCCCCTACCAGGCAAAGCCCCGGCCAGCCCAGGCGGGCAAAGGCCCAGGTGCCAAGGGCGCTCCCGATGGCGCCGCCCAGGAAGTAGGTCACCATGTACACGCAATGAAGCCGGCTTCGTGCTTCGGGCATAAGGCCGTGAACCCGGGTCTGGTTGCCAATGTGGGTAGCCTGGATACCGAGATCCATGAGAACAATGCCGACTACCATCCCCACAAGGCTGGTTCCCCAGCCCAGGAACACGCCAAAGCTCGTGAGCGTAATGACTAGCGACCACGCAATAATGACGACCGGCCGGATACGGTTGGTGAGCCGCCCGGCAAAATTCGCCGTCAGTGCGCCCGCCACCGCCGCCATGCTGAACAGCCCGATACCGCGGCTATCCATGCGGAAAGGCGGTCCTTCCAGGTAAAAGGTAATGGTTGCCCAGAAGGCATTAAACACGGCAAAAGTGATGGCGCCATAAACGCAGGAGTCACGCAGAACCTGGAGATTGGTAAAGAGTCTCGGCATGCTGAGAAGCAGGTCGCGATAGCGGATTGTGTGAGATTCATCGTCCCGCGGGAGCAGCAGCCACAGCGCCGCTGCCAGCCCGTAAGTGACTGCAGCGGCAGCCATAAGCATAAAGCGCCAGCCATACCAGGCGCCCAGGTACCCGCTGATGGTGCGGGCAACCAGGATCCCCACCAGCAGACCGCTCATAACCGCGCCCACCGCATGGCCCCGCTTATCCGGCGGGGCAAGGTGCGCCGCGTAGGAAACCTGCAGGTGAGTGGCGACGGAAGTAAGACCAAGTAGAAAATTTGCCGCCAGGAACAGACCGGCATTTGGCGAAAACCCCATGATAACAAGGGACGTGGCAGCAAAGAGGCAACTAAGGCAGATCAGGCGCCGGCGATCGGTGACGTCGCCCAGCGGAAGAATGGTGAGCGTCCCCAATGCCAGCCCCGACTGGCAAAGCGTTACGGCGTAGCCGATAGTGGCATCCGCAACTCCAAAATCCCGGGCGATAACGCCCATAAGCGGCTGCACGTAGTAGAGATTACCGACGATCAGCCCGACAGCTGTGGCCATCAACAGGATTAAGCCCGTAGTAAGCTGGGCAGGCGGGGGGGCAGGAATTACAGCGGAAGTCATTGGAGACTCTTATGCTGGCGGTTGGCTGATATTTGAGCCATGGACGCGGCGCTGCTAAAGAATGGCGCGAAAGGCGGTGGCGATATCAGCATGTTAAAAGTGAAATCCGGCTTCGGCTGCCCGTGCCGGCACAGCGCGGCAACTGGTAAGGATGGTTTCCTCAGCCATCTGTCCAAATACCAGCTTCAGGGCCGCGGCAGGCACCGGCGCGATGGCCGGCCTGTGCAAGGCTGCACCCAGCGCCTTGGCAAACTCCGACTGGCGCACGGGTCCGGGCGATACCGTATTAACAGGCCCCGATATGGTCTCGTTTTCCATGGCCCAAACAGCCACCCGCGCAGCATCGTTAATTGTGATCCAGGCCATCCACTGGTGGCCTGACCCCATTCTGCCGCCAAGCCCGGCTTTGAACGCCGGCAGCATCATCTTCAGTGCGCCGCCATTCGGGCTCAGCACCACTCCCAGTCGAAGCTTGACCACGCGAATTCCGGCCTGCTCGGCTTCTGACCATACGCTTTCCCACTGGGCAGTGGTTTCCGGGAGATATCCGGTTCCGATAGCGGCAGATTCCGTCAGCGTTTCTTCGCCGCGATTACCATAATACCCCGTGGCCGACGCACTGACGATAACCCGGGGCCGTTGTGCAGCCCGGGCCGCGCACTCCGCCATCCGGCGGCATGGTTCCTGCCGGCTTAATATGATCCGCTGCCGCTTTTTGTCGGTCCAGCGGCTGCTAATGGCTTCTCCCCCAAAGAACATGATCGCGTCATAACCAGAGAAAGTTTCGGGCTGCCATTTCTCCAGAGCGTCGTTCCAGGCTCCAGGTTCGTGCGCCCGGTCTTTCGCAGGCCGGGGAACATGCAGGACAGTAATTTCGTGCCCCGCCGACTCTGCTTTATGGGCTACCGCGCTGCCTATTAATCCCGTACCGCCTGCAATTGCCAGTTTCATGTGCTGTTCTCCTGGTACCAACAGCCCAAACGATCTTTGTGCCAATATGGCAATGTTAAACTTAAGCAGCTATATGGATGGCTGATTATTGCGATTTCTGTTGCCGGTAGGCAACCATTGGCCTTGGATACATTTGTTGATATGGCCGATCCCGCCGCTATAGTTTACCTTCTCATAATCGCCGGTCTTGTCTTCTGGGTAGTACGTGCCCAGAGGAGGGAAAAGGTGCTCGTACAGAAGCTGGAAAAGAGGAAACGTGAACGCGAGGCGGTGTACCGTTTCCTCGACGTTTTCGGTGAGAGAATCACCACCGGTGCGCTGAGCGTTGAGCCGGCCCTGGAAACGCTGACCAGCTTCGTGGCTGAGCAGACCGACGCCGAGGCCGCGGCGACTTTTATCCTGGATCCGGATGAGGGCGTGCTGAGTGCGCGCGTTATCCATGGCGTTTTTCCGCCACTGATGCAGTCGACCGGTTACATTCTGACGAAGCAAAAATACCTGACTGATCGTGTTAAGCGGGAGAAAATCCAGTTGGGCGAAGGTATCATCGGACAGGTAGCGCAATCCAACACGCCTGTGCTCATCAAAGATGCTGCGCTTGATCCGCGGGTGCCGAAGGTTGATTCACCAGTTGTGGTCATACGAACCATGATGGTAGCTCCCCTGCTGGCCCACGGCAAAACCCTGGGGGTACTTGCGGTTGTTAACAAGCGAGGCGTGGGGGCCTTCCAGCAGGAAGAACTGGAACTGCTGGTAACCCTGGCCGACCAGGCTGCCAGTACGGTTGAACTTGTCCGGCTTTACGACGAAATGGCGGAGAAGCAACGGCTTGAACAGGAACTGAAACTAGCACATGATTTTCAGCAAATGCTTCTGCCAAAGAGCTGCCCGCAGCCACCGGGATTTGAAATTGCAGCGTTCTCGGCGCCGGCCCTCGAAGTTGGCGGCGATTACTACGATTTTATATGGATAGACGACGACCGGCGCTACCTCGGCATTGCTATCGCGGATGTAAGCGGTAAGGGCATTCCGGGCGGCCTTATCATGGCTGTAGTCCGCTGTACCATGCGTGCCAATGCCCCGGGTAACCTGTCACCTCGTGACGTACTGATCAAGGTGAACGAGCGCGTCTATGCTGACACCCGCGAAAATGTGTTTGTGACGATTACCTATGGCATTCTCGATACGAAGGAGAAAACTTTCCGTTTCGCACGGGCTGGCCACGAGCCTGTTGTTATGGTTGGGGAGGACGGGGAAGTAAAGCTCAGTTCGCCGCTGGGCATGGCAATGGGTCTTGTCGCCGGCGACATGTTCCAGATCCTCGAAGAAGAAACCATTGACCTGGAAGCAGCTGATACGGCTATCTTTTACACTGATGGCGTAGTGGAAGCCATGGACCCAATGAACAATGAGTACGGACAAAATCGCTTTTTTGATTTGATCGCGACTAACAGAAAGGCTACACCTCAGGAAATCATCAAGAAAACCTTGGCTGATATTAAGAGTTTTACGAAGGGTCATCCGCAGCACGATGACATAACGATGCTGGCTATCCGGACAACTGATTCGGAGAGGTCGGAAGTTGATCAGACCGCTACCATGGCGTCTGTCGAAGCTTAATAGAACAGAGGACACGGGATGAAAGCATTTAGTTTTTCGAGTCGAGAAGCGGGTTGTGATCCGGCATGCGTCATCTATGACCTTCGTGGCTATATCGACGCACACACTGTGATCGAATTCGAGAAGGCTATGCACGCCTCCATTGACTCGGGACGAAATTGCGTAATCCTGGACATAAGCGGCCTTAGCTACATTTCCAGCGCTGGTATAGGCGCCATGATGGGTCTGGCGCGAAAGCTTGGCCAGCGCGGGGGGAACCTGGTACTCCTCAATCCGTCGCCTAAGGTTTTTGCCATACTGGACGGACTTGGATTTACCCGCATCTTCAAAATTGCCGCTGATGAAGCCTCTGCAGTAGAAATGATTAAAGCCGGGTCGAGCTGAAGCCGGGGACGATGCAAGCCATGACTCAGGCTGCCGATCTTTCACGCGAAAGGCCACACATGGAACTGCGCTGCCAGGTAGATACCTCGCTACTGGGCCTGCTGCGAGATTTCGTATGCAGTGTGGCCCGCCACCTGGGCTTCTCTGAACAGGAAGTTGCGGAGATAGAAATCAGCGTGGATGAAGCCTGCGCCAATGCCATGGAACACGCTTACGAGGGCGGCTCGAGCACACATGGCCGGGAAGTGCAGGTGGAACTGTACCTGTCTCCGGACCGCATGACTATCAGGATTACAGACTCCGGCGCCGGTCAGCCTGACCTGGATCACCCCATGTCTATGGAAGCGTACCTGGATATTAACCGTGAAAAGTTTCGCGGGCTTGGACTCGTGCTGATGCGGAAGTTTATGGATGAAGTGCAGATTCACACCACGCCGGGCAATGGCACCGTGGTGGAAATGACAAAGCGGAAGCATTAGGTAAAACCGGGATATCCGTGACCACTAAGCCGAACGCTGTTAACGAAGAATTGCAACTGCTGGAGCAGGTGCACATGGCCCTTGGCTCTGCGCACAAGCTTGATGATTTCTATGCCATCGTGGCTGGCCTGCTGGTAGCACCCGACACTTTCCGATTCAGCCGCGCATTTATCATCCGCTATGATGAAAAGCTTAACCAGTACCAGGGGCGAATGGCCCTTGGCGCCAGAACTGCCCACGAACACAGGCATTTCCGTAAAGAAATGGACCGGGAGCAGAAGGTACTGCGGGACCAGATCGCGGAAATTGAACGGGAATCATCGGAGCCGGCAGCTATCCAGCAACTGTATGACCTGCGGTTTCATTCGCTCTGGGTGCAGCTGCTGCAGGGACGCGAAGAAGGCACGGCCTTAAACGCCGGTTTCCAGCGCTTCGTGGCCGATGCTCCCGAATTGCCGGAACACCATCTGCTTACCCGCGTCGCGGCCTCACCCCATACCCAGGTTTATGAACTCAATGATACGAACCTGACCGGCCTCGATGACATTATTAAAATGCCGGTGGTTGCCGCTAGGCTGAAGACGCGCAGAGGACTTCACGGAATCCTGATTGCCGATCGGCAGTTTGAAGATGAGACCTTGGATCAGCAGTGCATTATTCGATTTCAGTGGCTGGTGAATCACGCCTGCGTCACCCTGGAGAACGTAGAGCTCGTGGAGGAGCTTACTGTTGCCGCCACCCGCATGCGGGAAGTAGACAAGCTGAAGACGAATTTTCTCAGCATTGTTTCCCACGAACTCAGAACTCCTCTTACCAGCATCATTGGTTTCATTCACCTGCTGCGCCAGGGCCGCGCCGGCGAAATTACTGCGGCCCAGCAGGACATGCTCGAAAGAGTCTCCTACCACAGCCACCATCTTCAAAACATGGTGAACGACATTCTCGAAATAGCAGAAGTGGAATCGGGCGGGATGGTTAACGTTGTAACGCAGGCGGTTGACCCGTTGGAGGTGCTCTGGCGCGTAATTCCGAAAGTGGAACATCGCCGTGCATCGCGCCAGGTAACCATCGAACCCGTCGTAACGGCCCCCGTGCCGGCAATTAAAACCGACGCCACCGCCCTGGAACGCATCTATTATCACCTGCTCGACAACGCCATCAAGTTCATCCAATACGACGGCAAAGTGACCATCACTTTTAACCGGACCACAAGCCATCTGGAAATCCACATCTCGGACACAGGAATCGGAATTTCTCCGGAAAACCTGAAGCAGATATTTGAGTACTTCTACCAGGTGGATTACCGGCTCGAACGGGCCTACAGCGGCATGGGAATCGGGCTAACGGTCGTGAAGCTACTGCTGGACGCCACCGGCGGCACAATGCGAATCGAATCAGTGCCGAACCGCGGTTCGCGTTTTACTATTACCTATCCGCTGGTCTGAAGTAAGAAACCCCGCTGGTATCCAGCGGGGTCATTAAGGTAAAAAATGTAGAACAGGGGTTAGCTATTAGTTTTGGCTGGCTTCCACTACGCGGCCAAATGAGGCTGCATTGCCGGTAACCACGCCGCCAATACGCCAAACGCTGCCACGAGAAACTGTCCCGTTTGTGGCGTCGTAGATAAAGCGGCCACTCTGGGCGCGAAACGCGGGAGCGTCAATGGTCCACTGGTTTACCAACTGCCATATGAAATCCATTGTTTTGTCTGGTCCAGAAGACTGAAGAACCCACCATTTTGTGCCGGTATCCTGAGCAGCAGTCTGATCCCAAACCTGGGAATCCTTCGCATTGCGCGCAGTGTACCAGTAAAGGCGGGCGCCTTTTTTCTCCGCTTCAGTATTCATTGGAATATCTTCCAGCGTGGATACAGTGGGACCTACCCACCGTTTCGTGGGAGTGAATGGGTCGTAAAATCCACCTTCGCCGTTTAGATATGATACTGGAGTTGTTAGGCGTTCCAAAGTTTCTTTTTGTCCAGCCTCGGTCCTAGCACGAGTTGCAAAGCAAAGGTTGTCATCATTGCACCAGGGGTACTGGTTCGTGTCGATGTGATACATCTCCATTCCAGTGGCAATGGTGCGATGATCTGCCCGTACCCGGCTAACTTTGGCTCGAGTCTGTGCCTCCAGAAAATTAGGAACAGCGATAGCAGCGAGGATTGCGATGATTGCCACAACGATGAGCAGCTCAATCAGCGTAAAGGCACTGCGGATTTTATATACATGACGGTCCATACCTCTATATCTCCTTTTCCAAAATTTAAAACAAGGTGGAGGCGCCAGATGGCGCCTCCACCAGATGCTTAATATACAGTCCAGTCAGCAACGTTAGACTGCTGATTCGGGGCCATTGGGGAACCATGGCTATTGATGGAAATCGCCCAGTTCGCTCCTTCCGAATTGTCTAAGGTTGGCAGCTTCAATTCGACGGTTTTTCCGGAATTGCCTGCACCGGTAGTTGTGGTCATATCCGGCCAGGTAGACCCGGTTTGAGAACTATCCTGGTAAGATGTCGTATCCAGCTTCTCCGTCGGCCGGTTCATCCAACGATAATCGTTCGCGTCCGAAATCATAGGTGAATCGGCGTCATTATTGTGCCCCGGTACTGCGTCAGTACGGATATCATGCATTTCAAACACTTTATCTGTTTCTACCCATGGATACAGGTTTGAAAATAAAGCGCTGGCTGACGTCAGGATAATGTAACCGTTAGCTGGAACAATGGCTCCCTCAGGAATAACACACCGTTCGGAGTTTGTCGCAAAATCTGAATAGTGTCCACCTGACAGATTGATCGGGGTTGCTGTGCTATTATAGATTTCCACCCACTCCGCGTTGGTGCTGTTATCACCGCCAGCAGGGTTAAACTGAATTTCGTTAATGATCAGATCAGCATCAGTTGGCGGTGTGGGGCGAACATGCAGGGTGTAGAAGTCATTCTCATACGGTGCAAACAGTTGGCCAGCCGCGTTCAGAGGATAACGGCCGGTCTTTCCGCCATCAGTAGCCTGGAAGTAATACTTGAGATATGTTCCGGCTGCAAATGGCCCCACCGATTTCTCGTACGAGCCGGTGCCAGCGTTTAATGTCATATTTTGAGCCACGTAGGCTGAGCCGTTTGTGGAGAGGAAAAGCTGAACTGTCGGGGTGTTAACAGAACCGGCACGACAGGTGATTGTGAAAGCAGCACCGGGAACAGGATCTTTAACACTACGAGATACGGCACCAATAAAGGGTACGGGAATTTCACTATTTGTTACGAGCCCGCCAGGCAGGCCCGGAGTTAAAAAGTTGTCTTCATCTGTAGCAGAACCACCATCACCTTCTCCACCCATCCAGGTATCCCAGCACCACTCTGTGGTCTCATCCTGCCCCTGATGCCCGTTACCAGTAAAACCGGCTTCACCAATTTCAATGGTTGTGCGACGAGCCAGAGAATTCGGGTCATAGCTTGGATCGACGTCGACATTTCTTGTGTCGATACCGTTGTCGAAGAAGTAATCGGTCAGATCTCCCCCCGCATCAGGCCCGTCTGAGGCAAGGCCGCCGCGCTGTTGAGGAGCGTCTCCACCGGTAGCATTTGCAGCTCCCCAGCTTACAAGGTCCACGTCCTGCACAAGGTCGCGGCCGTCCCAAAACGCCAGCCGGATAAACTCTCCACCATTTGTATGGCTGAAGTTTACCGCTGCGTTAGGGTCAGCATTGGAGTTGTAAGATATCATATCTGGAACAGCTGCATCCGAATTGGCGCCAATGCCGGTTTCGAATAACTGCGGGCTGCCGGGCAGACCAGTAAAATTGGCAAGATTCCCGCCAAAGAAATCCGTTACGAAACTCTTGGCGTGCCAGCAAACAACAACGATACCGCCTGCTGGAATTGAGTGTCCTGGAGGGAATTGCAGGATGTAGTCACCACCGCCGATGTCATTAACGACGCCAGCATCTTGAAAAACGGGAAAGTTATAAAATTGCGCCTGGTCGGTGATGAAATAGTGATCCAGGGAAACTGCGCTAGCGGTTGGATTAAAAATTTCAACGTATTCTGAACTGCCTGTAGCACTCTCAGCTATGGAGTTGATTACTACTTCAGACATAACTAGATGATTTGCAGGTTTGTCCTGCGCGTTTGCCGTAGCCGCCCCGGCAGCTATGGCGACAATACATAAATATGATTTAAGCCTCATGAATTTCCCTCTCTATTATTAAAAAGTCGTACAGTAGCTTCCGGCATAACATTAAAAACATACGAAAGCTTCGTTAAGATCCTGCTTCGTTGCCCTCATATCCCCCAATTCCATATCAGAAATATAAAAGAATCTGTTCAAGCCAGAAGAATTTCTAACCCCTCACCTCCCCTGCAGTCAACACCTTTTGAACAATTCATTCTGGAATATTTATTCCGCCAGGCCGAATATTGCGCTTTATTTTACAGCCCAATACTAGTTATAATGCGTCTTTTGATCGCTGTCAGCAATTTGTCATACGTAAAACAATGAGTTCTGCCACACTGTGCCGCCCATCGCAATGCAGCTTATTAGTCTCCATGGAACACTTAAAGATCAAGAAGTTTGTGGTCTCCCATGATCATAGCGCAAAAAAGCGCCGCTCCCTGGAGCGACGCATAGTCCGAAAATATGTAATGGTCTGGCGCTAGTGTTGAACGTCCACAGTAATGCGGTCGCCCTGGCGATCGGTTATCCGCATATCATAGGCATCGAAGTCGATTATGGCGCGTTCAATGGCTGCGTAGGCACGATCGGTATCTACATTAAGAATACCGACATTGCCGTGCCAACTGCGCAAATACACCTTTGTGCCGTAGCTCAGGCGGCTCTGCAGGAAGGTTGCCACTGACTTAACTTCGTCTTCGGTAAGATCCGTAAACATCAGACTGAACTTCGTTTTGTCAAGCACCTCGCGCTCGCGGATGCCCTGGCTGTTTGCCAGCAGTTCACGCGTGGCGTCGGCCATGGCCTTGTTTGTCACGCCTGCGGCAGCTTCGGTTTCATCAGTGCCGCTATAGCGTACATTGCGGTCAAATTCGCCCAGCACCCGGCCGTCATTCACCCGCACCAGCACAAGCTTCAACTTGGTATCGTAAGTAATGAGATCATCTAGCAGGACTTTCTCCTGGCCCACGCGAGTCGTTTCGGCCGAACCAAGGATCAATAACTCAGCGCCCGCCTGGACAGCAGCGGCCCTGGCTGCGGCCACACTGGCAGTATCTTCCAGATCCACACGGTATCCGGGCACAGGAACTACAGCATCCTGTACTTTATAGCCATCGTCAGTGAGGGTCTTCAGTGATGCCAGCCGCGCGTTGCTGATCGGCGTCGGAAGGTTGTTAACCGTTTCACTGACAAAAACAGCGTAGTTGGGGTTTGGCTGCGGCTTATAAAGGAATTTCTTCTCGCGCAAGTCACGGTGAACCTTTTCGGGGAAGGTCTGAATCCGCACGAGTACTCCAAAGGCTTCGCGGTCTACCCGCCGCTCCAGTACGTAGCTCGAAGCCACAAACTGAGCCCAGTTTTTAGCGATGTAAGGCACAAGGAGATCCTGGGCCTGTAGGGAGTAATCGCTGAAAAGCACCCGACCTATGGTCGCGTGTACGGCCCTGATGCAGGCCATACGCACAGCTTCTTCTTCGCTCGCGCCAACCTGCTGATATTTAAATTCCAGCAGGTCATGAGTTTCTACAGTAAGTTCAGCCCGCACCGGTGTGTGCAAAGCTCCAATACCCATGGCCAGCTGCAGGCCCATCGCGGCCGCAATAGCCTTACGATTCATATTTTTCCCAATGCTCCAGCGAGCTTTGTTCGGCATGACACTCCGCTCATTACGTATGGATTTGTACACCACCCGGAAAAGCCTCGGCAACTTTACCGGTAACGTGTGAGAGAAAAGCGGACCTGACAATTTTCTGCCAGAATCTCTCTTCACCGCGAACACAAGTGTATGGTTTTCCTTTGCTGGTCAACAGGAAATGGACGGTAAGGCCCTTTTAAATACAGGTGGCGTGAATGCGTTTCCAGAGATCGCTGAAATGAAACCCGTGAACAAGCCATCGAACGACAGCTCCTCTGCCCCACTTGCTGCCTGCACAGCCGGACCCATCCGCGTTACCTACCGCGACACCGACCGCATGGGTTACGCCTACCATTCGCAATATCTCGTCTGGTTTGAGATTGGCAGAACTGACCTGCTTCGAGGCCTCGGAACTACCTATCGCGACTGGGAGGAGAAAGAGGGCGTATACCTCCCGGTCCGTCGGGCTGACATACAGTACAAAATGCCGGCCAACTATGATGACCTTATCATTATCCACACCTCCATGATCAGACTTACAAAAGCTTCAGTCACTTTCGAGTATCGCATACATCGTGAAGGGTCGCAGGAACTGCTGGCCGAGGGATCCACCATCCATGCCTTTGTTGATAAGGAAGGCCGGGTCATACGTGCGGCGCACCGGCTTCTGCCCCGGTTTTTCTAGCTCCGGGAATTAGTTGCGGTTTCGTCACAAATAACGGTTGCACAAATATTATGCGCCGATCTACAGCTACTTTAGATGAACACGACCTGCCTTACATCAACTGCGCCCTTAGCTTCCTGCATAGCTGGACCGGTCCGGGTGCTCTATTGTGATACCGACCGCATGGGTTTTGTCTACTACTCCAAGTACCTCATCTATTTTGAAATTGGAAGAACGACACTACTGCGCCAGTTGGGGAGCACCTACCGCGATTGGGAGGATACAGAGGGTGTTTTCCTGCCGGTGCGGGATTGCCAGGTACAGTATTTCGCCCCAGCCACTTATGATGATGCGATTCTCATAGAAACCAGCATCACGCGGCTTACCCGAGCTTCCATCACGATTCACTACAGGATTTTTAAACAGGGCGAGGCCCAGCTTTTGGCAGAAGGCTCTACAACTCATGCATTTGTAGACGAAGCGGGGAGAATCGTCCGTGTTGCCGACCGATTGCTTCCACAGTTGTTCTAAGTGTTCCGGGAGCAATATCGCACTTGCATGATCCGATTAAGTAAAGTCATTATCAAGTGACACGGCATGAAGAAAAATCCCGCCACGCTTGAGCTCATGGAAGAGCAGTTCACGGAAAACCCGCTGGACATTGATTTACTGCTCGACCTGGCGAATCGCTATGTCGATCGAGGCATGTTCAACAGCCGCTCAAGGCCGACCCTTGAAAAAGCACTGATGGCCGCTCCGCAGGAAGCACGGATACGCGAAGCACTTCATCTATCGGTGTTTCTCAGGCACCTGCGCCGGTTCACCATCGATTTCCCTGAGCCTACTGCCATTGACGGCGACGCCCTGGCTGACACGGTACAGATGCTGCACGCGGCCCTGGAGAGACACCCGAAATCTGCCGACCTGTTTTTTGCACTGGCCGACCTGCACATGTTTAAGGGAAATATCCTGCCCGCCATCGGCGCGTACGAGACGGCTGTAAAGCTCGGGCTTCACGACCTGCGCCCCATAATCCGTACCTATGAACTGGCGTCGCGGCTTCACACCTTCCCGCCGTCAGAACGTGCCTACTTCGCACGTCTGTACGAGCACCTGGGGCTTGATGATGAAGCGCTTACCGTTTACCGCGACGTGGTTGAACAGGGTTTTTATGATCCGGAGACCGTAAGCTCCCTCGTGCGCCTGCTGCAACGGGCCTGTGAGATAGAGGGCAACCAGAACGCAGCCAACAACTTGCGCATGGAGATTGTGGAGCTGCATCTGCTATCCGGCAATCGCAAGGCCGCCCTGCAGGAGTTCGAACACGTCCACTTCCCCATCAATCAGAACTACTCACTTGTCAAACGTATCGCAGCCATCTTGATCGAGATGGAAGATTATCGCCGGGCCTTTGACTACCTGTCGAAAATCCCGGTGGACGAGGAGAACAAGAGCCTCCTGAACCAGATCGCCGCTGAACTTGAAAAGATTGGCGAACTGGACACCGCGGTTTACCTCCTCAAGTTCATTAATGATAATGATCTGGTAATCCGCGAGGCGCGGGCTCTGCGGGAAAAAGAAATGGAGATCCACACGGAACTGGCCGTGGCGGAACTTCACTATAACAACCGCCGGTTTGACAAGTCGCTCGTCAGCTTTGCCAAAGTCCTTCAGATGGGCTATAAAGATGACCTCGTGGTGCTGGGTAAGATCATCGAGCTTCTGCCTTTGCTTACTGAAGACCATCTGCCCGAGTTTCACATTATCGGCCAGCACTTCCTGGAAAAGCAGGACTGGTATCGCGCCATGCAGTTTTACCAGATGGCGCTGGAGCGTCGGCCCGACGACCGCGAGAGCCGGGATAAGCTGCGCCGCATCTATGACAGCATCCTTGAGCGTAACCCGAATTTGCCGGAGCTCCGCCTGCGCAGCGGCGACCTCTATATTGAAGACGACCGGTTTGAAAACGCCATCGCCGAGTACAAGCACGCCGCCCAGTTTCCGGAGACCAACGTAGAGGCAACCAGGCGCCTCGCCGTGGCCTACATGAAACAGCACAACTTTACCATCGCTGTGGAAGCTTTCCAGACCATCCCGGCGACAGATCTTGACCTTGAGAATCTCTACGAACTGCACCTGATAATGATGGAGCGCAAGCGGCTTCCAGAGGCGCTGAACCTGCTCAACACGATCAAGTCCGTGGACGAATCCTACCGGGACGTAAGGGACAGGCTGGAGACAATCCGGGCGGAACTCCACCGGGAATCCGGTTCAGCGGTCAGCGATCCAAAGATGCAGGAATTGATTGGCGATGTAGCCGTCGGCAGGTACCGATACCTGGACAAAATCGGCAGCGGCGGCATGGGTGTGGTCCATAAGGTATTCGACCAGAAGCTGAATCGCGCTGTGGCCATGAAGATTCTCCGCGAAGGCCTTGCCAACTCCAGCAAAGCCATCGAACGATTCTTCCGCGAGGCTCGCATTGCAGCAACGCTAAATCACCGCAATATTGTTAACATTTTCGATTACAACATCAACCAGCAGACCCATTGCAGCTTCATCTCCATGGAGTATGTTGACGGGCAAAATTTGCGGGAGATGTTCGAAGACTACTTCAACAAGCCCGGCCTGGACTTCATGGAACGCGTAAAAGAAGCGCTGTTCTATATGTCACAGATATGCGATGCTCTCCAGGTAACTCACAGCAAAGGCATTATCCATCGCGACATAAAGCCGGATAACATCCTGATCAGTACGGATCACATCGCAAAGATCACCGACTTCGGCATTGTCCATATTGAAGAGGCGACTTTTACGCCCACCGGTGCTGTTATCGGCACCCCACGTTATATGTCGCCGGAGCAGGTTCAGGGGATTCGTCTGGATGGGCGCGCCGAT
>JAKFFN010000353.1:0-5692 GCA_036675025.1 Candidatus Sumerlaeales bacterium | reverse complement strand
ATTTTCACCACCGGGATCTTAAACATATTAGCCACACCAATCAGCACTCCACCCTTAGCCGTGCCATCCAGCTTCGTCATCACGATACCATCCACAGGAATCGCCTCGCTAAACACCTTAGCCTGCGTAATAGCGTTCTGACCCGTCGTCGCGTCCAGCACAAGAATCGTCGAATGCGGCGCCCCCGGCAGAACCTTTTCGCTCACCCGCGCAATCTTCTTCAGTTCCTCCATCAGGTTCGTCTTCGTATGCAGGCGCCCCGCCGTATCCACCAGCACCACGTCAAAACCCTCATCCACGGCCTTCTTAATACCGTCAAACGCAATACCCGCCGGATCCGAACCCATAGGTTTACTTAAAAACTCCGCGCCAGTGCGATCCGCCCAGATCTTAAGCTGATCCACCGCCGCCGCGCGAAACGTATCTCCAGCCACGATAATCGTTCGCTTGCCCTGCCGCTGAAACTCAGCCGCCAGCTTGCCGATAGTCGTCGTCTTCCCCACGCCATTAACGCCCACCACCAGGAACACATAAGGCTTCTGCCCGGCAACGCTGATCCGGTGCGTCTCATGCCCAAGGATATCATGAAGCTGGCTCTTAAAGCTCTTCAGCAGATCATCCGGCGATGCGCCACGCGCCTCAAACTCCTTCATCTCATCCACGATCCGCATCGTGGTCTCAGCGCCCACATCCGCCCCGATAAGGATCTCCTCAATGCGGTCAATAAGGTGCTCATCCACCTTGCCCGCCGCTTTGATCGCTTCCTTGATCTTGCCGACAAACTCGCTCTTTGTCTTCTCAATTTTCAGCCCGAGAGCGGACTTTATCCGCCCGAAGAAACCGCCCTTTGCTTCGCTGCTACTGTCTGATTCTCCCGTGTCTGCCGGTGCATCTTCACTGGAACCAGACTCCTCCGCCGCCGGGGCTGGCGGTGCAGCCGGCGCCGGGTTTGTCACAGGCGGTACAGGTTCCTGCATCTTAAACTGCACAGGACCTTCCCCCGGTTTTGCCGTCTGAAACTGGTCGTCTTCTTCTTTACGTCTCCAGATGAGAGCCATGTTTTTCTTTTGCCTTTGGTCAAATTCTTGCTGGACGCATTGTAGACGCTAACAAGCGTTTCATCAACTACGGAGATTTAGCATGAGAATTCGCAGGAACCATTGGCTGGCCGGAATGCTGGCAGCCGCAATACCGGTGTTTGCGGCAGCCGAAGCATCTGCCCAGACAACCACCCCCACCGCAACGGCGGATGAGCCCACAACTGGTTCCTCTTCTCCCGCCGCTGCTGTATACGCCCTCGAACCGGGCGATCAGCTGACTTACTCCACCAAGGGCTCCGTCAAAATGTCGGGCGGCGGCCAGGAGCAGGCCGAGGACATGGACATTCTGACAAGCATCACTGTCCTCGAAAAGTCAGGCGAAACCCTCACCCTCTACGCAGCCCTTTCGGCCAGTGAAGACACCACCGTCGGCAAAACCATGAGCCCCGGCCCCCGCTTCACCTTCCAGATGCCCACCAGCGGCGCCACTGGCGATACAGAATTCGAGAAGGCCGGCCTCGCCGGAGCAGCTTTCCCCACCTTCTCAGTCGAAAACATCTTTGCCGCACCACCCGCAGAAGGTAAATCCACAGTCACCGTTTCCCTCCCCATCACCAACGCAGCAGCAGATGGCGAAGCCGTTACCACGAAACAGGGCAGCAACATTGAAACCGTCGTAACAGTACTTCAGGAAGGCACCCCTGTTCTCGGCAAAACCACCGTCTTCTCGACCGACAAAAAACACACCGCATCCATCGACACCTCAGTCAGCCTTTCCCTTTCATCCCAGGGTAATGCAGTCTCGTTCAGCATCACAGACAAGACTGAGCTCACCGAGAGCAAGACGCTTCCGGCCGATCAGTTGGCCGCTTTGAAAGCCGACGTCGAGACGGCCATCCCGGTCGCCAACGAACTGCGCAAGCTGAACATGTCGCAGCCCGACGCCATTAAGTCCGCCTTGGCAGGAACCACCAAATATCTCGAAGCTCACCCCAATGGTGAATTCTCCTACCTGTTCAACTCCCTCCAGGAGCGCCTGACCGCAGTGGCAGAGCGCACCGCCAATTGGGAAAAAATTAAAGAAGGCGCGGAAGCTCCCGACTTCACTGCTAAGACCATCGACAACAAAACCGTAAAGCTGTCCGACCTCAAAGGCAAAGTCGTACTCCTCGACTTCTGGGCCACCTGGTGCGGTCCCTGCCTTATGGAACTTCCTAATGTTAAGAAGCTCTATGCCGCCTACAAAGACAAAGGGTTCGAGATCATCGGCATCTCCGCCGACGAAACCGTGGAAGACCTCTCAAAGCTGGTAGAGCAGGAAGACCTCCAGTGGCCGCAGATTTTTGACGGTGGCGACAAGGCCGACTCCATCCAGGAACAGTACGGCGTAATGAAATACCCCACCACCATCCTTCTCGATAAAGAAGGAAAAATATCAGCCATCGACGTACGCGGCGAAGAAATGGAAGCCGCAGTCAAAAAGCTGATAGAAGGCGCAGAGCAGTAAAAGAAAGCAGTAACGGCGCCATCTATAAACAAAAGAATCCGCCACAAGCGGTTCAAGTAACGCGAAGCAAAGCCGGCGGCCAAAAACCGCCGGCTTTTCCTTTAAGCATCACATACCTGCCCCCTCTGCTCTCGTCTCTAAATATCACATCTTTGTGATCTGCGAGCAACTGCATATCGTCGTCTCTGCTCTCGTCTCCGTATATCACATCCTTGTGCCCTGCGCCTTTGAGTACCTGCGTATCGGAGCCTCTGTATCCCATGTCTCTGTGTCTCCCCGTTAAAATTAGTAACTCGCACCCTGACCGCTGCCCCCCCTAAAAGCCTCTTTGTGTTCTTTGTGGTTCTGTTCTTGTATTTTTTGTGGTTCTGCTTTTGTTATTTGTGCTTTTCTTTCTTTGCAGTTCTTTGAGCCTTCGTGTCTTTGTGTCAAAATTCGTGAACCCTCGCCCTGGACCAACTCATTTCTCCCAATCCCCCTTCTTGTGCTTTTTGTGCCGCGAAGCATTTCGTGCTTTTTGTGTTCCTGCTTTAATCCAATCATCCGCGGCGCAGCCGCACCACAATTCAAAATTCATAACTCATAATTCATAATTTGCCCCACCCTGAAGTCTCCCCGCCAATCCCTGTAACCTACCACAAACTCACAATCGCATCACAATCGCATCACCACCACAGCATCAAAGCACTTCCCCTAAAGGCGACAACCCAAAATATGGTTTGGTACTACGCAGACGGCGACCGCCAGCGCGGCCCCATTAGCGACGAAGAATTCCAGGAAATGGTCAACAACGGCCGCATCCATCACGAAACCCTCGTCTGGACCGACGGCATGGAAAACTGGCAGCCTCTCACTCAGGCCCGCGACGCCGGCCTTATCCACATCAGCCCCGCTGCGCCGCCTTCCCCATCAACCGCCGAATACGGACCTCGCATCCCGTCATCACCCACCGCAACACCAACAGCAACACCCACGTCCTCCCAGTCTTCCCAGCCTATCCGCAATGATCACTGCTCCCAGTGCGGACGCGGCCCTCTTGGCCTCTACGACAGCGCTCGCCTCGGCAACCTCACGCTCTGCCGCGATTGCGACTCTGACCTTGCGCGCCACTACCAGCAGCAGCACGCCACCATCGGCGCCCCAATTGCCTATCCCGGCACCGGGGGCGCACCAGCCGCCACAGACGCCCCGGCCGCCATCTACCTCGCCAGCATCCCATCCCGTTTCTTCGCCAAAATGATCGATCAGCTGGTCACAACCGTCGTCATGTTTATTGTAATTGCTCTCACCGCAGATATGTCAGTCCTGCAACAGGCCACCGAAGCTTTCCAGAATTCCCAGGATATTGATCAGCTCTATAGCGCTCTTCGTCCCGCCATGCTCACCGGCGTCGTCTTCGGCGTTCTCTACGACGCCTTGCTCGTAGGCTTCTTCGGTGCAACCCTTGGCAAAATGGCCCTCGGCATCCGCATCGTCTCCCCCGATGGCACCCCCGTCCGCTTCAGCCAGGCCATCATCCGCGCCGTATCACCCGCCGTCCTGCAGCTGCCAAACATCATGCTCTCCTCCACCAGCATTCTCGCCCAGCTCTCCAGCTTCTTCACCATGTTCGCCTACCTCATTGCCATCTTCGACAACCAGAAGCGAACCCTCTTCGACCACCTCGCCGGTACCCGCGTAGTCAAAAACACGTGAGAAGGTGAGAAGGTGAGAAAATAAGAAAGCGAAAGCAACCATACTGATTGGCTTTTCGCTTTTGTGTCAAATCATGACACTCGCACCACTTTCACCATAATAAAAAGCTACGACATCTTTTGCGCTTTTTGCGCCTTTTTGCGGCTAGAATCTGCTTTCTCTTTCTTCTGTTTTTCTTTGCGTCCTTCGCGCCTTTGCGTCAAATTTCGCCACTCGCAACAGATCGCTTAATAAGGTCCTCCGCCTCCCTCACATCCTCCATCGTCGCCAGGTCCTTCCAATACCCCACCAGCTCCTGCGCCTGACATTTCAACCCATCCGCAATCATCATCGCCACCGCATCCGTAATCTCATACTCCCCGCGCGCACTCGGCGTAATCCGCTCGATGTAATCATAAACCACATTCGCGAAGCAATACATGCCCGCATGCGCCCACGGCGTCGTCGAACTCCCCTGCGCCGGCTTCTCAATAATCCTCTCTATGTTACCCTCCTCATCCATATAAACCGCCGCTGCTTTATACGGATCCCCCACATCCCTCACGCCCCCCACCACCGCGCAGTCATTCCGCTTAAACCGATCAATCATCGCCCCATAATTAGTCGCAGACGTCATGATATCCGCAAACGCCAGCACCACCGGCGCCCCGCCCACCACCTCCCGCGTCAACCGCATCGCATGCGCAGTCCCCAACTGCTCATCCTGATGAATGCACACAAACTCCAGATCCGCTTTACCAAATCGCCTGCTATCAGAATCATCACTCAAAGCGCTGTTGCCAGTGCTGCCACTAATGGTTTCCGCAGTAAGACTGGCACCCCCCGCGCCACGCAGCCCCTCCACAGCGGCCACCACCTGCTCACTCAAATAACCCGTCACAATAACAAACCGACGAATCCCACACTCCCCCAGCGCCTCCACCACCCACTCCAGCGCCGGACGCCCCAGCACCGGCACCAGCGGCTTAGGCAAAGTCTCAGTAATCCTACCCATCCGAGACCCCCGCCCCGCCGCCAACACCACCGCCACTACATCACAACCAATCTCACCGCCACCAGGCTCGCCGCCACCAGTATCGTCGTCGTCACCAATCCCACTGCCACCAATCTCGCCGCTGCTACCATCACTGCTCATATAAACCTATTCCGCGTTCTTCCTGCTTTTCTTTCTTTTGCTTTTCCTTCGTGTCTTCGAGCCTTTGTGTCAAAACTAGCCACTCGCACCACACGCGTCACCCACTCCACCAAATCCCCTTTTGTGCCCTTTGTTACGCAAAGCTTTTGTGGTTTTTGTGTTCGTGCTTTTCCTGTTCCCTTCCTGCTGTTACTTTTTGCGCTCTTGCGCCCTTTTGCGGCTAGTTCGTGCCTTTATGTTCCTGCTTTACCTAATCATCCGCGGCGAAGCCGCACCACAATTCGTAATTCGTAATTCGTAATTCGTAATTCGTAA
>JAKFFN010000182.1:0-5712 GCA_036675025.1 Candidatus Sumerlaeales bacterium | reverse complement strand
CACTGATGTCGCAGTTTACCAGGATCACATGGACGTAAACCGTGACGGCGTCGTAACCAACGCCGACGTTATCGGCGTCCGTCGCTATGTGGAACTCGATGCAGGCGAGCAGCTCCTCCCAACCAAGTAGTTGCAGTTCCAAGGGCAGTCGCCGCCAGCCGGCGGCGGCTTCCCCAGGTTGGTTTCTTCTACTAAATCCCGTTACGGCAGCAGCATCAGCCGCTGTCAGAAAGCGAAAAACAAAATGAACACCCTCAAACACATTACCCGGCTAACGGCAATGGCTGCCCTCGCAGCATTCACAGCTCTCGCTGCCGCCCAAAGCGGCAACGTAATCAAGGCCGTCTACGGCACAGCCCCTTCCTCAAGCTCAGATTTTACCGTAAAGCTCGTCAACGAAGGTCCCGAAAAAACCGTCGCCGGCTTCGCCTTCAAAATCAGCTATGAACCATCCCAGGTCGAGTTCAAAGGTGTAACCAATAACACCGGTGCCTCCGGCTCAAGGGTGCAGTACACCGTCGGCCCCGAGGTCGTCCATCCTGCCAACAGCGGCCAGGTGCAGCGGGTCATCTCAGCCACCACCACGGCTGACCTCACCAATGCCACCAACCTTGCCGAGATCAAGTTTGGCAAGAAGCCCGAGTTCGCGGCCCCCTTCATCTTCTGCGTTGAAGACAGGCTAACCCAGCCCGTCGTCGATGGTCTCCAGGGCTCCGATCTCGAAAACATTCCCCACACCTTCAACCTTGCAGGCGTAAAACAGTAACCGCTTTATCGGCGTCCGTGCCTTTCCCCTGTGTCCCATGCACTTGTAGGGAAACGGTACGGGCGCCGGTTTTTTCAGGCCCGGATAACGGGTCCCAGTACTAGGAGATTCTAATGAAACAGCAGTTCAGCAAAATTATCACCCACGTCCTTACCGCAGTCACCTTGAGCCTCACCTCCCAAGCCGGCGCCCAGGCCGCTGTTCACACTCTGGACCTCGACTTTGTAGATCGAGTCTCCGGCCCGAACGATCCTTTCACAATGACCCTCACCATGTCCCCGGCCGATACAGACATTATCGCCATGGCCATCTATATCGCCTACGATAACACCAAGGTCTCCCTTGACGATGTCGAGGACAACACCGGACAGCCATCATCTTTCGTCGACTACTCGCTTGGCGCAAAAAAGCCTCTTACCGGAATCCCCAACGTAAACGAGTTCCGCAGCCTGCATATGTACACAGCCATGGACCTGATTGAACCGGTTAACCTTGCTCTGCTTCATTTTACGTCCACTGCTACTTATAATGATCCAGACAGCCGCGTATGGATCTACATGGATGGCTACTCCAACCGCCCCGGCCAGGCCAACGGGCTATTCGACTACACCTCCGCAGCCATCCCTACCGCCTACAACAACCTTGGCACCCCTGTCCCCGTCACCCTTAGCGGGTTCAGCCTGGAATAACCCGGCCTAGAGCCCACCCATTCTTCGCGGCGAAGCCGCACCGCAATTCATAATTCAGAACTCGTAATTCATAATTCCCGCCGCAGGCGGCCGCCTATCCCGCTTCCGCCTCTATCGAGTCCGCCAGCAGCTGCTTCTCGAACAGGTCCGCATACTCGCCCTTCAGCGCCATCAGTTCCTCATGCGTACCCCGTTCGATCACCCGGCCCTCGTCCAGCACGATGATCTGCTCGCAGTTCATCACCGCGCTCACCCGGTGGGCGATAATCACGCTCGTCCGGCCCTGCAGTTCCTCGTGCAGACTCTTCAAAATCCGGCTCTCCGTCTCCGTATCCACCGCCGAAAGCGCATCATCCAAAACGATGATCCCCGGGTCCCGCAGCAGCGCCCTCGCGATAGCCGTCCGCTGTTTCTGGCCCCCGCTCAGGTTAATGCCCCGCTCGCCGAGCACCGTCTCATAGGCCGCCGGCAGCGCCTCGATTTCGTTATCAATATGCGCCACCCGCGCCACCCGCCGTATCTCTTCCAGCGGCGCGTCCGGCTGACCAAACGCTATATTATTCCGCAGCGTATCACTAAACAGGAACGTCTCCTGGAACACAAAGCTCACCCGGTCCCGCAGTTCCTCCAGTGGGATATCACAGATGTCATGGCCATCGATAAACAGCTGACCCCGATGCGCCGGGTACAGCCCGCCCAGCAGCGCAGCCACCGTGCTCTTGCCGCTGCCCGTATGGCCCACAATCCCCAGCCGCTGGCCCGCCCCCAGCTTCACATTAATATCCTGCAATACATAAGGGTTATCCGGCGCATAACGGAAAGTCAGCTGCCTGAACTCGATACAGCCCGGCTCATCCGCCCCCTCCGTCTCCGGCACCAGATCCGCCGGCATATCATCCTGGTCCAGCGGCTCCGTGTACGAAGGCAGATCCAGCACCTCTGCGATTCTGTCCATGCTCGCCGCCCCCCGCTGCATCAGGCTCACCGTCCATCCCAGCGCAATCATCGGCCAGAACAGCATCGTCTGGATCAGCGAAAACTCCACCAGTTCGCCCACCGTTATCACGCCCCGGATCACATCCTGGCCACCAATCCAGATCAGCAGTACCACGCTCAGCCCCGCCAGCACCCTCAGCACCGGGTAAAAGGCGCTCTGGATCTTCGCCAGGTGCATGTTCATATCAATAAACTGGTTGTTCAGGTCCGCGAATTTTTTCTTCTCCGCCTCCTCCTGAACGAACGCCTTCACCACCCGGACCCCCGCCAGGTTTTCCTGCACCATCGCGCTGATCAGGGAATAGTGGTCCTGGCACTGCCGAAACCGCCAGTGCACCCGGTTGCCGAAGTAGTTCATAACGATAGGCAGGCTCGCCATCGGCAGCATCGTAATCATCGCCAGGCGCGGGTCGATTACCCACATCCGCCACAGCGCCAGCGGAAAAATCAGTACCGAGTTAAAAAACTGCAGAAATCCCGGCCCGATAAAATTCCGCACCTGCTCCACGTCGCTCGTGGCCTTTGCCATAAGGTCGCCCGTGCGCTGGCGGTCATAAAATGACGGCGGCAGGCTCTGCAGCTTCGCGAACAGGTCATTGCGGAACTGGGCCTCGATGTCCCGGCTGGCCCCCACGATCCAATCCCGCATGAAATAGCGAAATATCCCCATAATCACGGTAAAACCAACGATCGCCAGGGCGTAATTCATAAAATCCTGCGGGCTGTGGTCGCCCGCCTTCACGGCATCGCTGGCCTCGCCCACCACCCGCGCCACCCGCAGGGTATAGTAATTCGCCAGACCAAGGCATATAAATCCGCCAATGATCCGCCATTTGTGGCGGGCGACATACGGTTTCAGGCGATTCAGGTTCTTCATAGGCAGGTTGCATAGGCTACAGGTCCTCCAAGGTTTTGTTTCGCTTTGGCCACATACCCGGCGCAGCCAAAAACTAAGCCTGGCCCTGCAATACAATTTGTTGACATGGCCTTACCCCCCGCCCACTACGGAGAACGCATCGGGTACCGGCAATTATTGCCAGTGCCACATTCTTGGGCAATGATCGAAAAAAGGACAAACCCTGTTATGAAGGCATCATCGCGCGTGTGGACTCTCAGGCTGGTTGAGAAATTATCAGGCCGGGCTGTGGCAATCGCAGCCATGGCGCTAGCGGTTTCCACGGCCTCGGCGCAGTACGAGGTAAGGGAGTGGGCCAATTTTGAAGACGGCAAACTGCCGGAAAATCTCATAACCATCGGCGGCGGCTGGCAACAGCGCATGCAGGTGATCCCCACCGAGTCCGCCACCACCCAGCCCCAGGAATTTCGCAATCCAGAGGTCGGCACCCACGTGCTGCGCCTTGAGGCAGCGCCAAAGCGCACCGATGCCAAAAGCTGGCAGTTGGGCCTGGCCGTCGGCGAAGTGCTTGACCGCAGCAAGCTCAGCCCCAATGGCCGCGCGCTTTTCCAGGCCGATTTTTATGTAGAAAGCAAAGAAGCGTTCCCCAGCCTGGCCGTCATGGCCATGGAACCGCCCAAGAACATGGTCAACAACCACGTCGACTCCATCCAGGGCTCCTTCTACCGGTTCGGCATCACCAAGGGCGATCGGCTTTACTTCAGCCAGGTGACACCCGGCGGCGACACCGCCAAACGCTTTGAGCAAGACCGCGAACTTCTCCAGCAGATTCCCGTTCCCGGCTGGCATCGCTTCGCCATTGTTTGCGAAGGTCCGGAGATTATCCGCTGCTTCGTAGACGGCCGCGAGGCTTCCTTTTCCCCTCTGAAAGATCCGTCCATGTCTTCAATCATGGTAGGCCTGCTCCTGGCTGAGCCAGATAAGGCCTATGTGGCCTACGCAGACAACCTCTCCATCCAGGTCAGCGATGAAGCCCCGGCGCTTCCGGCTTCTCCGTTTGATGCAGGCTGGTCCATGGCGGCGGGTTCGTCCAGCAAGGCTGCCTCGGCCGGCGCCAGCACCGCGGTGCCTACGGCCCAGGTTACCACCCAGCTTGCCGCTGAGTGGCTGCCGCCGGTACAGGCCTGGAACAAGGCCCAGCAGGATAAGAAAGGCATGCTTCTTTACTTCTACGCCCCCGGTGTGGAGCGCGTAGAAAAAGTTAACCAGATGCTGGCCACCGACGCAGCGGCCAAGGAGTACGTGGCCAAGCATTCCGCAGCCCGGGTAGACGTCAACCAGCTCGAAGGCGGCAGCATCGCCAAGAAGTATGGCATCTTTAAAGTGCCGACGTTCCTGGTGATCTCGCCTGATGCGCAGCAGTATAAGAAGGTTACCGTAGGGCCCAATGATACCTGGCAGCAAATCGAGGCGCAATTGGCTCCGCTGTAACCCAAATAACTGAATTGTATCTAAACTAAAACCGGAGGTCGGTGCGAGCCGCTTCCGGTTTTTTAGTGCCTGCAAACCTGCGAAGCGTCAGACCTGGGAGCGCGGGCATTCTGCCCGCCGGTGCGAAGCACCGGAAAAACCCACCCACCCAGAACCGCGAAGCGCCCGCCATCTTTCTGGAGTGCGGCGACCTGGCGCCGCTCTGGCTGTGCGCAGAGCGCACCGTTGCCAGTGTGCCGTGTAATCCAGCTCACCAGTCCTGTGTGCAGAATAACGTCCACTGAGACCGGCAGGAGTGCCCGTCCTACCCGGCACTTGCCCGTCCTACCCGGCGCTTACCCATCCTACCTGCTGCTTTTAGAATCCGGTTCTGTGGAGGCGGCGTTTGATTGTTCTCATGCCGCTGATTCCTGTGTCGAGCTTCCGGATCATTTCTGCACAGCTTGCGAGGGCGTCGAGACCATCGTCGTGGCGGTTCTTGTTTCCGTTGTACTCGTCGGCCTGTACGTAGAAGGCTTCTTTCAGGTTCTGCTGGAAAATGATGGCGCCGCACAGAATGCCGGGTTCCAACTGACAGATGCGGCTGTGCTTGGAACTGGTGTTGGTGGTTTTGTGGATGGGCAACTGCCAGCGCTGGCCGCGGTCCATGCGGATTTTCTGTTCGTCTTTCACAAAGCGCGACAGGGTTTCCTGAAAGCCGTTGTTCTCGAAGCCAAACAGCTCGTAGTTATAGTGCTGGTGCAGATTGAAGATGTGTTCAACCTGGTGCATGGGCGAGACCTTATCCATCCATACATCCATAACGTAAAGCGTATCATGGCTGTCGCGGCCGACGGTGACAATGGCGGCGTAGTCACCATCGCGGGTGGTGGATTTGCCGAGAGCCGGATCAAGAAACCCGTAATACTTCAGGT
>JAKFFN010000337.1:0-5736 GCA_036675025.1 Candidatus Sumerlaeales bacterium | reverse complement strand
GCCGTAGTTCTGCCGGTGCTCGTGCTTATGGGTAACTGGAATCGCTGCAATCGCAATGGTGACATCTCCGCCGAAATTCTCTCGGCAACGATTCTACCCGAAGAGACAGACCGCATGCCCGGCGGCAGCATCCTCATTACTGATAACGACACGGAAACTTTTACTACCTGGTACCGTCAGAACGTGCGCGGCGACCGCCCCGATGTGTTCAACTTCGCGGGCAACTTCGTCTATATGCCCTGGTACAAAACGTTTTTCACAGACGAAGAAGTCGCCGAGTACAAGATTACAATGGCGAGCGGCGTGGCACGCAGCGCGGCGGAATACGCGCAGCAGTTGCGCACGGGAATTATTGATGCCAACGTGGGCCGGCGCCCTGTCTTCACCAGTATCAACGACCCCGCTGTGCTCTCCGTTCTTGCGGACACTTACGCAATTGAGCCCGTTGATGCCACAGAAATTCTTAACCGAACATTGTTTGATGAAGTCTCCACAACGGTACTGTATCGCATCTTGGTAAAGGATCGGACGCAATGAGCTACAGCTGGAAGGGCCGCAAAGTACTGGTTACGGGCGCCGGAGGCTTTATCGGAAGCCACCTGGTCGAGCACCTGGTTGAGCTGGGTGCAGACGTCACAGCGTTTCTGCGTTACAACGCAGCCAACTCCCGTGGCCTGCTTGAGATGCTGCCCCTTCCAGATCGTGAGCAGGTACATTATGTGTTTGGCGACCTCTGTGATCCCTTCGCTCTCGAATCCATCGATCCTGATGTTGAAGTTGTGTTCCATCTTGCAGCGATCATCGCCATTCCTTTCAGCTACATGCAGCCGGCCCTTGTGGCCGACAACAACTTCCGCAGCACGCTGAACGTACTCGAGTGGTGTCGCCGCCGCAAAATAAAGCGCCTCGTCCACACCAGCAGCAGCGAAGTCTATGGCACGGCCCAGCAGGATTTCATTACCGAGGCGCACCCGCAGGAAGCGCAGTCGCCCTATGCCGCCAGTAAAATCGCCTGTGATAAGCTGGTGCAGAGCTACAATCTCTCCTTTGATCTGCCCGCCGTCACGCTGCGGCCATTCAATACCTACGGTCCCCGCCAGAGCGCCCGCGCCATCATCCCCACGATCATAACCCAGGCGCTCACCCAGGATAAGGTTTTTCTGGGCGCGCAGCATCCCACTCGCGATTTTAACTTCGTTGCCGATACGGTAGACGCTTTTATCCGCATAGCCGAAACGCCGGCCATTGAAGGTCGCACCTACCACGTGGGCAGCGGCCGCGAGATCAGTATTGGCCAGCTTGCCGACCGCATCATTCCGCTCACCGGCCGCAAGGTGCAGGTGGTGTTTGATCCCACCCGCATCCGACCCAGCGCCAGCGAAGTTAACCGACTCATCTGTGATGCATCGCGCGCGCAGAAGGACCTGGGCTGGGAGCCGCGCACCAGCCTGGATGAAGGTCTGCGCCAGACAATCGAATGGGTTGGCAGAAATATTTCCGGCTATCGCCCGGGGCAGTACGCGGTCTAGTCACCTATGCCGCGCGCTGTCATAATGGCCGGGGGAGAGGGAACCCGCCTTCGTCCATTTACCCATACCATCCCCAAACCGCTGCTGCCCATCGGACGCAAACCGGTGGCTCAGCTCATTATCGAGCGCCTGGCTGAACACGGCTTTACTGATGTCATCATGTCGCTTGGTTACGCCGCAGACCTTATCCGCGCGTACTTCCAGGACGGCAAACGGTTTGGCGTAAACATCACCTATTTCGAGGAAACTGTACGCCTGGGCACGGCGGGCTGTCTCGCTCATCTGCCGGAACTGCGCGAGGCACCGTTCCTCGTTACCAACGGTGACCTTCTTACAGATCTCGACTACAGCACTTTTCTCAAGGAGCACGTCGAAACCGGCGCCAGCCTCACGGTTGCCGTCCGCAACCAGACGGTCAATCTGCCCTATGGCGTGCTGAATATTGAAAATGGCCACGTAACCGGTGTGCAGGAGAAACCTGTCCACAGCTACGCCTGCAATGCTGGTATTTATGCTCTTTCACCCGATGCCCTCCAGCTCGTTCCGCAGCAGGGCCCGTCTGATATGACAGATCTCATCGGACGCCTTCTTGAGCAGGGCCGGCTGGTAAAGCCCTATGAAGTTACCGGGTTCTGGTTTGATCTCGCCCAGGCGCGAGATTTCGATAAAGCCCTGGAGACCCTGGAAAAAATGGGCATAATCGAGTAGAAGACCGCGGACAGGGCGCGCACTCGCTTAAACCCCATTTATTTTTCCCGCCGAATCCATCTCTCTCTTGAAACATTCCGAACCGTGATGCGTACTCATCGTGGTCAACCAAGATGAGTATTTGCCCATTGCCCACCACACCCGATGAGTCTACAGATTTGCCCCCGGAATCGCCGGCCCTGCCTGTCGTGATAATTGGTGCAGGCCCGGCGGGGCTCACTGCAGCGTATGAACTCATGAAAACCGGGCGGGGCAGCGTCATCGTTGAGCGCGATACGCAGGTGGGCGGTCTTGCGCGCACCGTCTGGTATAATGGGTACGGCTTCGACATCGGCGGACACCGATTTTTCACCAAGATGGACCGCGTGCAGGCAACCTGGGGCGAGCTGCTCGGCAAAGATTTTATCAAGGTACCACGCCTCAGCCGTATTTACTACAGGAACCGCTTTTTCAACTATCCGCTGAAGCCGTGGAATGCTCTCTTCGGCCTCGGGATTATAAACAGCGCCCGCGTTATGGCCAGCTACCTCTGGCGCCAGGTGCGTCCGCTGCCTCACGAAGAGTTCTTTGAGCAATACGTGATCAACCGCTTCGGCGATAGGCTTTATCGCATCTTTTTTAAAACTTATACCGAGAAGGTGTGGGGTATCCCCTGCACCGAGATTCGGTCCGATTGGGCTGCCCAGCGCATTAAGGGGCTCTGCCTTCTCCAGGCTGTCAAAAGCGCGTTTCTCGGCGAATCCGGCGGCAAGGTAAAAAGCCTTATTGAACAGTTTGATTATCCGCGGCTGGGCCCGGGCATGTTGTGGGAGCGCATGGAGAAGCAGGTGCTCCAAGCCGGCAATCAGTCGATCAAAGGCCGCGAAGTCGTACGCATTGATCATGACGGCCAGGGCAAGGTGCTCCGGCTCGTGCATGTTGCTGCGGATAATCCCGCTGACGTGCAGGAAACCGTCGGCTCCTATTACTTTGGGTCGATGCCATTGCGCACCCTGCTCCAGCGCATGAACCCGGCACCGCCACCGGAGGTAATGCAGGCGGCACAGTCGCTGCGCTACCGCGATTTTATTACCGTGAATCTGATCCTGGATGACACCGAACTCTTCCCTGATAACTGGATCTATGTGCACTCACCCGACGTACGCGTCGGCCGCATCCAGAATTTCCGTAACTGGAGTAAAGATCTCGTTCCCGAAGAAGGACACACCGGCATCGGCATGGAATACTTTTGCTTCGAAGGCGATGATCTGTGGAGCATGGACGATTCGGCTCTTATCAGCCTGGCCCAGGACGAGCTGCGCCGCCTCGGCCTTGCGAAAAAAGCAAACGTGACCGATGGCTTTGTCATCCGGGTGAAGAAGGCCTATCCCATGTACGATGAGAAGTTTGCAGACAACCTCGCTGTCATCCGCCATTACCTGGATCAGTTTACCAACCTCCAGCAGATTGGGCGGAACGGGCTCCATAAGTATAACAACCAGGATCACAGCATGCTGACGGCCATGCTTGCCGTAGAGAATCTTCAGGCCCGGGCGCACCACGACATCTGGAGCGTTAACAGCGACACAGATTACCAGGAAACCAAGGTAGAAGCGGTTAAATAGCGGCTGTTGCTATTCCTGGGCGTTTTGCGGAGGGCGGCCGCCTCGTCGCCGTGGCCTTTCATCGGCATCTGGTTCACCAGCTGATTCAGTTGCGCCCAAAGTTTCAGTCGTGGCGCCATCGGGTCCCGCTCCAGCGCCGCGGCGTCCGCGCCGGCGCGGTCGATCTTCCGCCGATCCCGTAGTCTCATTGGAGCCCGTTTCCGTTGCCGTCGTCGAGCCGTCATCCAGCCGCTCGTTGCCGCCGCGCATAGCGCTGCGCCCTCCACGGCCTCGCCGTCCTTCGCCTTCACCTTCGCCCCTTGCTTCGCCGCCGGCTGCTTCAGGCTCCGGGGCTACGGGTGCTGTCGTCGGCAGGTCTTTCGTTTTCAGCCAGAGAGTATTCGCCGCCTTGAAAACTTCGTAGGGCTTCGTGTCTCCCCTGTAAAAGCTGCCACCTTCGGTGTCCTGGTATGGTCCCGTGGCCAGGAACCGCAGTTTCGGCCCCAGCCAGCCAGTTTCATTCGCTGCCGGCAGGCCCGTCATGTGAAAGATGACCAGGTAGCAGCCCACATACACAACCGCTGCGGCGGCAATGAAGGCGAACAACGTCCCAAAAAGGCGGCTGGTGCAGGATCTTGGCTTATTATACGAGTTGCTCATAAGTGGTTCAGCAAAGGCCCCAGGTAGATGATTTACTGTCTATGGATTTCACGTTGAGCAAACACCGTGTCAAAGCAAAACACGCTGTGGCAAAGCGTACCATTTGGTACAGCTGTTTGCTGAGCTGCAGTAATGGAATTGCCAATTACTCTTTCTTCTATTGCTTCGGGGAGGAGAAACCATATTAGATCGAGTATCATAATGGAATACGCTATTCCAATACTGTTTGTATTACTGGCTATAATCGCCGTACTCCTGGGCTTCTGGGAAAAGCGCCGGCTCAGTAACCTTGTGTCTGGAAGAGAAACGTTTAGCTCAACTAAATTTCACTCGGGGGCACTGGCTAACATTCCAGAGACCTTCATTTTGAAAGTCCTGGGTGAGCTGAAATTTTTCACGGGAAATATCTCATTTCGACCTCACGATGACGTCGTGCGAGACTATAGCATTGATGATGAAGATATTATTGATGTGATCGAAGCCGTTCTTAAAGAACAGGGGATTAGGTTGCCGTCCGCTACTACCTTTGAGTTGCCCACCCCGCTGACGGTTGAGAGGTTAATTAGGTTTTGCTGGAATCTAGTTAAGATTCATTCTCACCCACTTAGGGCAGAAAACCCGTAACTCGCTCGGTGAGAATTTTTACTAACTCCGGATCCATGTACTGAAACCGATCCGGAATCTCCAGGCAAACCACCCGCGCCGACTTTAGCTGGTTGCGGAAACGCGTCTGCAGGCGCCGGCGATGAGCTTTCTCCATCACAAATATCACATCCGCCCACTGCACCAACTCTGCATCTACGGGTGTGGCCGCATCGTGATTAAGCCCCGCCGAGGCAACTTCCACTCCCGGGTAATCGATGAACACCTGCTCGGCCGTAGGGCTTCGCAGCTTGTTCCGGCTGCAGACAAAAAGGACGTTCAAAAGCCGTCTTCTACTCCCGGTTCATCCACACATCGCCTCCGGAGTACGTCCCGTTGGTTGCATCATATAGAAGCGTCACGTTGTCGTCTTTCTTATCTGGACCGACGCTGTAGAAGCCGTTTATAGTCTGGGAAAAGGTAAACGGTGCAGAAGTAAATGGATCAATCGGGCCAGGGTGAAGGTAGGCATTAATTGTTGTGGCAGCATTTTGCGCAGTAACTGGTGAAGCATTGGAAGCGTTTCCAAGTTTCAATGCGAGTTTGGTTCTTGTTACCTCGTACTGTGCCTTCGCAATTAAAGCTCGAGTTTCCATTTCATCCATCGTAGTGCC
>JAKFFN010000346.1:0-5747 GCA_036675025.1 Candidatus Sumerlaeales bacterium | reverse complement strand
TCCCCAGTCCCCACGTTTATTTTTACGTTCCCGCTAACCTCAAAGCCCTTACGGAAAAATCCGGCTTTGATCCCTTCCACCTGGCCACTCCCAGGCGCAACGTCGCCCTCGAAAGCCGATACCCGCTTGGAGGCACAGTCCGCCGAACCGTCTTCGGCATGGAAGCCCGGCTCCTTCGCGGCCCGAACATCGAGATCTACGCCGCTAAGCGGGACTAGCCGTCCCGATGACCCTCCGCCCCACCCAGATTGTCGCCGCCAGCGTGATCCCGTAATTCCCCATCAGCGCCATCGCTGCTCCCGTAATACCCAGCGGCCCCACCAGCCACCAAGTCAGCACAAAGTTGACTACGCCCGACATTATCGATAGCCATAACCCCCACCGAATGCCGCGAACGCCCTGACTTGCGATGATTTGCCCGTATGTCGCTTGCACCGTAATAAGCACCGAGGCAACCGCCAGGAGCACTACCTGCTCCATCCTCAGTGGATACTCCTTGCCCGACAATGCCACAATCACCGTCTGCAGCCCCACAAACATTACCAGCAGCGGCAAAGCGGCCCGAAGCCACGCTTTTGTCAACCGCCGCCATATACCCGCGCGGTCATTACTTACCGAGACCTTCGGGAAGAATACGGTGTAAAAAATACTCGTCGCAAAGGCCGCCAGGTTAATGCTGCCCTGGCTGTAGATCCGGAACACACCTACTTCGCCCTCGCCATGCACCTGCTCCAACTGCAGCGGCTGCACCAGGAACGATGCGATAAAGCCAAAGTTGCTCAGGCACGCAAACGCGCCATAATGAAGCATCTCCCGCGTGTTAGTCGCAAACAAGTTCCGCGGAGAAAGCAGGTGCCGGAATTTCCAGACCATAAACGGCAGGCTCACCACATAAGCAATGGCATAGGCGATTAGCACCGTCTGGTACTCACCCCCCGTCAGAAGGTGCCCAACGGCCAGCCCCGGCAACAGCAGAAATGCGAAAATGACCTCAACAATCCCCCGTTCCTTGAACAGGTTCAGCGCCTGGTAAAGGCTCGTCATCATGGCATAGCCGGAAAACATAGCTCCGATGGCAATGCCCCAGCCCAGCTTATATTCCGTCGTCCCCAGCAACTGGGTCAACGGCTCACGCAGGAGCCATGTTCCCGCCGCAACCAGCAGCGTTGTGAAGCCGCCCAAATAAGCAGAAGTCGCCGCCTGCGGCCCCGGGTTTTCCTCTGCGGCGCCATACTTCATCAGCGACACATGCAGTCCCGCCAGCATGAACAGGCTCAGCACCTGGCCCACCAGCAGCACAATCGTAGCCTCGCCAAAATTAACCGGACCCAGGTAACGTGCCACAATGATTGTCGCCAGGCTGGAAAACACTTTGCTCAGCGCAAAACACACCGTCACGATGCTGAGGCTTTTCAGAAATTTCTGCGTCCCCGGTCCCAGCTTCCCACCGCGCTCTCGTACCGCCTGAACCGTCGCTCTTATGGGCACGTTAGCTCTTCTTCACCCGAACAATCAGGCTGTAGCCGAGCGGCAGCATATGTGTATAAAGCCGCAGGCTCCGCATCAGTTTTGGCGCAGCAAAATCAATGACGGCATCGCTCACCACCGTCGCCAGGTTCATAGTCAGGTAAAACAGCTGCCTGAACCCCCAGATCATCCGCAGGGGAGTGCACTCTACAAAAAAATTAAAGCAGGTAAACGCGCTGCCCAGCGTAGAAGAGCCTTCCCGCTGCGCAACGATTTCATCGTTCTTAAACACGTCCTTGTAAAAATACTGCGTCAGGCGCTGAAAATCATAAGGCACCCCATGCTCCGGGAAACAGAATGGCGTGCTGATATACATGATTCCCCCCGGCTTGCACACCCGCTTCAGTTCGTTGATGCAGTTCTCCGGATACCGCGTGTGCTCCAGCACTTCCGAGCAGATGATGGCGTCAAACGTGTTATCACGAAACGGCAGAAAATCCACCGAAGCCAGACCATCCGGCGTAGACCACTCCACACTATAATCCACCCCCACATACCGTGTGCCCTCCGGAAAGAACCTTTCCCACGGCTTAAACCCGCAGCCTGCATCCAGCACCATCGCTCCCGCCGTCACCATAGGTGCAAACTCTTCAAACGTCTTCACGTTATTGCGCAGCGTCTGGTACGAGTAATCAAGCAGCGAAGGCGCAGTGCGCTGCCGGTTGATTTTCCTGCGGAAGTCCTCTACAACCTTTTTCATTTGCTGCCTCGCAGCTTCTCAAATTCCTCGCGATAACGATCAACTACATTCTCGATTCCAAACAACTCCGTCGCCACAACCCGCGCCTGCTGGTGGCTTTCCAGCCAGAATGTTTCATCTGAAAAAACTCGCTCAATCAGCGCCGAAGCAGCTGCCATATTCTCATCCGCAAAGAATCCAGCAGCCGGCTGCAGGCCTTGATTTTCGTCCATGGGAACCAGCATATTGTCCGGGTTATGTCCCAGCGAAAGTGCCGGTGCGCCATTCTTCAGCGCCTCAATAATCACGTTAGAAAAGCCTTCGGCTTCAGAAGTCAGCACAAACAGCCGTGCCCGCTGATAATACCTGTTAATCTCGCTCGGCGCCACCCCCGACACAAACTCCACATTGTTCAGCGCCTCCGCGCGCGCGCGGCATTTCTCAAACAATTCTTCATGCTCAGGGTTCGGCGCCATGATCATGGTAAAGCTGACGCCTTTGTGGCGCTCAGCCATGTCCAGAAACAGCTCCGGCCGTTTCATCGGATGAACTCGCGCTACCCACAAGACCGTTGGGCGTTTTTGCGGGTCCGGTTCCACCTCTGCGTCCGCCGGAATCACATGTCCGTTAGGTATCAGAACGCAATTTACGCCATAGTTACGCTTCAGATGCTCCGCCTGTTTCTGCGTTTGCGCCACCACCAGGTCTGCCCGCTTCAGGCAATACAGAAACACTTTCGCCCAAAACCTGGAGCCCCGAAAGATAATCTCCGTCAGGTCGCGCGGATTCGTCTCCCAGTCATGCTCAATCCGGAAGACATACTTTCCGCCAGCCAGACGAGATGCCAGCCACACGGCTGAAGCCTCTGAGGATGCCAATTTAGAAAAATAGATGTCAGCCTGCTGCTTCCGCAATTTACGGAACAGGTTCACATAATAGAAAGCAATCGCCCAGCGGCGTTTCCACCACGCGTCGCGGTAAGTCAGTTTCTGCGACGGTTGCACCGGGTGCAGGATTACATTGCCAAATCGTCGCGGCTCTGCAAGCTCATCCGTCAGCGTCAGTACGCGAACCTCCAGATCTGCATGCGCTCCCAACTCCTGCGCCACACTCCAAAGCTCAGTCTCAGCGCCGCCAAACCCGCTCGACCGCCCCGCCGCAAGTGGGTATAGCTGCGTCGCAAACAATACCACCGATGTCACAGGTCTGGGTGCGCCATTCTGCTGAAGGCTCAAACCCTGCCCTTTAGCCCGCTATAGATCTCCTGCAGTATCGCGTGGATATCATAGTGATATTCCCACTTCGGGTAATGCGATGCAAACTTCGAGACGTCACTAATCCACCAGATATGGTCGCCGATCCGGTTGTCATCCAGGTAAGTGATGTTTGCCTTTTTGCCGGCAATCTCCTCACACATCCGGATGGCTTCCTTCATGCTGCAGTTGCTGTGGCGGCTGCCGCCCATGTTGTAGACTTCGCCACTGCGGGGCGCCTTGTGAAACTCCTCAAACGCACCCACCAGGTCGCTCGAGTGGATATTATCCCGCACCTGCTTGCCTTTGTAGCCAAAAATCCGGTATTCCTTCCCCGTCATCACGCACTTCATCAGGTAGCTCAAAAAACCATGCAGCTCCGCCCCGGAATGCCCCGGGCCCGTCAGGCATCCTCCCCGGAATACCCCAGTCTTCATCCCGAAATAACGGCCATACTCCTGCACCATCACATCCGCCGCCACCTTGGATGCGCCAAACAGCGAATGTTTGCACTGGTCGATAGACATGGTTTCATCGATGCCGCGGTCCGAATAAGGATGATCGGGGTCCAGTTCCCACCGATCCTCCAGTTCCACCAGCGGCAAAGAGTTTGGCGTGTCGCCGTAGACCTTGTTGGTAGACGTAAAGATAAACGGCGCCTCCGGGCAATACTGACGCGCGCTCTCCAGCATGATTATCGTCGCTGTGGCGTTGACCGTGAAGTCCGTCAGCGGTTCTCGCGCCGCCCAGTCATGGCTTGGCTGCGCCGCCGTGTGCACCACCAGTTCGATATCATTTCCATATCGGCTGAAGATTTTTTCCACTTCAGCCTGGTCGCGAATGTCCACGTCATGAGGCGCGAAAGCGGGAAACTCTTCCTTCAGGCTTTCCGTAGACCACCGGGTCGAAGCTTCCGGGCCGAAAAAATACGCCCGCATATCGTTATCAATGCCCACCACTGTGTGGCCAGCCCGGCTGAATCGGCGCACTGTCTCTGCCCCAATCAGCCCGCTCGATCCCGTCACGATAATCACACTCATTTATCTTTCACACTTTCCCTACTGCGTAAAAAATAAGCCTGCACCTGCAGCCTTAATTCTGCCGCCAATACTTTGTTTTCGTGGTGCCAACAGATGCTCCAGCACACAATCCGACTGCAACGTTATTTTACCTCTTGAATACCGCAGATTAAATCCCTGTTTACTGGTTTTGGTATGAAGACTCCTACGTATTCCGAATTCGTTTTGCGGCGCCTCCACTCTCTGACTGGCGTTATTCCGCTCACATTTTTTATCATTTTCCACTTCTTCGCTAACAGCACATCGCTGGGTGGAGAGCAGGCGTTCGACGGAACCGTAACCGTCCTGCGCAGCGTGCCCTACCTGCTCGGAGTAGAAATGGCCCTCCTGTTCGCGCCTTTCCTGTTCCACATGCTCTACGGCATGGTCATCATTTTTGCCAGCAAGCCAAACAGTGCAAAGCTGCCCTATCGCCGCAACTGGGCATACGTAATGCAGCGCGTCACCGCCATGATCGTCTTCACGTTCATCGTCTACCACGTCATTGGCGTCCGCTTTATCGATGCCCACAACCAGACCGCCGTCTACGCCATCTTCCATGAGAAAATGAGCAACCCCTTCACCTACTGGTGGTACGTCATCGGCATCGCCTGCACCTCCTTCCACCTGGCAAACGGCCTTGTCACCTTCTTCATGACATGGGGCATTACCGTCTCTACCCGCAGCCAGCGCGTAGCCGAAGTCGCCATGGGAGCCCTGGGCATCCTCGTCTTCATCATCGGCATCGGCGCCATCAACGGATTCCTCAGGGCCGAACCTGTCAAGGTACCCGAAGTCCACCTCGGCCAGACCGCCCCGGCACTTCCCGCCGAAAAAGCCGTAGCCCTCAAGTAACTACCCCGCACTAACTGCGCGTGAAGCACCTGTACTATCGCGCAGCCGCGCAGTGCCAGTCATCTAAAACGTACCCTCTCGGACTGCGCCCGCTTGCTGGCGCTCATAGAAAACCCACCACAACCCCCACCCGCGCAGCGCCAGATCAGCATCGCCGCCAGGTAACATGGGTGCCCTCACCCGTGCCCAAACCCGCAACGACCCCCCAAACGCCCGCAGCAGATTCCAACTCCCAGCTTAGGAAGTACCGCGGAATTCATTCCGTAAAGTGGACGCGCCCCACCGACCCATGCACCCGATCCACCCCCACACACAATGAATACGCACCATAAACCAACCTAACTTCCACTAACCACTAACCACTAACCACTAACC
>JAKFFN010000344.1:0-5749 GCA_036675025.1 Candidatus Sumerlaeales bacterium | reverse complement strand
GTCGCCGACTTTCACGTCGATGCGCGACAGGTGCAGGAAGTTGGAACTGACACCGTGGCCATGGTCGAGCAGCACCGTGCCGCCGGTCAGGTACAGGTCGGGCGCGGCGAAGGTGACGATGCCGCCAGCCGGCGCCAGTACCGGCGTGCCGTTGGCCGCGGCCACGTCCATGCCGGAATGCGGCGACTTGGGCGTGCCGTTGTAGACGCGCTGGTTGCCGAATCGACCGCTGATGCGGCCCTGTACCGGCCAGACGAAGGGTCGGGCGAAATCGGCGCGGTCGTCGTCGCGCTCGCGTGCGGCCGTCACCATCGCCTGTTCGCGCTTCTTTGCGCGTACGCGATCTTCATGTGTCAGGTACCGCTTGCGCAGTCGCAGATTGTTCGGCGTTACTTCCACCAGCTCGTCATCATTGATGAACTCAAGAGCCTGTTCAAGGGTGAACTGCCGCGGCGGCGTAAGCATGATATTGTCATCACTGCCAGAAGCCCGCATGTTGGTCAGTTTCTTCTCCTTGATGATGTTCACGACCATGTCATCCGGACGGCTGTTCTCGCCAATGATCATTCCTTCGTAAACCTCGGTGCCCGGGGCGATAAACATCGTCGCGCGTTCCTGCAGGTTGTTGATGGCAAAACCGGTAGACTTGCCAGCTTCTTGCACAACCAGCGCTCCACGGGTTCTCTCGGCAATCACGCCCCGCCAGCTGTCATACTTCTCAAACTGGTGGCTCATGATGCCCGTCCCACGCGTTGAGTTCATCAGGATGCTCCGCAGGCCGATCAATCCGCGAGTCGGTGCATGGTACTCAAGGCGTACAAGACCCGCGCCGTTGTTAACCATGTTAATCATCTCAGCGCGGCGTTCACCCAGCACTTCCATCAGGCTGCCTACATACTCTTCCTGCAGGTCCAGCACCAGCATTTCGATAGGTTCCTGAAGCTCACCGTTTACCCGTCGCGTAATAACCCGCGGACGGCTGATCTGGAGTTCATAGCCTTCGCGACGCATCGTCTCAATCAGCACACCCAGGTGAAGCTCACCACGTCCTGAAACTTTCAGCGAATCCGGGCTATCGGTTTCCTGCACACGCAAACTTACGTTTGTCTTCAGCTCACGCTCCAGGCGCTCGCGAATCTTACGGATCGTAACGTACTTACCGTCCTTACCGGCAAACGGGCTGTTGTTAGTCATGAAGTTCATCGACAGCGTAGGCTGGTCAATCTCCACGAAAGGCAACGGCTCCTGCAGGCTTGGATGACCAATCGTGTCGCCGATATGAGGCTCATCCACACCCGCGAGCAAAACGATATCGCCAGAACGACCTTCTTCAAGTTCTACACGCTTGATGCCTTCGTAGCCAAACACTTTGGTTACGCGTGCCGAGCGGCGATTAACGGCAGCTTCGGCGCCTTCTGTGGCAATAGGTTCATCATCAGCAGATGCCGACTCAATACCGCGCTCTACGTTATGAGAACCCATCCAGCAACGCACGACGGCGTCGCCCGGCTTTACAGTGCCATTAAGAATCCGGCCACAGGCAATCTTGCCAAGGAAGTCGTTGTACTCAAGAGTAGAAACCTGCATAAGGAACGGCTCTTCAATATTGCCCTCAGGTGCAGGGATGTTCTTCAGGATGCTGTCAAAAAGCGGCGACAGATCCATGTTATCATCTTCCGGCTGCACCCGGGCATAGCCCTGAAGTGCACTTGCGAAAACGTATGGGAATTCAATCTGGTTTTCATCCGCACCAAGCTCGATGAACAGGTCGAGAACCATGTCGAGAACCTCAGGGCAGCGGGCAGTCGGGCGGTCAATCTTGTTGATCACTACGATAGGCTTCAGGTGCAGCTCCATTGCCTTTTTCAGCACGAAACGCGTTTGCGGCATAGGTCCTTCGCTGGCATCCACCAGCAGCAGCACACCATTTACCATCTTGAGAACGCGCTCTACTTCGCCGGCAAAATCCGCGTGACCCGGCGTATCCACGAAATTGATCTTTGTGTCGCCGTACTTGATCGACGTGTTTTTCGAAAAGATCGTGATGCCGCGTTCTTTTTCCTGGTCATTGTTATCCATCACGCGCGTTTCCATATGCTCATTATCTCTGAAAACGTGAGACTGCTGCAGAATGGCGTCCATCAGCGTTGTTTTGCCGTGGTCGATGTGAGCGATAATCGCGACGTTACGGATGAGTTCGTTGTTTAAAGACACTGACTTTATAAACCTGCTTTTCAGAGTAGAGCACACGAAAATGGGATTGCCCCCCAATCCCGCGGCGGGAAAAACTAAACTTCGCAGGCGCGCGCATTCACGTGACGAAAAAAAGACTTGCAATCAATAAAGTTGATAATCGGAAATGCCAGACGCGGCGTTTGCGGGGGCTATCAACAGATCATCAATCCATGTTCCTTCGTTAGCCAATACAGCGCCGCCCTGTGCTTCACGGAAGCCAACCATAAAAGCGCCAGTCGTTCTGCCACCGGTCGGAATCACACCCCTGTAGATGTCTACATTGTTGATCTGCGCCACCAGTTGATCTCCCGGCGTAGCCATGGGATCAATCCGCAAACGGAAATTCGCCCATGTGCCAGTGGCGGCACTTACCTGCGCTGCAGTTTTACGCAGGCCAAGCGGCCTGGCGATTTCGCTATCCTGCCTGTTGTTACTCGCCATCAGGAATTCGAACTGCTGCGGGTGATTAGACTGCCCGTCAGCAAGGTCGTTCGTACTATTTTCATAGATCAGCCAGTAGCCGTTTTCATAGCCATTGCCCGCTGGCGAAGCGCTGAAGAATGTGCTGCCCTGGGTGCCGCAGAAGCCAATAGCGACTGCTTGAGCCGGGTGGCTGACCGCAGGAATAAACAGTTTGCCCGATACCTCCAGCCCGGTGCCCGTACCCATCAGCGCATCACCAAAGTAAGCCACCACGCCGCCGCCAGCGGTGTCTACGCACCTGAGCACGCTCGTGTCGCCCGGTGACGAAGCCGACAGACCGGCACCTGTCGGATTAACCAGCTTGAGTGACTGGTACGTTTGAAACGCCGCGGGCGGAACTGAGGAAAAATTAATCGTTTCCCCCATCAGCCCGGACGCACCATTAGGTTGTCCCGGCGTAGGTGGCATCAGGCTGAGGTCAGCCTCATTCCAGTTGGTGTCGGCTCCATCCGGCATCCGGCCCATCGTCAATATCTGACCATTGCCTGCCGTACCATTGCCCGTTTCTCCTGTCCAGCCAGGTCCTTCCTTCGCGACGCGGCGGGTGCTTGTCCGCGCAAGATCCTGAATTCCACCGTGAGCCCGGTAAACTACCGAATCATACACATAGCCGGAACTTGATCCATAAAGTTGAAGTCCACTCGGCGCCGTGTTCGGGATGTCATCACCGGTCCACGACGCTGGTCTCACGCCCGTGCTGCCCGAAGCACCAGGCACGCCTGTATCGCCCACCACAAACAATCCTGATGCAGGGATAGAATAGCTACTCAGTGGAGTCGATTTAAACACGCTGCCATCTGCCGAGTTATAGCTGATAAGCTGCATATCGCCGGGAAACGGGCCAGCCGGGCCGGAAATTTCCACGAACTCCGCGCCGCTATCCGCATACCGGAACTCATTGATTACATACTTCTTATCCTGCGGCGCATGGTCTTCGTAAGTCACGTCATCAAAGTAGATGGTGCCCGACCCGGCCCCGCCACCCTCTACAATGAATCCAGCAAAGCTGATGTCACGCGCACCAGGTCCCGCCGTTTCCACCACGCCGTCACCATTACGCAGCGCCACTTCGCCCGTAGTCCAGCCGACTGCCTGCGCCGGATCGTTTATGTCCCACTCAAACGTGTGCCAGCCTGCCGTTGCCGGCAGTGCCGTCGGCTGGGAAACCTCTACTTCGCCCTGGCTATCCACAAGGGCAAGGCGCAGGTTGCGCCCGGTATAGCTGCTCGCGACGTAGTAGGAACCCCTGATGCGCGAATTCTTGGAAATCAAAGCCAGCGCCGCGTTTTTGTCCGTCACCGCGGTTTCTACGTCATTGTTCAACAGTTCATGTCGTAGGAAAACCCGGTTGCCTGAACCCGACTCAAAATCAAACACCAGGCGGCCCGCATTCACCGTACCCGCTGGCCTGCCAGCACCCGCAGGCGCTGCCACGCGAGCAAACGAAGAGTTATTATCCGTGTCACCGGATGTACTTGGCGCCTCGTTCGGATCGCGCCAATGGGAATTGGTGTTTTCGAAGCTTTCGAGTACGAAGCTCTCCTGGGCCGGATTCTTCAGAATCTCCTGGGCCAGCAGGTCAATGTGCCTGTAGTACGGCGCGCGCGAAACTGCGGCGTTTGCAAGCGGGTCATACATCTGAAATCCGTTGTAATAGTCGCTCACCCACATCAGCGACCACCAGCCTACGCCGCCAAGCCTCACACCTGCATGCTGGCCGTTGTTACCCGGGAAACTCAACGCCGACGAAATCTTGTATTCTATGCTTTCGGGAGTCTCCCGTACTGTCACGTAGTTAGTTGCGCCAGAGGAGTACGTGTACCAGCCAATCTCGTCGCCGGTTACGTAATTAGAAGTGAAAGGTCCGCCGTTTGACTGGCGCAGCGTCGTATCGTAAAGCCCGTTAAAAAATCCCATGGAGTCATCGCCGGCGCCACCGTTATTCTGGTTATACGCAGTCACACCCGTCCAGCGCCTGCCATAGCTTGCCCACGTCAGTACCAGTTTTTCCGGCGGCACACCCGCATTGAGATACGTAACAATGTGCGGCACGCAGTTATTAAAATCCGAGGGTGCATGAGCCGTATTGCCCGTTGCCCAGTCGTAGGTGCTGTAGAGCAGGTAATCGACATTGTTTATAATGGCCGGTACGTTCCAGTACGTGCTGCTGTAGATCGCGTGAACGTACACACTGACTTCGTAGGGCTGTGGCAGGGCTGCGCGCATCTTCTGGAGAAATTGGGTAATTCCGTCCCTCGTGGCGCCGGTCCATTGAAACTCAAAGTCGAAGTTCACCCCTTGGCAGTACGGGTCATTTTTCACAAGCTGAGCCACGGCCGCTACGAGAGTATCCTGCTTTGCCGGGCTTTGCATTACGCTAGCCAGGATGGCCTCATTAAAGCCGTTGTTGCGCACACACATAATTATCTTCGTGCCCGCCCGATCAGCCGAACCGCCAACACGTAAGTTCACGTCACGGCTGGTAAAAGTTCCGGGGTTCGTTAGGTTGCCATTCGTATCAAAGTTCACAAACGGCGGCGCAATATGGGTTAGCGCCTCATAATGCAGGTAGGGCGTTACGTTATTGTTTTGCAGATATCCGAAATTAATGAAGCCAGCTGTCGAGACGGTTCCGGTATCCCGGGTAACTGCCTCAGTCGCGGGTAAGGATTGGTCAATCGGCTCTCGCGACTCTGAAACCGCAGGGGCATCCACAGCGGCTCCCAACTCCCCGGCCTGGTAAAAATTGCCAGCCGCCGTTTCGCTGCCTGGAGCATCAAACACACTCGTTTGTGCCCCAACAGGAAGACCCGTTGAGACTAACAGCGCAGTCAGGATGGCACCGCCGATTGGTCTGGAAAGCATCAAAAGCCGTTCCCCTTTGTGGTCCGCTACTTACAGTATGTAGCTGGCAAGCCCATTACACCCGCACCGGCTTCAAAAGTTTCACCGGTTTTTATAAAAATCCGTCGATCAAACCCAGCCAAGGCGTGGAAAAGGAAAAAAGCGCCGAGGCTACCCTCGGCGCTTT
>JAKFFN010000169.1:0-5760 GCA_036675025.1 Candidatus Sumerlaeales bacterium | reverse complement strand
CCAGCTGCGACGGCTCCAGGCGGTGTAGGCAACAGCCGATAGTACGATGAAAATGGCGACTGGACCCTTAACCATGAAAGCACAGGTAAGCAGGCTCCATATCCCAAACCACTGCGGCCAGGTCAGCTTTTCTTTCTCCATGTGAAACAGCCACACGGCAAGGCTGGCCGTGGTGAAGAAGGTATAGAGCATGTTCAGCTCCACTGTGGGTGCATCATCCAGAAACGCCAATGATGTGAGCAGAAACAGGCCCGCCAGAAAACCGGCCGCGGGATTCGCAAAGCGCCTGCCAAGCAGGTATGTGAGGATGAGAGTTCCGATTGCGCCCAGGATGGAAGGCATACGAAGTGCCCAGCTTACTGGTTCGCCACCCGTAGCCTTAAGGGTAAGGGCAAGCAGCCAGAAAGCCAGCGGTGGCTTCTGGTCGTACGGCCGATCCATCACCGTCAGCGCGAACCAGTTATCTTTCTGGAGGAGCTCCTTCGCGATCTGGGTATATCGGCCCTCGTCGGGCCCGCGTACATCCCAAAGGCCCGCGGGCAATACCAGTACCAGCGTGGCAAGGCCGACTAGAAGTATCAGATGCGCAGCGGCCTGGCGCCGTGATGTGAGGAAAGAAAAGAGATTCATTGGGGCTGAGAAATATTAACTGCCTAAATAATTTATTGAAGTGCATACAGATTCCACCGGCTAGAAAATTTCGCCGGTGACGCGGAAACCTCATGATTTTTTTCTCCGCCCATGGTACCCGTATGCGGTGTTCGCAACGCGTTGTCCCACAGCAGGCAGGCGTGCGCTACTCGACAACAAAGGAACAAATTGAGCAAAATGGCAGATTACGTAATTGGCATTGATGGCGGCGGTACCAAAACCCTTGGCGCAATAGCCGGCGAAGATGGCAAGGTGATTGCGCAGCACGAAGTGGGGTCTACCAACCCTCACAGCAATACGCTGGATGTTGTGCGCGCTAACCTTAAGGCACTGACCGAGAACCTATTGGGCCAGGCTGGCGGCAAGCCCGAAGACGTTAAAGCCATTTGCCTGGGCATGGCGGGTGTGGATCGCCCTGAAGACAAGCCCATGATCAAGAACCTGGTAAACGAGTTTCTGCCGGAAGCCGATGTGCTGCCGGTTAATGACGGTGTGATTGCGCTGACAGGCGGGGCGCTTAAGCCTTTTGGTATTATCGTCATCAGCGGCACGGGCAGCATTGCCTTTGGCATTAATGAAAAGGCCGATCGCGTGCGTGCTGGCGGGTGGGGCCATATCCTGGGCGATGAAGGCAGCGGCTACACGATTGCGCTTCGTGGCCTGCGCGAGATCATGCGCGCGCACGATGGCCGCACAGAAGGGACCCGATTGAAGGACCTGATGCTGGGCCACCTCAAACTTGAACGGCCGGACCAGCTGCTGGGATGGATCCGGGACATCAACGCGAACAAAGCCGAAATTGCCGCCCTGAGCCGCCTCGTGCACCAGGCTGCCAATGAAGGCGACGCGACGGCTACGCGCATCTTGAGCGAAGAGTCTGAAGAGCTGGCTGAGATCGTGGAAGCGGTATCGCGCAAGCTGTTCCCTGCTGACCAGCATAACTATGAAGTTATCGTAGCCGGCGGAAATCTCCGCAAGGCCGATGGCTTCTTTAAGATGTTTACCGATGCGCTGGCAAAGCGCCTGCCGGATATTAATGTAACGCGCCCGAAGGCCGAGCCGGTAGACGGTGCCGTAATCCTGGCGCTGGACCTGATGAAAAACGGGACTGTAGTCGCGTAAGCGAACGTTAGAATTTTAAATACAGACAAAGGCGCCCTGGGCTACAGGGCGCCTTTTTTTACAATGAGGACGGGTTAACTGATCGTGTTATGTGGCTTCGATCTCTACGTAGACCGTGTTAAAAGATCCCTCGCCGTGCCGTTCGCTGTAGATGCGTTTGATTTCCACTGACATCAGCTTGCCATGTATGGTCTCGGCCTTGTTAACCATGGCCTTGGAAATGGCGTCTTCGAAGGCGCGCTGAAGATCAAGATCGAGGGATTTTCCCGTAAAACTAGGCATAAGGGCGGCCTCCTTTTCTTGCCGTTGTAAGCATGTTAACAGCGTAAAGTGTGCCGGGCGGCGCGGCTTCGCCGCGGAATAAATGTAGGAAGTAAAAGGCAGAAAAGTAGAAGGCAGAAAGTAGAAAGTACAAGGCAGAAAAGCTGGAAGCCCAGAGCATAAGCTTTTATTAGCCATCCTGCGCCTGCGGAATATCCTCCCGTCCCGGTGGCAACTCTCAACCATGAGTAACGGTAATATCCCATGGACAAAGCTTTACGTGGTGCGCCACGGCGAAACCCGCTGGAACTACGAGGGCCGCTGGCAGGGCTGGCAGGATAGCGATCTGACCGACAAGGGTCGCGAACAGGCAGCCGCTGCGGCCGAGTGCCTGCGCGACTGCGGCGCAACGGTAATGTTTACATCCGATGCGGGCCGCGCCCGGGAGACTGCGCGGATTATCGGTGAGAAAATCGGGCTGCTGGCCCATCCGGATTCCGCCATTCGTGAGCGCTTCTATGGTGAATACGAAGGTATGACCTCTGCAGAAATTGACGCCAAGTTCCCCGGCACCCGATATGAAGCGGGCCGCGACAAACGCGAAACGTGGCGCCCCATCGGCGGCGAATCTCTGCTCGACGTGACGGCACGCGTAATGCAGTTCATCCGGCTGCTGGCGCAGGAATACCCCGGGCAATCAGTAGTGCTGGTTACCCACGCCGGCGTCCTCCGCGCATTGGATGCAGTATCCTGCAAGTCCAGCCTTGACGAAATATGGGATCGGGTACCTGGCAACTGTGCCATCTTTGAACTGGAAGCCAACGCGCAGGGGGATCTGCGGGTTGTGAAGCACTTCGCAGATGTAGGTTGCGGGGATGAGCGGTAGAGAATCCCACGGTTGCTAGAGTGGTCGACGGAACGTCGACCCTACAAGTACTGCGTCGCACATCGGCGGGTGTAATTGTTCTTCTTGCTTTGCGACGCTGATTTTCGAACGCGTAGTGTATGAGCGCGGAACTTCGACTGGATAGACAAGAACGGAAACAGTATAACCTGGTTTTACCTCTGCTGCTGTTTGTATTATTGGTTTTTAAATACAGACAGGGTGCCTATACCGATGGCATACTTCAGATTACGGTATTTGAAAACAAGGCAGGACTATATCCGCCACTTTATGGCGCCCTTGCATCGGTAGTCGATACTTTAACGTTTCAACTTTTCTCACTTACCGACGCTGCCCGGATGGTAAGTTTTGTAGCGACTGCCTCTACGTTTGCACTCGTATATAGTTGGGGAACCCGGATTGTCAGCCACCAAGTCGGTTTGTGGGGCAGCATTCTCCTCGTTCTATCTCCTTTAGTATGGAGATGGTCCAGCCAGATAATGACCGACCCGCTTTACATGGCCCTGAGTACCGGCGCCATGTTTTGTCTGGTGGAATCCTGGGCACAGCTGCGAGCCCTTGCTCAATCGAAGGCAGCAAAGTGGCTGGCATATGCAGTTTGCTGGGGAGGCTTGGCAACGCTTGCCCGCTACCAGGGATTGGTACTGGCACCTCTGCTGGTTCTTGTCTTTGGTCTTTACGTAAAACGCTTCAGAAGTATTCCCTGGTGGTCAGTTGCTGCCGGCCTTGTGTGGTTGATGGTCCCGGCTTGGATGTTCTACAATGGTTTCGTTCATCAGGATCAATTTGCTGAACGCTCATCAACGAATGTAACAGCAACTTTCCTGGCCTGGTGGAACACGTTCGAGAGTTTTGTTCTCATAAGTCCGTATTATTTGGGCTACCCTATTTTCGCGGCCGCGATAGCAGGTATATTTTGGATTAAAAAAGTAGCCCGATCATGGTATGCTCGTCCTGCAGCCGTACTCTGGGGGACGTACGCATTTATGTTAATTGTACTTCAAGCGAGATTCGGGTCGTTTCAATATCGTTACATGATGCCACTCCTGCCAATGGTTTGCGTATTAGCTGGAATTGGGGTTCGATGGCTTTACGATAATTATAGCCACCGATCATGGTTGCCAAAATGGACTCTCATTGTCTCCCTGCTTTATCTCGGATTCTTCGGGCTTAGTATCCGCTTTCTTCAAGGTGAGCCTTATCTCGATCAATACCACGCCGCTGAATTCATCAAAGTGAATGTTCCCGTCACCGCCCCCGTCTATTCCAACGAACGCTACGGCAACTTCACCGACCTCGGCAGCGTGAAGCTTTCTTACTGGACCGGCCGTCCTGTGAAGCCGCTGCTTTCTCCCGATCAGCCCATGGAGCCGGGGGCAGTGCTGGTGCTTGGGAATGCCTACGGCGGTAATGAGGCCGTGGGCGCCATGCTTGATGCACTTTCTCAACGATATGAACTTCAGCCCTTGATCAGCCAGCCTTTCCGGTCGCAGATTGTGCCCCTGATGGACGATATTATGGTAAACCCGATGTTTAACCAGAACCCCATGGGCTGGGTGATGCGCTATGTGCCGCAGCATTTTGCTACGAACATTTATCGAGTGATGCCGCTGGGTAGCGCTGCCGCTGGAGCTGCCGATGCCCGCTGAACGCCAGTACGGCCGCCGCCGGCGCGAGGAAGGCATCGCCGGCGATGCGCCGGAAAGTTCCGGCCGTAGAAGCTGGCTGTTTCCGATGGTCATCGGCGCTATTGCCTTTTTTATCTACCTGATGACGATGACGCCCGGCATGCAGATGGGCGACGGAACCGAGCTCGCCACGGCTGCGCACGTGCTGGGCATACCGCACCCGACCGGCTATCCGTTCTACATGCTGCTGGCGAAACTCTGGCTGGTGATAACCATTGGGGGCGACCCCATCGTGCGCACGACGCTGCTGAACGCCATCCTCATGGCAGCGGCAGTGGGCGTGACGGCCCTGATCCTGGCCGACATCCTGCGCGCGCTCTGGCGCGATCCATTCGCCAAAGCCGTCTACATCTGGGCCGGCGCCGGCGCGCTCACCGTGGCCTTTTTGCGCTTCCACTGGTCAAACGCTGTTGTAACGGAAGTCTACGCACTGCAGTTTCTGCTGATGGTGCTGTTTACGCGCTACGCTCAAAAGATCGATTTTACAGATGCCGCAAAACTGCGCCGCAGGCTCATTGGCGTCACCGTCTGCCTGGCACTCGGTCTGGCTCATCATCGGCTTTCCGTCACGATGGTTTTGCCCTGGCTCGCCCTGTGGTTCATCGCGTGGCGGAAGGGGAGAAGCGATGTCGCCCTGCCGCGCCTGCCGTGGGTTCCCGCACTCGTCGCGCTTTTGATTGGTGCGTCCTTCTATGCCTATCTGCCGCTGCGCGCGATGAGTGATCCGCCTGTCAACTGGGGCAACCCCGATAGCATTTCGCGCTTCTACAATCACGTCCGCGGCACAGAATACCTCGATCGCGGCCTGCTGAAACCGGCCCTCGGCAAGGAATTCTCCGCATCAACCCTGGCCCTGTTTTCGCGCCTGCAGACATCGCACCTGCTGACGGATCTCGTCGGCCAGTTCCTTCCGATCGCCGAACGCTTTGAAGCTGTCCCTGGCACGCAGAAGATTTTCGTCAAATCCGGCGGACTGATTATACTGATTTCATGGCTACTCGTGGCCCTGGCTGCGCTTGGCGCGTTCCGTTTGTGGCAGTCTCGCCAGCGCGCGTTCATCGCAGTGCTTGCCGCCGTCGCCCTGCAGAACGTCATAATCCTCTACGTCTACAACATCGCCGACATCCGCGACTA
>JAKFFN010000167.1:0-29269 GCA_036675025.1 Candidatus Sumerlaeales bacterium | reverse complement strand
GAGGCTTATCATGTTTTATTATAGGCTCAAATTAGGGTTTACGCTTATCGAACTTCTCATTGTCGTGGCGATAATCGCAATCCTGGCAGCAATTGCAGTCCCGAATTTCCTGGAGGCCCAGACCCGAGCGAAAGTTTCGCGCGTTAGAGCAGACGTAAGGACCGTAGCTACTGCTATGGAAACATACAAAATCGATACTAACAGGTACCCCCCCGCTGCAGAGTATCCGTATGCAGCAATTGTTGGGTCCTGGCCAAACCTTACACCCCAGTTTAGCTCACGAATTCCATCCTGGCTGACAACTCCAATAGCTCACCTGACTAGTCTGCCAAATGACATATTTATACCCGGCTTTCATAAGGCGCCTTTGGAGCATTGGAATCGGTATGTTTATTTCAACTATGAGGAAATGAGCAGGATGACCCCAGCAAGCACATCACTTGCCGCGCAGAAGCAGCAAACTGCCGGGTATCTATTCTACTCATACGGTCCTGATAAAGATACGAATCAGCCAGGTGGGGCCAGAGTTGGGAAAAACGGAACCTGGACAAGATACGATGCCACTAATGGAACCGTTAGCTGGGGAAACATTATTCGGACAGCTATGGACCCTGAGGGTTATATTCCCTATAACCCGGGTAATACATCCACAGTTACTAATGGACCGAACTGAGTAGCAGCTTGAGCGCCACCCTCGGGTGGCGCTTTTTTTATTTCGCGCAGTCTTTCAGGCGCTGGATGTCGGCCTCTACCATTTTTGAGACCAGTTCCTGGAATGTTACCTTTGGCGTCCACCCAAGCTTTTCTTTGGCCTTGGCCGGATCTCCGACGAGGAGGCTGACTTCCGCCGGCCGGAAAAAGGCAGGATCTATCTCCACGTACTTTTCCCAGTCCAGGTTTACGTGGTTGAACGCCGCCTGGCAGAACTCGCGGACCGTGTGGGTTTCGCCCGTAGCGATAACGAAATCGTCGGGCGTATCCTGCTGCAGCATCCTCCACATCGCATCGCAGTATTCCGGCGCATAGCCCCAGTCGCGCTTTGCTTCCAGGTTGCCCAGCATCAGCTTATCCTGCAGACCGAGGGCAATTTTTGCTACGGCAATGGTGATCTTCCGTGTCACAAACTCTTCGCCGCGGCGTTCGCTTTCATGGTTAAACAGGATGCCGTTGCACGCATACAGATCATAGCCTTCGCGGTAGTTAACGGTGGCCCAGTAAGCGGCTACCTTTGCCACGCCGTAGGGGCTGCGCGGATGAAAGGGAGTGCGCTCGGTCTGCGGGGTTTCCTGCACCAGGCCAAACATCTCACTGCTCGATGCCTGGTAAAAGCGCGAATGCGGGCTGGTCTGGCGCATGGCTTCCAATAAACGCAGGGGTCCGGCACCGGTAATGTCAAAAGTGCTTTCCGGCGTCTGGAAGCTCCAGGCTACGTGGCTCTGCGCGGCGAGGTTATAGATTTCATCCGGCTGCACACGGCTGAGAATCTCGCGGAGCGAAAGGCTGTCGGTAAGATCGCCATGTTCGATTTTGGCGAAATCTTTCAGGTGGCCCAGGCGGTGTTCCAACGGCTGGCTCGACCGGCGCAGCAGACCGTACACCTCGTAGCCTTTATCCCGCAGCAGTTCTGCCAGGTAAGAACCGTCTTGTCCTGTAATACCCGTAACCAGGGCGCGCTTAGCCATATCTACTCCAGCCTACCAAATATTGACACGATGACAAAGACTCGAACAACAGCAACCGCAAGTCAAACTTGCGCATTATTTGCGGCGGTTCAGCGCCTGTTTTCCGCATCGAGAATCAAGCTGCGGTTATCTCACCTGCGCTTCAACTGATTTCTGGAGAAATCAGGGCAGTGTATCGCCGATGATTTCCTTCTGGGCGGCTACTAATTCCAGAATCCCCTTGCGGCCGAGGGCAATCATCTGCGCCAGTTCGTCATCACCAAAGGCTGCGCGTTCTGCGGTGCCCTGGATTTCGACGAAGTTGCCCGCGCCCGTCATTACGAGGTTCATGTCGGTTTCAGCGGTGCTGTCTTCAATGTAGTTAAGATCCAGTACGGGCCGCCCCTCAACCACTCCCATGCTGGTGGCTGCCAGATAGTCGGAAAGGATTCCGCTGCCGACGAGACTCTGGCTCTTGAGGTGCTGAATGGCCATGGCCAGGGCGATGAATCCGCCGGTGATGGCCGCGGTGCGGGTGCCGCCGTCGGCCTGGATCACGTCGCAGTCGATCATGATGGTGCGCTCGCCCAGCCGGCGCATGTCAGTTACGGTGCGCAGACTACGACCGATCAGGCGCTGGATCTCGTGGGTGCGGCCACCGACCTTACCCTTGGAGGATTCACGCTGGATGCGCTGTTTGCTGGACCGGGGAAGCATCGAGTATTCCGCAGTAACCCACCCCTGGGCCATATCGCGCAGGTGCGGCGGCACGCGGTTTTCGACGGTGGCGGTGCAGAGCACAACTGTCTCGCCGAGCTCGATAAGCACACTGCCTTCAGCGTAGCGGGCGAAATTCGGGGTAAGCTTCAGGGGACGTTTTTCATCAGGCGCACGGCCGTCAACACGCATGGGAAGACTCCTATAAAATGTATTAGTGGCCTGGTAGAGATATAACGCACACAACACTCTATCTTTGCCGCGCAGCGGCACCACAATTAGTAATTAGTTTGTAATTCGTAATTAAGCTATTGGGCGGGCTTTCGCCCGCCCTCGTATTTCAGGATTTCGCTTTTGCCTGCGCTGCCACTGCGGCTGCTGCAGCGGCGGCCGCTTCGGCGTCGCCCAGGTAGTAGTTCTTGATGGGCTTCAGGTTTTCATCCAGCTCATACACCAGCGGGATGCCGGTAGGGATGTTCAGGTCAGCAATGGCCTCATCGCTGATGTTGTCCAGGTACTTCACCAGCGCCCGGATAGTGTTGCCGTGGGCGGCCACAATGACCTTTTTGCCCGACTTCACAACCGGCGCGACGGTGCTTTCCCAATAAGGCAGGAAACGCTCAACGGTATCCTTCAGGCACTCCGTCGCCGGAAGCTCATCTTTCGGAATATCTTTATAGCGCGGATCATGAGACGGGTGGCGCGGGTCGTCAGCTTCCAATGCAGTTGGCGGCGTATCGTAGCTGCGGCGCCAGATATGGACCTGCTCATTGCCGAACTTCTCGGCCGTCTCCGCCTTGTTCAGGCCCTGCAGTGCACCGTAATGGCGCTCGTTCCAGCGCCAGGATTTTTCGACTGGGATCCACTGAAGATCCAACTCATCCAGGATGATGTTCAGCGTATGGATTGCGCGCTTCAGAACCGAGGTATAGGCGATATCAAAGGTAAAACCTTCTTCCTTCAGAAGTTCGCCGGCCTTTTTGGCTTCTTCACGGCCAAGATCGCTCAGTTCTACGTCAGTCCAGCCGGTAAAGCGGTTTTCGAGGTTCCACGTGCTCTGGCCGTGGCGTACGAGTACGAGTTTGTACATGGTTGCATCCTTGGGTTCAGTTTTCAGGTGGCGCACAACCGGGTAAACCGTACGCCCAAATCGCATACGCCACCGCGCGAAAAACGTTCAGTTTGGCAAGCCATCGTGCGCGAGTAGGTTTCAAAGACGTTAATGGGACAGGAGTGTTCCTGAAACTGGTGGAGTAGCGCCAGGGACTCTCCCCTACTGGACGGGCTTTAGCACCAGGTGTACTGTAGGAGACCTTTGGTTGTGCGTGGAGATTGTTGCCGAGGCCGCGCCGCTGGGCCCTGTGGCCTCCACCTGGTAATTGCCATACAGTATCGACTGGAAACCGGCGCTACCGCGCTTGTCGGCAGTCTGTGTTCTTACTGGCTGCATTGAATCCTGGTCCAAGGGCACCAGCGTAACAGTCGCACCGGATGCAATATAACCCGTACTATCTGCCACATTAACCGTCAACGAAGCGGCGGGCGAAAGAACGTCGGTAAACTCTCTGGATTCTCCTGCTTCCAGGGTAATGTCGCGCTCCACCGTGCTGTAACCTGATGCGCGAATGATTGCCCGGTACTGGCCGGGAACAACATCATTAATAATGAGGTCACTGCTCGCACCGACGACACTGTTCGCCGCGGCGTAGGACTTTCCATCCTGCTGCAGTTCCACACTTGAGCCGTCTATACGTAATCCATCAAGTATGGATAAAACGGTAAAGGTCACCTGCGCGGTCCCTTTTCGTATAACGAGGGTAACTGGTTCAATCAGTTGGTCCGGGGCGGGCGCGGGTACCTGGAAAATATCTGACCGCCCTTCCACATCATGAAGCGCCTGGAGCACGCAGTTCTCGGGGTCAATCGGCCAGGTTTCGAAATTGCCGTTTTCATCCGTCTCCACTCCGCCATTGGCATTGGTGGTTGTTATGGCCACGCGCGCTTTGGCTACGGGCTCGTCCTGCTCATTCACCACCCTTCCCTTTACCCGCGAGGAGTGGCCTGCCAGATTAATGTCTTCTTCTACAGCACCTTCGCTAGCTGGAATTTCAATTTCAACTTGTCGCGTTCCCAGCTCTTTCTTCTGCGCGAGTCCGCCGAATGCCCACTTGCCCGGCGCCAGGTGCTTAAACTCAAACTTTCCGTCGCTTCCTGTGGACGCGCTGACGCTCCGCTGCCCCGCCAGCTGCATGTGATGGCCAGACACTGTGCCAGCCACCGGTTCATCGTTCCACAATAGCCGACCGCGAAAAACACCTTCACCAACCGGAATTACAACGACCATATCACCTGCAGAGTCTGATGCTTCAATTTGGCGGGTTGTTTCCCATTCCGGAAGCTTGACTGAGGCGGATTCTTCCGCGGGGAGCGTGGTTTTGAATTCTCCCTCGTAATCTGTCACGCCGGCCGGAGCGTCTGTCACGCCCCGGGCCGAAAGCTGGACCTGCACTTGCGCGCCTCGCACCGGGCTTTTCGTGTTTGCGCGAACTACCTTAATAGTCACCGGCCTGGAATCCAGCAGCTCAATGTCGCCGACCTCCACTGTGGCGCCGTAAGGAATGGCAGGTGAGAATTCCTTTGAACGGCGACCGTCAGCTGTTTCTGCCCAGTATGTCTGGTGAGTATCCGAAACCTCCATTTCAAAATGACCGTTAGCCTGCGACTTTGCCTTTTCCGTCTTTCCAAACCTGGTAACAATCCTGGCGCTAGCCACCGGCTTCTTAGACTCCTTTTCAACGACCCTTCCTTTAACCACCGATGGCTTCCGGAATAGCAGCTCCATCTCCTGCTCATTCTCACCAGTAGTCATCAGTTCGCGGAAAGTAGTACCATAGTCTTCAGCCTCACCAAAGACGGAAACATCCTGCTTCTTTGGAACACTCATCTGGAACTTTCCAGGTTCCAGTTCCTGGACGAGGACGAGCGGACGCGGCATGTCCTTGGTCATAGCCCGGACTGTTGCACTGGTTATGAGTTCCATAGACTTCATGTCCAGGCAGCTGACGGTAACCGTGCAGCGTTCCTCCCTGGATAGGGTGACGTTCAGGGGGGAACCCAGCGTGACATCTTTTCTGTAATCATTGTAACCGTCGAGTTCAACGGAGACGGTGCCGCTGGTTTGGATGGGCGCAGGGTAAATAGTAAACACGCCTGATGTCTCTGTATCCACTTCCTCACGCCAGCTCGTCAGGTTGTTACGGATACTCAAAGTGACCTTTGCCCCGATCAGTGGCTCAGCATTGGCATCGGTAACCTGGCCATAGACGGTACCACTGGGCGGCAGCACCAGCGTAAGTTCCGTGGTGTTACTTGTCTCAGCCCCGAGCCGGTGATAAGCAGGATGCGCGAATCCGTCTTTTTCCGCAGCAACATCCAGCTGGATCCCAGTTGGCAACTGTTCGATTCTAAAGTGCCCGTCCGGCCCACTTTCGCCACGGCCCAGAAATCTAAGGTCATGGGTAGGTAACGACGGTTCAAATATTACCGTCGAAAACACACCCTGCGCAGCAGGCATAATACTGATTGTGGCCGATCCAACCGGGGTTCCATCTTCTTCCACCACTCGTCCAGCCAGACTGCGGCCGGGGCCAAGGGTAAGCTTCAGGCCCTCTACACTCTGGCTGAATACCAGTAGTTCCTCTGACACTGCTGGCGCATAGCCTTTGGCGCTGGCCTTCAACTGGTAGGGCCCGCCCGGTTCAACCGGAACTGAGAAGTTCCCGCCCGCAGTAAGCTCGACCGGAACGCGATCTCCGAGGGTTGCTTTAGAAAAAAGAGCGAGTTCGGCATGAGGCACAGGTCCACCGCCTTCGTTCAGTACGCGGCCCCGGATAAACAGGCCACCTGCCTTGCCCGTTTCAGACGTGGTCGTCTGTTCTGCAGTTGCGGTTGTTGGAACAGCCCCGGCCGCAGCTTCCTTCCGCGCCGATAGGGGCATTTGCGCGCTTTTCCTGGATTTGGGCTGCCGGGTATCGATAATACGAATTTCTGTCTTTTCGACTGCTTCCTGTTCGGCGTGCTCACGCGAATCGTTGTTCCGCTCCCGGTTGCATGCGCTCAGTATAAACAGGCAAATCAATAGCCCCAACAGGCGAGATGACATGGTGATCTCCCAGGTTGTTTAACTACGGCCGAGCTTCCAGAACCATGTTAAACGGTGTTTCTGTAGCCCGCCGCACTTGGGAAAACCCGCCCGCTCTAAGTACTTCTGTCAACTTCCATTCTCCGGCTTGTGCACCCAGCGCCGGCCCGCCCCGCGCCAGCGAAACCGGCACGCAAATCTGGGTTGAGGCGGCATAATACACGCGGCCTACCGGGTTGATATTATCAGCCGTTTTATCGCCGGCCATGGGTTCCACCAGCATGCAGTGGCCGTCTGACCTCAGCGCCTCTCGTGCGTGGCGGGCAGCGCCGGCCGGGTCTGCCATGTCATGAATCGCATCAAAGAATGCAACCATATCAAAATTCCGATCCGGGTACCCGGATGCATCGGCAACTTCAAATCTCACGTTCGTCAGGCCTGCTTCGCACGCGTGCTGGGTGGCTGTCTTAACAGAGTCCCCATGGTAATCGTAGCCGATAAACTCTGAGGCGGGAAAAGCCTTTGCCATAAGAATAGTACTGGCGCCGTGGCCGCAGCCTACATCAGCGACTTTAGCGCCTCGCTCCAGTTTGTCTACGGCGCCGTCCAGCGCCGGCAGCCACTCGTCCACCAGGTGTGCGTTATAGCCGGCGCGGAAGAATCGTTCGGTGCCGCAGAAAAGGCAGGGGTTATGTTCGCCCCACTCCGCCCCTTTACCAGTACGAAAGTTTTCCAGGGTGCGGTCCAGCATGTGAAACGCGTCCTGCACAATATAATATGCGCCCGGCAGATCGACAGGACTATCAGGATTCGCCAGCAGCAGGGCCTGTTCGGGGTTGAGAGAATAGGTGTCAGTTGCAGCATCGTAATCGACGTAAGCGCCGGCAGCCTGGTTTCCCAGCCACTCTCGCACGTAGCGCTCGTGGGTTCCGGTTCGTTGTGCCAGTTCAGCGGATGTTGCGGGTTTTTCCGCAAGCGCTTTGTAAAGACCGAGCTTGTCACCGACAATCATAAGTGCCGCACTGCTTGCAGCACCCAGATCGGCAACGGCTTTGCCTAAGAAGTCATTCAGTTTTGCTTCGTTGACGGCCATGATGAGAAACTCCAGGTAAGAATGTCACCGTTCACGCGCCAGATGCAGACGGACTCGTGACGACCATATAAGTTGATCAAATCATCTCAAAGCAGGCAAGGAATTTTGCTTCCTTAAACATCACATGCGTAAACTAAACCTGCCCCTGTTTCTGCGTCCGCAGCACGTCGCCACGGCTGCTGGTTCCGTTGGTTGCGTCATAAGCCGCGTGTCCGATCCCCACGTCTGTATCGGGCCCGCGCCCGTCAGGACCACTCGAATGCAGCCGCCACGATCCCTGTTGCATACGCAGGCTCATAAATACCCCCTGGAACCCGCCCGTCACCCGCGCAATTGCGTAGTCCCAGTTCACATACCACGGCTGACCGGTCTCCGGCGACATATCATCGCGGGCTTTGCCGAATGGATCGCCGGGCATTGATGACAGGTAAGAAATGGGGCTGGTAAGAGGATTCCGCCCATCAAAAGGCGGCGAATTAAAGATCCCGTTCATCTCGCCACCGAGGTGAAAGCTGTGGTTGTCTTCTGCTAGGGGATTTTGAACATAGTGATATGTTGGGTAGGCATTGTGATCAACCCGGTAAAGTTCAATACCACCCGCAATCGTGCGCAGATCCGAAGCCACCCGCGCAACCTTCGCCCGCGTCTGCGCTTCAAGGAAGTTAACAACGGCAATTCCAGCCAGGATGGCAATAATGGCTACGACAATGAGCAACTCAATAAGAGTAAACCCGCGCCGTCGATGACTTCCTGCAATATCCATAACGCTACTCCCCTGCGTGGTGTGAATCTGAGGTGAACGGAAATGCGAGGGTTAGACAGTAATTGCGGTGTTTTGGTTGTTACAAGTTGCAGCATTGGTTACTAAAGCTCAGAGAATAGCAGCTGGATACAAGTTGAAGTGAGTCTGTACCTGTCAGCAGCAGTAATTACTCCCGCAGGCGAACTACTGCGCATCCGGACTTCACAGGGGTGCGGAACGTCACGGTACCGCCGTTTTGATGAAGCCTCACAGGCACCGGCTGTTCATCCCCCGGCATGTATGCTACAGCGTTTTTATAGGGTTTGCCATCCAGGTGCCGTAGTGTTACCTTCGCATGCGTTGCATAACCGGCGAAAACCACTGGAACAACTAGCCCATCAGGAACCTCGAAAACATTAGCCTTTGTACTGGATGTTGATGCTTCAACCGAAACTGGGTTCGGCTTCAGAACCCACTTACGCTGATGGATAGCGTCGAACAGTTTCCCGTAGCGGATATATTCGGCGTCGACCCAGGGATCGGGAGTGATTGTATGATCATTACCGGGAATCGGAACTGTAACATGGGCACCCATGTAGAGCGCCCGCTGGAAAAATGTGTCGGGGCCATTGACTTCCAGATCAACCCGCTGGGTCCAGATCATTTGCGGTTTGCGCAGTGCCACAAAGGCTCCACCGTTCAGCGCTACCATCCTGTTGCCCTTCTCCTGGTAAAACCCGTCCACATGACGCAGCAGGTCGAGCCGGTTGTAAATGTTGTTCACAAAGAGAACCTTGTCAGCTTTGTGCAGAAGTTCGCCGAGTTTTGCCGACGTGTCTTTCCATGACATGCCAATGCTTCTCGCCGGACCGCCATAATACCAGCTTACGCCATCGTCAGCTGTCCGGTTATACTGGTTGAGCCAGTCTAACCGATCGACGCATAGGCCTGCCGCATCGGGAATTTCGTCGATGTGCCGCTGCGCCTGCTTCACGAGAAACTCCTGGTAGCCAGGTTCTGCGCTGTCCATGGCAACGGATCCGCCCCACGATTCCCGGACACCGGGCGCATGGAGAATTGCATCCGGGAAATGAGTATTAAGAAACGCGTTCGCATCCATCCAAAGCGGTCCTGTCGTCTCCTTTATGCCCGGGGTGGGCGGGTAAACGATTTTGTCGCCGAACTCTGTAACATTGAAGTAGCTCAGCACATTAAAACCGTCGGCAACCATCTGCCTGGAGTAATCAGCCAACTTCTCGATGCTGATCTTTCCAAAGCGGCCTTCGTCTCCAGGCGCCCAACGGCCGCGCGCGCCGCCGGCATATCGATCCCATTGCACATGCGGTTCAACCGGCGGCAGGAACATTCCCATGTAGGGAAAATCAACGCTCACCTTCCAGTTCACACGAAACGCCATTTGCTTCAGCTTCTCAGCATCCCACGGAGCTTCATACTCTGAGTAAGCGCCGCCTCCGGCAATCTCATGAGCACGCGGATTTGGGGGCTCGAAATACTCCGGATACGTTTTAACCATCCATGCCAGGCCCGCTCTCGGATCCGGCTCATGCACAACGATGTTCATGTTGAACTCGATTGGGTTCGACTGAACGATCCGATGATTTTCGTGAGAAAATATTACGCGCTGATCTGGCGACGTCTGACATTCCATGTAAAGCAGGGTATCTGCGGGTGACTGTACCAGGCTTATACCAAGGTTTGCAGATCGATCAACAAACATGGCAAGCGGAACAGAGATGCCACCGCCGCGCCTGAAGAAGCTTCCTACCTCAAAGATGTCGTTGCCCAGCGGCTGCGGTACAAGAGGATCAACCCAGTAGCTTCGCAAGAGCATGTCAGACTCATTCAGATTTTTAAATGTGGGCGCGAAGTCTGGTTTAATTTTATGCAGGCCCTGGCCGGCGGACCATGGTGCCCAGAAAAGCGGATCGGTTTTTGCGCCCAGTGCAAGGCTGGCTTCAATTGGGGTGCTATAGGGCTGCACTCCTGCAGCGCCCACCACTTTTACCTGCCAGTGAATGCTGTCATCTGCCGGCTGGAATGTGGAAGTTAGAGTACCAGAGGAACCAAGGTCATATGTAAACTCGACTGCACCAGTCGGCAATTCTCGAACACTGGAACTGGTTAAATCGGCACTGCCTCCCAATCCAGCAGTAGATTGCATTTGGTACTCCACCCGTTCAGGCCCTGCAATGGCAGACGTAACTTCGCCTGCCGAGTTCAAATGCAGTTCCAGGTTACCGGTGCTGACGGTATAGTTCTGTGCTGCAGCAGAAACAGCAGTCAGGAAAACAAAAGAGAGCATAAAGCCTGTTGGTTTCATGCTCTCTTCACCTGCACCGCAATTTACTCGTGTCAATCAGGATGTGGATAGGAACAACTCTGAGTCACACGCCTCTACTTTACCTTCAGCGGACCTGTCATCTCTTCGGGCTTCACCCAGGCATCGAACTGCTCTTCCGTTACATGACCTAACTCCAGCGCACTGTCTTTAAGGCTCAGGCCTTTGCGGTGTGCGTTCAGAGCGATCTTTGCGCTTTTATCATAGCCGATATGGGGGTTCAGCGCTGTTACGGTCATCAGGCTGTCGGCCAGGTTCTGCGCGATTTTCTCACGGTTGGGCTCGATGCCTACAGCGCAGTGATCATTGAACATGCGGCATCCGTCGGAAATCAACTGGATCGATTCCAGAACATTGTGAAGCATTACCGGCTTAAACACGTTCAGCTGGAAATTGCCCTGGCTGCCGGCAAAGGCCACGGCGGCATCGTTCCCAAAGACCTGGCAGACAACCATCGTCAGTGCTTCTGACTGGGTCGGGTTAATTTTGCCCGGCATGATGGAAGAGCCTGGCTCGTTTTCAGGAATAATCAGTTCGGCAAAACCGGCGCGAGGTCCGCACGCGTACCAGCGCACGTCATTGGCGATTTTCATCAGCGCGCCAGCCAGGGTGCGCAGTGCAGCGCTGACGTTGACCATCGCATCATGGGCGGAAAGTGCAGCAAACTTGTTAGCCGCATCTGAAAACTTATACCCGGTTTCCTTTGAGATGTAACTGGCGCAGACTTCGCCAAATCGCGGGTGAGCATTCAGTCCAGTGCCGACCGCCGTACCGCCGATGGCCAGTTCCAGAACGCCCGGGATGGCGCGGCGCACCGTTTCGATGCCCTGGTCAAGCTGGGCTACCCAACTGCTGATGACCTGTCCCAGCGTTACGGGCGTCGCATCCTGCAGGTGTGTGCGGCCGACCATCACCACGTCATCAAACTGCTTTGCCTTCGCGTCAAGCGTGTCGCGCAGTTTTTTGACCGCGGGAATCAGCACCTGCTCAAGCTGTTCAACGGTGGCAATGTGCATCGCCGTGGGGAACGTATCGTTTGATGACTGGCCCTTGTTCACATCATCATTGGGGTTAACCGGATCTTTACTGCCAACGACGCCCCCGGCGATCTGGATAGCGCGATTCGCAATGACTTCATTGGAATTCATGTTGCTCTGGGTTCCGCTGCCGGTCTGAAACACAACCAGCGGGAATTCCGCATCCAGCTTGCCAGAAATCACTTCATCAGCCGCCTTCACAATCAGATCAGCCTTCTCTTTGGAGAGCAGGCCAAGTTCGTGGTTAGCCTGGGCAGCAGCTTTTTTTAACACACCGAGTGCACGAATGACGGGCCGACCCCATTTAAAACGATCGACACCAATTTTAAAGTTAATAGTCGAACGCTGAGTCTGCGCTCCCCAGAGTTTATCGGCGGGTACCTGGACGTCTCCAAGGCTGTCTTTTTCCGTGCGAAACTGTGCATCGGTGGTCATTCTGCTGTTCCTTCTTATGGATATTATCTGGCAGCGCACCGACATCCGGCCAACCCTGGTGCTGCCGCCATCGAAGGCTATAATTCATTCAGCTCGGAGTTATGCACTCTGACGGTCAATTCTGCCGGTAGATAACCGAACGAGGGAACTGCACTCGAACTCGACACAGAATTTAAACACATCCAAAATATTTAGCCGCGGCTAAATATAAGCTATCATGTCATATTCTTTCCCGATGAAAGGTCGTGTATGATCCGGAAGTTTGTACGTCCCGTTTTACTCACCTGCGTATGCCTCACCAGTTTGGCGCTTCTATTAGCGTTGGCGGGGTGTTCAACGCCGCCAAAACCGGATGAGGGTCCCAGCCGCGTTTATATCGTGGCAACTACAAGCATTATTGCTGACACCGCCCGCGAAGTCGGCGGCGACGCAGTACGCGTAGAGGGGTTGATGGGTCCGGGAATTGATCCGCATCTTTATAAGGCCACCGAAGGCGACGCTGAACGCCTTTCAAGCGCCGACCTGATTCTCTATAATGGACTGCATCTGGAAGCACGCATGACCGATGTTTTTGAGCAGATGCGCCAGTCTGGCAAAGAAGTTGTCGCCGTGACGAGTGCGCTTCCGAAGGAGAAGCTGATTGCAGTGGAAGGCTTCGAGGGCAATTACGACCCGCACGTGTGGATGGATGTGGGATTGTGGATGGAGGTCAGCAAAACAATTGCTGATGCCATAATTAAACAGGCGCCCGAAAAAGAAGAAGCCATCAAGTTGAACCTGGACATTTACCTTGGGAAGCTGCGAATGCTTGACCAGAATGTCAGGATCGCCGTTGGCCGCATTCCGGAAGATGGGCGTGTGCTGGTTACAGCCCACGATGCATTTGGTTATTTTGGAAAAGCCTATGGCGTAGAAGTGCGCGGGCTGCAGGGCGTGAGCACCGCCAGCGAGGCAGGCGCCCGCGACGTGCAGGAACTGGCTGCCTTCATTGCGGAGCGAAAGATTCCTGCCATATTTGTCGAATCCAGCGTACCGCATCGCAACATTGAAGCGCTGCAGGAAGCAGTAAGGGCGAAGGGACATGAAGTCCGCATCGGTCGGCCGCTCTACTCAGATTCCATTGGTGATTACGGAACAGCCCAGGCATCTTATGTGGGTATGATGCGGTTTAATTCCGGCATCATCAGCGAAGAACTCACCCCGCCGGAACAGAAGTAGGCGTTGCCATGGACGGCAGCCCCGGCATTAAGCCACACGTAGTATCTGCGGAAGCGGCCGCTGGCGAACCGGATTCGACCACAGCGACGCCGTCGCCTGGCCTGGCCATTGAAGTTAGTGATCTCACAGTGGCTTATCACGACCGGCCGGTGCTGTGGGACGTTGACCTCGAAGTACCAGCGGGAGTTTTAATGGCCGTAGCCGGACCTAATGGCGCGGGAAAAACGACTCTTATCAAATCAATGCTTGGCCTGGTGAAACCGGCTGCCGGGCGCGTGCTGATCCACGGCGCGCCTTACCGAGAGCAGCGCACCCTCACGGCTTATGTGCCCCAGCGAGGCTCGGTTGACTGGGATTTCCCCACCCAGGTACTCGATGTAGTGATGATGGGCACCTATGGGAAATTAGGCTGGCTGCGCCGCCCGGGTGAGAAGCAGCGTGAGCAGGCTATGCACTGCCTGGACCGCGTGGGAATGGCAGACTTCTGGCGCCGGCAGATAAGCCACTTGAGTGGCGGTCAGCAGCAGCGGGTTTTCCTGGCGCGCGCACTGGCGCAGGATGCCCAGGTTTACCTGATGGACGAACCACTGCAGGGGGTGGATGCCACCACAGAGCGCGCGATCATCGATATCCTGCGCGAATTGCGAGGCCAGGGACGCACGGTTGTGGTGGTACATCACGATCTTCAATCGATACCTGAGTACTTTGACTGGCTTACGCTGCTGAACGTGCGGCGGATTGCGTCTGGACCGGTGGAGTCCGCATTTACGCCGGAAAATCTTCGCCGCGCCTATGGCGGCCGTGTTGCGTTTCTCAGCAGCCGCGAAACCGGCATTCCGGAGAAATCCACGGCGTTATCTGATGTCGCCGTGCCGCCGGATGAAAAGCCCGACTGGGTGCGCTGATGCTTTCGCTGCTGAACCATACCACCGTAACCATCGCTTTGGGAGCGGCGATCCTGGGCGCGGTAAGCGGATCGCTGGGCTCGTTTGCAGTCCTGCGCCGCCAGAGCCTGGTAGGTGATGCGATCAGCCACGCCGCATTGCCCGGTTTAGTGGCAGCCTACATTCTTACCGGAGCAAAATCGTCGCTGGTGCTGTTGACTGGTGCCGCCGTGGCTGGCCTGCTCGGCATGCTGATTGTCATGCTAATCTCCAACACCAGCCGCGTAAAGTTCGACAGCGCCCTTGGATTGGTGCTGTCGGTGTTCTTTGGTCTTGGGCTGGTGTTGCTCACATGGATCCAGAAGAAACCGGAAGCAGCCATGGCAGGGCTGGACAGGTTCCTGTTCGGGCAGGCGGCGGCGCTTCTTCGTCGGGATGTGTGGATGTTTGCGTGCGTCGCCGCGGTGGTGTTTTCCCTGCTCGCTGCCTTCTGGAAAGAATTCAAGATACTGGCTTTCGATCGTGACTACGGCGTAAGCCTCGGCATGCCCATGCGGAGCCTCGACATAATTCTGACAGGCCTCGTAACCGTGGCCATCGTGCTCGGGCTACAGACGGTAGGCGTAGTACTTATGAGCGCCATGATTGTTGCCCCGGCGGCGGCAGCGCGCCAGTGGACAAACCGGCTGGGTAGAATGGTCCTGCTGGCGGGACTGTTTGGCGCTGGATCTGGCGTGGCCGGAGCCGTTGCCAGCACTGCAATCCAAAGACTGCCGACAGGACCCACCATTGTGCTGATTGCCGGCTTCGTCGTACTCGTTTCAGTAACCGCAGCTCCTCGCCGCGGACTCATAGCTGAAGCCCTGCGCCGTCGACACAACCGGCAGAAACTGCGGCTGGACGCGGTGCTATGCGACCTGTTCGAACTGGAAAGTCAGCACGAATTAGCAACGCCGCATGGCCACACTGCACAAGCGATACAGGCCATGAGTTTTGGTGAGGGCCCCGTTGATAAAACTTTAGCGGAACTGGAAAGCAGGGACCTTGCGGCGAGGTTTGGCAGTGAACGCTGGACCCTTACAGGCAAAGGCCGCCAGCGCGTTGAGAGAATGATTCACAAACTGGAATCGGGAAACAGGCACGAAGAATGACCCGCTCGCAGATTGAGATACAGGCTATCGCTGCACTGGCAGCCGCGGCATGCGCACTGCCGGGCGTGTTTCTTGTGCTGCGCCGCATGTCGCTCATGTGTGATGCCATCAGCCACGTAGTATTGCTGGGGATTGTGGTGATGTTTTTCGTTGTGGGCGATCTCTCGTCTCCCCTGCTCACTGTTGGCGCGGCAATTACCGGGGTATTGACGGTGGTGTTAGTCGAAGCCTTGACGCGGACAAATCTCGTGAAGCGCGACGCGGCCATAGGCATCGTTTTTCCGCTTTTGTTCAGCCTTGGCGTCATCCTTGTATCGCGCCATGCGGGCGATGTGCACCTGGATACAGATGCTGTACTTTTGGGAGAACTCGCCTGGGCTCCGTTCAACAGGGTAAGCATTAACGGCCACGACCTGGGTCCGCGCGGGCTGTGGAGCATGGGCGCGGTACTGGTTGTTAATATCGCCCTGCTACTGGCCTTTTACAAGGAATTGAAGCTTGCCACATTTGACGCAGGGTTAGCCGCAAGCCTGGGCCTGGCGCCGGCTGTAGTGCACTACGGATTAATGACTGTGGTGAGCATTACCGCCGTTGAAGCCTTCGACGTTGCCGGTTCCATCCTGGTAGTGGCGCTCATGATAGCACCTGCCGCAGCGGCCTGGCTGGTAACCGACCGGCTCGACCACATGCTTTACGTTGCCGTGGCCATGGGCGTCGTGGGGGCGCTAGGAGGTTACTGGGCAGCGCATTGGATGGACGCTAGCATTGCGGGCTGCATTGCCACGGTGCTGGGCCTGCTCTTCGGGATAACATTTTTGCTGGCACCGTCACGCGGGCTGGTATCTCTGGCCTGGCGGCGCCGGCAGCAGAAACTGTCTTTTGCCGGTACCATGCTCACGATTCACCTGCTACACCATGAGGATATGCCGGAGGCCGAAAAAGAAAACCGCATTGCGCACCTGGGCGAACACCTGCGCTGGGGCGACCACTTTGCAATGACTGTGGTTCGCAATGCTGAACGCGAAGGACTTGTTTCTCGATCCGATGACGGTAAACTGAATTTGACTTCGGATGGCCGCAGCCATGCCCTTGAGGTGGTAGCGCAGTGACGGCTGATCCCAAGAAAGCGACGGCTGCTGGCCTGGAAGCCAAAGCGGCTGCCGACCTTGGCTCATGGACTCACAGCGCGGTCCCCGTACGTGCCGCCCAGGCCGCTGCCAGTGGTCAGAGCATGGAGGATTACCTTGAGCGTATCCACGAACTCATAGAATCCAAAGGCTACGCGCGCCCCATTGAGATTGCCGCAGCGCTCGGCATCCGCCAGAGCAGCGTAACCAAGATGATGCGCCGCCTGCACGAGCAGGGGTATGCCATCTATGAAAAACATCGCGGGCTCACCCTTACAAAAACCGGTGAAGAGCTGGCCCTGCAGGTCCGCCGCCGCCACAAAGCGGTCAGTGAATTCCTCCGCATGCTGGGCGTCGACGAAGATTCCCTGCAGCAGGATACCGAAGGCATCGAGCACCACATCAGCAGCCAGACTATGCATCGGCTTGAAAGCCTGGTGGAGTACTTAAAAGCGCACCCGGATGTCGTAATAGACTTCCAGCGGTTCAAAAAGAAGGAGAACCATAGGCAAGGGTGATAAAAGAACGAAACTGCGCACTTAAGGATATCCTGCTCTGGAAAAGCAGCAGGCGCAAAATTAAATATGCCAACCTACCTGCCGATACTGATCTGCCTAATCCAGTCGCCTGGAAGGACTCCCTAGTCGTAGGTACATTCAGCCCTCAGTCCATTACCTGCCTCGACCGCGCCACAGGACAACACAAGTGGACAAAATCCCTCGGAAGGATTGGTTCTGCAACTCCCACTGTCAGCAACAACGGTCTCATATTTATCCCCACCCAGCAGTCAATTGAATGCCTGGATATAAACAACGGCAACACGCTTTGGAGTTATGCTCCGCACCCGCAGGCGGCTGAAGCGTTCTACGCGACACCCGTGATTTCGGGAAACAGGCTATATATCAGCTCAACTACCGGCATGACACATTGCCTGAACAGGACTTCAGGTCAACCAATTTGGGCTATGCAGGTCACGCAAGAGGGTCAGATGGTGAACAGTACGGCTCTGGTGCATTCCGGCCTTGTAATTGTGGGAACAAATAACCGTTCTGTTGTAGCAATTGACGCAAAAGCCGGCAAAGCGCGGTGGCAGACCAGGCTGGATTCAAATTGTACCAGCAGGACCCTGCTTGTGAATGGAGCCGCTGTTGTGCATACTTCCAGCACGGCCTATTTTTTAGATCCTTCAGATGGAACTGTTATCAGTAAATGGCGACGCAGGAACTGGGAAATCAAAGGGTCGACACAGAATAAGAACAGGCTTTTTCTTTCGATCTCCAGGGTACCTCAGAATTACAACACGGCAAGGTTAAGAGATATACCTGCTGACCCGTCGGAGCGAGTGGTCTGCCTGGTGGATCAGCAACTCCAATGGATACAGGTGCGCCTGATTTCACATGGGGTCTGCGCGCCTTGCCGCAAAGCCGCGCATTGTGCGTTTTAGCTCCGCACAGGCTTTTGGTGTATTCCACGGCAGACGGGTCGTACCAGTACACAATTCCAATTGGCGGTTCAAATGCGATGAATCCATCATGTCCTGACGTAGTCGATGAAATATTGTATACACAATCTACCAAAGGTTCAGTGTACGCCTTGCGGTTGGAGTCGGACAGTTGCCTTCCAACTAAATGAACTTCGGCCTATCTCGCTCCGCCAGGAGGTCGATGAAGTTGGTGCGGAAGATTCGATCTAATGTTTCCTCAGTCCAGCCGCCCTGCAGCACGCGACCCGCGTTTCCCCAAAAATCTGCCGACAAATCGCTGCCAAACACCACGCGCGTGTCGCCCAGCAGGTCCACCGCCATTTCATAGGCGCCGTACTCGTTAATCGTGCCGCTGAAATCTGCCCACACATTCGGCAGGTCTGCTATGGCGCGCAGGCCAAATTCCCAGTTGCCGCCAAAGTGCGCCATCAGGAATTTGCCTTCCGGGTAACGCCGAGCCACTTCCGCCATATCCATCGGGTAGCTCTCGTCTGGCAGATTACCCGTTGCCTTGTGCCAGGTATGCACCAGCATCGGCACATCGGCTTCGATGGCCGCCTCGATAATTGGAAACGTTACAGCCTCGCTGCACCTGGTGGCGACCCAAAGCTTCAGCCCTATCAGGCCCGCATCGAGCCCTCGCCGAAACTCGTCGACGGCGCTCCTGTGGCTCGGGTTGATGTAGCACCATCCGCTGATACGATCTGGAAAAGTTGCCATATAGGCAAGGGTGCTGGAATTGCTGGCCGCGACTTCGTCTTCATTTGGGTAATAACCACCCTGCAGATCGCTGGCGAGTACCAGCCACGCGGCCTCCGGATTAAAATCCAGGAATCGGGCCATTGCGCGCTTGTCTGCAAATACAGCCCACTGGTGAGTATGGGCGTCGATGATTCTCAACGGCTTCATACTGGCGCCGCCGCCACCCGGCGATCGATGCTGAGCATTCTTTCCAGATTCCCCGTAAATATTGCCTGCTTTTCTGTCGCCGTAAAACCGGACCGGGACAAGCTTATCCGGTTGCCAAGGTGATAATAGAGCGGAGCCCCGGTTCCGTAGATGATTTGTGACGGGGCACCCAGAGCCCTGATGTCATCCTCCCAGAACTCGAAGGGTTTACTGCAGCCGATGTCAAAATACAGATTCGGGTTTTGCGACAACATTGGCGCCGCCACCGCCAATTCTGCCATGGTGAACATGCTCAAGACCCACGGCGCCTGCGATGACCTCTGAAGCAGCTCCACCACGGTTTCCATGGCTAATGGATCATCAGCCCGCAACGGGTAAGGATGCAGCCTATCATCAAGCAGGCGGGCAGTCAGGTTTATAGGCATAAGCAGTGAACTGGCAGCGGCGGCCACTTCTGCCAGTGCCGGATGATCAAGACCGTAGCCATGATAGCGGGGAAACAGGCGTATGCCGGCAACTGCCGAGAACCGCCTCGCGGCTTCCAGGTCGCGCTGCCACGCGGGCATCAATGGGTTGACCGCAAGCCAGTATAGCGGCTTAAATGGCAAAGTGCACGCCGCGTCCAACCATGGCTTTAGCCCTTCCAGCGGCTGCCGGTAAAAAATCGATTCGAACGGAGTAAGCACGCATCGGGAAAGGCGGGCTGCGGCGATTACTTCCGCCAACGACTCCGCAGATTGTCCCGGCAATTTGCGAAACGGGTAACTTCCGCAAAAGAGGTTTGCGTCAAACAGGGGCTGAACATCTACCACCGACGCTATATCGCCGGCTGCGCCTTTTGCCACCGATTAATCCCAGTCCTTATCCGTAGGAAAAGCCTCAACCAGCTTTACAAGAAGAGTCCCCGTTGCGGCCTCAAATTCGCGGTAGCGCCTCGGTAGCGCTTCCAGGCTTATGGATACGGCGTCTCCCACAGAAACCGATTTTCCTTTTTTCATCTGGTCCGGATTGCGAAAGAAGTGGCGAAACAGGAAACGGAAGTATTCCCGCACCGTGGCAAAGTCCTCGATATTGCCTTCCGCATAGGCAATTTCCGGAAGACCAAAGAGCGAATGGCCTGCGGAAAAAAACCACGTGTTGTCTTCTACCTGAGCGGGCACGAAGCCAACCAGCAATTCAGCCGGCTGCCCTTCAATGCGCAGGCTGTTCCACAAAGTATGCTGCTCATAGTTCCCCAGTGCAGCCTCGGCTTCGTCTACGCCCCACGCACGAGGACCCTCAGAATGGAGCCGTGCCAGGCTGCCGAGAGCTTCACGGGTCAGGCAGATTCCGCTGGCGGGTATACACAAAGCTAATCCATCGGTCCGGCATAGAATCATACCGAGCTTCAACATGAGGATAAGCTTGTTAATAGGCTCAGAGTTTTGAACGCTGTCACAGCTTATTATGGCGTGGGTCCGGTGGTGCTGCAACCGCCCGCGTTCGTCATCGGGAATGTCGGCCATGCCCAGGCTTGATACGGCAGCTTCTTCTGACATTGGCCGGTTATAGAAAGCAACCACTGCCTGCGCATCAGGCAGGCGCACGAACAGTTCAGACACGCCGCGCCCCGCCCGGACAAAAGCGGGCAACTCCGGCTCAAGCTGAAACAGGTCTTTCTGCAACTGTTCCACATCGAGATTCGGTTGCTCGTGGTAGAGAACTATGGCGGTAAATTCTTCACTCATGGTGTTTATCCCGCGATGTCTTTTAGCGCATCGTAATCCCGCCATCAACTACCAGCGTTGAACCCGTAACGTAGCGGGCCATATCACTGGCAAGGTATAGTGCGGCATTGGCAATGTCTGCAGGCTCGCCGAATGTTTTCAAGGGAATTTCGTTCAGCACCTGTTCTTTAACTTTTTCATCCAGCACAGACGTCATATCGCTGGCAATGAAGCCCGGCGCAATTACGTTGGCGCGGATGCCGCGGCTGGCGAGTTCGCGGGCGAGGGTCTTGGTAAATCCGATCAGGCCGGCCTTGCTGGCGGCATAGTTTGCCTGCCCCGCCTGGCCCATCAGCCCGGAAACGCTACTGACGTTAATGATGCTGCCAGAGCGGGCTTTCATCATCGGCCTGCAGGCTGCCTTGCATGTGGCATATGCAGACTTCAGGTTGGTGGCAATAACCGAATCCCAGGCTTCTTCATCCATGCGCATGAGCAGAGTGTCGCGAGTGATACCGGCGTTGTTGACCAGGATGTCGAGCTTGCCAAAGGTCTTAACAGCTTCGTCGATCAGGCGTTCACAGTCGGCTACTTTCGATACGTCGGCCTGCACCGCAACCGCTTTCCGTCCAAGGCTCTCCACATAATCCACCAGGTCCTGGCAGGGGGTGCTGTTGTAGTTGACCACAAGGTCAGCGCCCGCGCGGGCAAATTCTTCAGCAATGGCACGGCCAAGACCGCGGCTGGCGCCGGTAACCACGGCGACTTTTCCTTCAAGGCTAATCGTTTTCATAGTTGTTTACACTCGTTCGTTATTGTGGGAATCAATGAGAATCCGGGTCGTTGCTGCGAAATGCCCACCGCAAATCCTGCTCCCCTACAGACTAATCCTGATTCTCTTCCGATTGTATACTTCCACCGGGCCAGATCTTTAACTTGTCCAGGCAGTTCACCATGGCAGCCAGACTCACCTCAAACTCCTCTGCGAGGTGAGAAGCAAAATAAGCGCGGAAGCCTGTCTGCGAAAACTCATCGTTGGACAGCAGCTTGCCGCGCTTCGTGAGTTCGTGGGTCCATGCCTGAAAAGATGATGTCACAAGTTCTGTGGGCATGAGGAGATACGCGGCAAATATATGCGCCTGCGTTTCCAGTGCCTGGTATGCTCGAGCGTCAGACGTCTCAAGCCACACTTTGTAAAAGGCAGGCGTGTATTGCGTCTTCAGTTCATTGCTGATGTGCTTCTCAAAAAAATCGCGGTGAAGCCGGTAATGTCCAAGTTCGTGGGCTATGGAAAAGTTCAGGCGCTTTGATGCGGTTTTGGAAAGTGCAGTCCCTTTGTCCAAGACCAGCAGGTCAAAATCCACGGTAAGATACGCCTCTACGTTAGTATGGTCACGCAGGCCTTCCACGTAATCAACGTACTTGTTCAACCGATGTTCCCAGATCACCAGCGGGTTTACCGGATGCTGATTGCCCCAGAACTCTTTGCGAAAATTATCTGCGATATACTGGATGTCGCGCGCCGGAATGAAGGGCACATTCATAGCGTCGCTTAGCGCCTGCCTTTCTTGAAGTCGTCGCGCAGGAGCTTAATCAGCTCATCGATTTCTTCGCTGCTGGGTTTTGTCTCGCGGATGGTGCGCATCACCGCCGGCAGCATGCTCATTACGTATGAGTCTTCAGTGATATCCTTTGGCAACTGGCCCCGGTCCAAGTCCGCCTTGTCCTGCATTTCCTGCAGCGCTGTTGCGTTGCCTGACAGCTGCAGGATCTTTCCTACCCGCTCGAGTAATTCCCGATCCTGAGGCGGCTGAAACAGACCGCGTTCAATCTTGCTCCAGTTGCTGGGATCATACCCCAGCTGCTCGCAGAACTCACGCAGACCGATCTCAAGTTCCGCTCTGCGGTTCTTTACGAAATCTCCAAACTGACGCATAATGATGACCTCCGATGCGGTAGTGGCAATTCCTTGTGGTAGAAACTACACCACGCGTGGTAATCGATTCACCACAGCTGCCGGTAGAGAAATCAGTCTACAATTCGGAAGTGAGCAAACTGGTCGAGGTTCTGGTACCATTCGTCAGCGCCGTTGATATCTTTGGCGAAGACCTCGGCCGCGCGGATGCCCATTAACATGGAGTGATCCATGTTGTTGTGGTTAAACAGCCCCTGGCGGCCTGTAGTGATAAGATTCTTTACTGGGCGCAGGTAATTGCAGACGGCGTCGAGGTGTGTGCGGAAGTCTTTTGTGTAGAGCGGGTACGTGTGGGGCACGCGTAGAGCTGCGGTGTCATTGATGTCGGTCTCTGCGAAGATGCCGGTGGATATGGCGTCGCGTTTGACTTCTTCGATGATCTCGTCGTTGGATTTTTTCCAGATGGGCGATCCCCAGCGGGCCGTCACCTCAAACACCAGCATGCTCTGGTTTTCGGGTTTCATGGACGGATCAAAGTTACCAGGTTCGTAGGCGCGGTTAAACACGAGGTGCTTCTCCGGGAAGTAGATCCAGGAGTTTGGCGTGACCTGCGGGCGATTCACCATGACGGCAACCAGGATAAGGCCTATGAACTCCAGCTTATCAGCAGCCTCCATGGCCACGGAAGGATCGGCGGGAGAAAGGCTGGCCGTGCTGACGAGTTCGGTGAGATCGGTTACCGGGATCGTTGAAATTACCGCATCTACAGGAACGGGCGGGGTGCAGCTGTGAGTGACCACTTCCGCCACGTGGCCTTGGGAGCCTTTAAGTCCGACGACGATCTTGCCAGTCTGGATTACGCCTCCGGCGTCGGTAACTTTCTGTCGCAGGGTATCTACCAGGCCCTGGACTCCGCCGCGGATGTAGGTGAAGTTTTTGAGTGCGGTGGGTTTTGGCACATTCTCGTTACCCTTGCTAAACCACTGGCTCAGCAGCTTTGCCGCGTTGCCAGCGCTCACGCGTACGCGGGCGACTTCTTCGCTCAGCTCAGCCGGCTCGATCTTCCAGACCTTCTCCGTGTACGGCCCGATGATCATGTTGTAAATCCCGGTGCCGAAAGCGCGGATCATGGCGTCTTCATAATCGTTGGCGCCGCCGCCCTTCATTGCGCGGACTTTGCCTTTGGCCATACCGGCTGCCAGCCCGGCCATTTTCACAGGACCCATGTGTTTCAGCAGCTCTGTCGCGCGGACAGGGTAATGATAAAAGTGGCCGTTGATCAAAATCTCACTGCGGCGTTCGACGGTCAGCATTTCATCCTGGCTGATAAGCTCAGGCAGAAGCTTCTGGATTTCTGGCAGCTCCGTGTACACCCGGTGCGGACCGAGGTCTGCCGTGAACTTCCCGAGCTTCCATGATGAGGCAAGTCCGCCGGGAGTTTCGGCTTCTTCCAGGATAGTGACGTTGTAGTCTGGCCGTAGCTGCAGCATCCTGTATGCCGCGGCGAGGCCGGCCACCCCGGCGCCCAGGATCACAATATGGGCCGTTCGATCAGTCAACTTCGACCACTCGAAGCAAGTTAGTCGTGCCGGGCTGATGCAACGGCAGACCGGCGGCTACAACGATAATATCGCCGGACTTAAGAACACCGCGATCTTTAAACAAGCTGATGGCCTTGCGGATCTGTACTTCCGCACCCTGACGCCGTTCGACTTCGACTTCAACAGCGCCTTCGCGGGCCACGGCATTAACGCCCCACGAGAGGGTTAGCTGCTGAGCCGTGCGCGCCAGGGGGCAATAAGCAAGAATTCCCACTTCCGGATGATAACGCGCCACGCGGCGGACGGTGCTACCGCCCTGGGTGAGGCAGAGGATGGCAGTGGCTTTTACATCGCGCGCAATGTTTGCCGTCGAAGTCGTGATGGCATCCTGCACGGCGCTCTCTTCATTGATATGACGCTGGTTCAGCCAGCGGCCGTAGTTAAAATTCTTTTCCGTCTCTTCGGCAATCCTGTTCATAATGTGTACTGCCTCAATCGGATAGCGGCCGGCGGCGGTTTCTCCGCTGAGCATGACGGCGTCGGTGCCGTCCAGGATGGCATTGGCGACGTCGGTCACTTCGGCCCGGGTCGGGCGGGCGCTGCGGATCATGCTGTCGAGCATTTGGGTGGCGGTAATAACCGGCTTGCCCAAGCGATTGCACATGCGTATCATGCGCTTTTGCACGTGGGGCACTTTTTCCAGCGGGATTTCAACACCCAGATCACCCCGGGCGACCATGGCACCGTAGGATTCTTCCACGATCTCTTCGATGTTTTCCACGGCCTCGGCCATTTCGATTTTGGCAATGATGGGAAGATCACCGCCCAGGCTCTGCATGAAGCCGCGGGCGTCGCGGATATCCTGGGCCGTGCGCACGAAGCTAATGGCGAACACGTCGACATCGTTTTCAAGGCCCCACTCTATATCAGCGCGGTCTTTCTCTGTCAGTGATGAAATACTGAGTTGGGTGGAGGGCAGGTTTACGCCCTTGCGGCTGCTGAGGGGACCGCCGCGCACCACGCGGCATTTTACGTTGTTGCCTTCTACGGCTATAACTTCCCACTCGAGAATTCCGTCGTCCAGCAGCACCTGTTGCCCCACCTTCACATCCTGGGGCAGATTAGGGTAGTTCACGCTGACCCGGTCTGCAGTGCCGTCTACAAGTTCTGTCGTCAGGGTAATAATATGGTCGGGAGCGAGTTCAATAGGACCATCGGGAATCATGCCGATTCGGATTTTGGGGCCGGAGATGTCGCAGAGGATTCCTGCTGGACGACCGTAGCGAATGCTGGCCTCGCGGATGGCCTTTACCACAGCCGAATGGCCGCCGTGATCTCCATGACTCATGTTGAGCCGGAAGACATCGGTGCCAGCCGCATACAGCCGATCGATCATCTCCGGCGATTCAGTAGCCGGGCCAACAGTGGCAACAACCTTTGTAAATACTCGATGCATCAGTACCTTATCCCTTCAACACAGGCGAATACACACAATACGGGTTTAATTTCGGTAACGGAGCGGCTACAGAGCAAACCTGAAGATCCGAAGTTTTCCACAGGACCTAAAAAAACTGTGGTGGTATTTAATAAGTCTTTTAATTCCAGCCGTTTGCGCGGAGAAACTAAACTTTTTGCAAAAGTTAAGTCTTTAAACTTCAATGATTCATGCGGAGAAACTGTTTTCGGATTTTTGGGATTCCTTACCATAAGGCGCTGCTGAGTCATCCGAGTAACAATTGATGGCAGGGGTGAAGCTTTAGTCACTGTTTTTGGGTACCCTCTTTTATTTTGCACCGTTTGTGGAGCAACCAAAGCAGAGTAAAACATGAAACGCTATTCCCGCAGGAACCCTTAGAGACCCTGGAGGACCTAAGAATTACAAAAGTCTGTGTTGAGGCAGGATGAAAAGTGGTTGATTGGATTGGCCGTAGTGGTAGCTATTTACTATGCCTAAACATGAACCGCCGTTCGCTATTACCTCCCGAGTTGTGAATTCTGTGGCGGCAATAAGTGAGATGATTGGACGCTGGACGGCGGCCACCGGTGGAACTCTTTCGCCGCAACTGCGTCGGACGAATCGCATTAAAACTGTACAGGCATCCCTGGCGATTGAGAACAACACACTGAGTATTGAACAGGTAACGGCCGTGCTGGCGGGAAAACGAGTGCTGGGTCTGCCGCGGGAAATCCAGGAAGTGCGAAATGCTTTTGCAACGTATGAGAAGCTGGATACCTGGTCGGCGAGCAGCGTTGATGATCTGCTGGCGGCACACGGAATGCTGATGGCGGGCCTTGTGGATATGCCGGGGAAGTTCAGGTCGGGTGGCGTAGGAATTTACCAGGGAGAAAAACTTGTGCACATGGCTCCGCCTGCAAAACGGGTGCCGGGGCAGGTGCAGGATCTGTTTGAATGGCTTAAAATGACTGACGCCCATCCGCTGGTGGTGAGTTGCGTGGTGCATTATGAGTTGGAGTTTATACACCCGTTCGCTGACGGCAACGGTCGTATCGGGCGACTTTGGCAAACGTTGATCTTGAGCGAGTGGCAACCGGTGATGGCGTATCTGCCGGTAGAGAGCATTGTGAGGGATCAACAAGTGAAATATTATAGAGTCCTGGCGGATGCAGATAGCGCCGGAGAAGCGACGCCGTTAATCGAGTTTATGCTGGGTGCCATTGAAGCGGCTGTGGTAGAGTTTTCTCCCCCTGGTTCGGAGAAAAGTTCGGAGAAAAGTTCGGAGAAAATTTTGGCGTACTTGCGGGCAAAGCCAACGATTTCGGCGCGGGAGCTGGCGATGGAGATGGATATGTCACCGCGGGCGGTGGAGAAGCAACTTGCAGCTTTGAAGCGGGATGGGCGAGTGAGGCGGGTGGGGCCGGCTAAGGGTGGGGTTTGGGAGGTGGTGGAGTGAGAGGTTTTTTTGTGCGACCCCTGCCGGGGTAGGGATGTGTGGGGCGTCCATGGGACGCGCACGGGTGAGGGCACCCGTGTTACTTGTTGGTGGCGTTGGGTGGCGCTGCGCGGGTTGGCGTTGGTGGTGTGTGGGGCGCCCACCTTACGGAATAAATTCCGCGGTACCTCTGAGATTGGCGCTTCAACCTGCTGCGCGTTTTTAGCGTGGCTGGTGCTGGTTTGGATACTTCGTCGGCAGAATGCCAACGCTACTTTAGCTTGTGCTGCACGAGGTTGGGTTCAGGGTTTGCCGAGGGTGGGGCCTTCTACGTTTTGGGCTTTGGGTAAGCGGTCGGCTACGGGTGGGAGGGGTTTTCTTAGTTTGTGGGAACCCTGCTGGTACCAGTAGGCTACGGTGTACCAATTGTCTGACCGGTGGTTGGCGTGGCCGTGTTCCATGGTCATTTTGAAGTAGTTGTTAAAGGGCACGGGGGAATCGGTGTGGAAGCGGTAGACCATCCATTTGGCACCGCGGTTATCTCCGCCGTTCATGGGGTTTCCGTAGTTCTGGTGGGCGAACTCGGGCATGGCGGTGCCGAAGGGGGAAATGCCGCACCCGCCGTAGCACCAGGCACCGAGGTAGTAATCTTCAGAGCCTGTGCCGATGATGGTCGGTGAGGTGCGGTCGTCGATGAACATGAACTCGTCGCCCTCGCCCACCAGTCGCCCTGGTTCTGCAGGATGCTGTGGGTAACGCCGACATAGTGGCCGCGGCCTTCGGTTTCGAACATGACGTAGTTGCCTGAGCCGTCGGTGTTTTTGACGTCATTCACTACGACATCACCGTTAAGATTCCATTCGGCGGTGTGGCCGGGGGTGGGAGTTGCCTGCCGGTATTCCGCAAAGAAGTAGGCGGCGTCGTCAGGTATGCTGTCGTGCTTCTGCCAGTCGATGTTGTAATAGAAGGCGTCGATCTTTCTTTCGCCCTCGTTGGTGATGGTGATGCGCGCCTTTTCCCGGAAGGGCATGGGGAAATAGCAGTTGAGAGCCTTTTGAGAGCCAACGGACAGGGGCCCGGATTCGTACAGAAAATACTCACCAAGACCTAGGCCGAAGAAGTCGCCAATGGGGGCCTCTACGGCGGGGAGTGGATCATCATCCCAGTAAATGCGAAGGACGATCTTCTTAAGGTGGTAGTGTTCGCCGGTGGCAATGGTGTACCACATGTGAGTGATGATGCCGGGGCCATTGATGTCGCCGATGGTGCGGGTTTCGCCGGGCTGAATGGAGTTTTTCCAGTTGCCGTCATCGTTACCGCCGGTGCGGTCGGAGGACGAAAGGCGCTGCTGAGTGTAGGTTCTTAGCTGGTACAGATTCGAAAGGTCACCCTGGGCGCTGGCTGAGGTAGCGGCCATGGCTGCGGCAATGGCAACTGCGGTAAATGCACGACTAATGATTCTCATGGGGAGGTTCTCCTTAGCGATCACATCATTGTGGTGCTGCAGGCAATCCGGTTACAGGGGGCGAAAACTCATGGGGCTCTTTTGGTGTAAGACCAAACACGAAAACCTGACCGGGAACATATTTTTGTCGCAACTCAAAGTTTTCAAAAGATAGGCCGCCGGGTATGGGGATGGTTCCTGCCCAGTAGACGCGGCGGCCATTAACGCGGGTGCGAAGATCTCGCTGCACGTGTTCGGCCGGAACACGCCAGTACTGGGTAAGCCTTTCAGCGGGGTAATTCCAGGAGGGTCGTTCTGTGATATGGATGCTGGCAGGGTCGGCCTCGTTGGTGGTGGCGATGGCTATGGGGTCGCCGCGCCAGGTGAGCATTTGTGAGAGCGGGTAGGGATCTTTTTCGATAAAGTCGGTGCCTTTGTAGCCGGCGTATAGATGGCGTGAGTCGACGATGTTGTCGCGCAGCCAGAGCTGGCGCAGGCGTTCTTTGTTGCACATGGTGGCAGTGAGAGTCAGTTCTTCTATGGGTTTGCTATTACCATGATGATGAACAGCGAGGGCGAGTTCATGGGGTTTGTCGCTCGTCATGGTGGCGATGACGTAGACATGCGCGCCTTTATCGAAGGGCTCCACTTCAATTCTTACGGAAAGTTGCTCCACGGCGGCAGAGGCAGCGGTGGTGGTTGTGGCGTTTGTGGCGGTTATGGATGTGGTAACGACGTCGCCTGCGGGGTTATCGGTCCAAAGGCGCTTTCCGCGTTTGCCGGGGTCGAGATGACTCATCTCGAGTTCGCTTAGA
>JAKFFN010000335.1:0-5789 GCA_036675025.1 Candidatus Sumerlaeales bacterium | reverse complement strand
GATGGGATCGCCTTCTGGAATCTTGAACTCAAGGGCGTATTGTTGTTTGGCGCCGTCGAGTTTGCCGAGATTTTCCTGACAGGCGCGGCCCCAGGAGTTTTCGCGGGCGCGCATGAAGGCGGGCATGGCGATGGCGGTGATGATGCCGATGATGGCGATTACGATCATGATTTCGATGAGGGTGAAGGCGCCGCTTCGCGGCGCGTGAGTTGAGAGTTGAGAGTTGAGAGTTGGCAGCGGGTTGAGCGCGGGGCGGCTGCTGGTGGGTGGATTGTTTTGTAGCTGGACTTTTGGCATGGGTTTCCCGTTGGTTTTAAAGGGTGCAGGTAGCCCATGTATTGACGGATGGTGATGGGGGCGTCAAGGGGAAAGTTGCACAAAAACAGAGCGGCAAATACCTTTATTAATTACTAATTACTAATTACTAATTACTAATTGTGGTGTCGCTGCGCGACGGAAAAAGGATTGGATCGGGCGCGTGGGGGCACGCGCGTTCCCAGGGCGCCGGGTCGCCGCAGTCCAGAAAGTTGGCCTGCTGCGTGCGGCTTCGCCGCAGGTGAGAAGGTGAGAAGGTGAGAAGGTTAGAAGGCTGTTAGGGGAGTTGGCCTTTTGCCTTAAGGTTATAATAGAGTTCCAGGGTTTTGGTGGCGCGGGGGTCGTTGGGTTGGAGTTGGGTGGCGTATTGGGTGAGTTGGGTTCCGGTGGTTTCGTGGCCGTTGAGGAGGTGGATGAGGGCGGCGGTGCGGACGATGTCGGGGTCGCGGGGGAACTGGTGGAGGGCGGGGGTGATGATGTGGAGGGCGGGGGTGGTGTGTCCGTATTTGAGGAGGGCTTTGGCGAGGTTGTTGGGGGGGCGCCAGGAGTGGGGGTTGGATTTGAGGGTGGAGGTGAAGAGGGCGATGTCGTTTTGCCACACGGGGAGGCGGCGGGTGGTTTGGATGGTGAGGGCGAGGATGAGAAGGAGGATAATTACTAATTCCAAATTACTAATTACTAATTGTGGGGTCGCTGCGCGACGAGGATTGGATGGGGGGGCGGGTGTGGAGTTGAGAGTTGAGAGTTGAGAGTTGAGAGTTGAGGAGGGGGTGTTGGTGGTGGTTTTGCGGTGGAGGGTGAGGATTAGGGTGGATAATAGAAGGGCGGGGCCGATTAGGGGGAGGTAGAGGAAGCGTTCTGCCAGGATTTGCATCATGGGGATGATGTTGGCGTAGGGGAGGAGGGCGAGGAGGAGGATGAGGAGCCCGGTGGCTGTGAGGGCGGAGGAGGGGGAGGGATTAATTACTAATTCCGAATTACTAATTACTAATTGTGGGGTCGCTTCGCGCCGAGGATTGGTTGAGGGGGTGGCCAGGTTTATCAGGCGTTTGATCAGGTGGTAGAGGAGGATGGTGGCGATGGCGTGGAGGATGAGGTTTGTGAGGTGCCATCCGGTGGGGTTGAGGCCGTAGAGGGTGTGGTCTATGAGGAAGCTGATGTTTCGGACGGGTCGCCATTCGGATATGGTGTGGATGGGGTCGGATGACCAGGTGGTTTGGGGGCTGGTGAAGGCGTCGTCGAGGTAGGCCCAGGATTGGATGGCGGTGTTTTGTTCGACGTAGAGGAAGTCGTCCCAGACGAAGTTGAAGGTGAGGGTGGAGCGGTAGGTGAGGAAGACGAGGGCGGCGAGGATGAGGCTGTGGATGAGGGGGACGCGCGATATCATGCGCGTTGTTTGGCGGGACTGTGTGGAATGTGCAATGGGAATCGCGTTTGGGGGCAAGGGGGAATGGAGTGGCAATTACATACTTTTAATTACTAATTACAAATTACCAATTACTAATTGTGGGGTCGCTGCGCGACGAGGATTGGAGGGGGGAGAGTTGATAGTGGCTAGTGGCTAGTGGCTAGTGGCTAGTAACTAGTGGATAGTTGAGAGTTGAGGGGTGAGGGGGAGGCAGTGGCTAGTGGATAGTGGATAGTGGCTAGTGGCTAGTGGATAGTGGCTAGTGGCTAGTGGATAGTTGAGAGTTGAGAGTTGAGGGGTGGTGTTTGGGGGGTGGGGAATGGGGTTTGGTTGTTGGGTGGGTTGGGGCTTGGGAATGCAAAAGAGAGAAGTGGTAAACTAGATTTTGGGTTTTGGGGTAACGGGTTGGCGAGATTTGGAAAGGGTTTATTATGACTGAGATTATGAGTGTTGTGGCGCGGGAGATTTTGGATTCTCGTGGCAACCCTACTGTGGAAGTGGATGTTTTGCTGGATAACGGCGGGTTTGGCCGGGCGGCGGTGCCTAGTGGCGCTAGCACGGGTGAGCATGAGGCGCTGGAGCTGCGGGATGACGACAAGGGGCGTTACCTGGGCAAGGGCGTGCTGAAGGCTGTGGAGAATGTGAATGAGAAGATCGCGCCGGCGCTGATCGGGTTTGATGCGGTGAACCAGACGGCTGTGGATGGCGAGATGCTGGTGCTGGATGGCACGGATACGAAGAAGGAGCTGGGCGCGAATGCTATCCTTGGTGTGAGCCTGGCGGTGGCGCGGGCGGCTGCGGATGCGATTGGCTTGCCGCTGTACCAGTACCTGGGTGGCGTGAATGCGAAGACGCTGCCGGTGCCGATGATGAACATCGTGAATGGCGGCGCGCATGCGGATAACACGGTGGATTTCCAGGAGTTTATGATTGTTCCGGGCGGGTTTGAGTCGTTTCGGGAGTCGATCCGGGCGGGCACGGAGATTTTTCATAGCCTGAAGAAGATTTTGAAGGATAAGGGCCTGAACACGGCGGTGGGCGATGAGGGTGGTTTTGCTCCGAACCTGGCGACGGCTGAGGAAGTGCTGGATTACATCATCCAGGCGATCGAGAAGGCGGGCTATAAGCCGGGTGACCAGATCGGGATTGCGCTGGATTGCGCGAGCTCGGAGTTTTATGATAAGAGCAAAAAGAAGTATGTGTGGAAGAAGAGCAGCAAGGAAGAGCTGACGAGTGATGAGCTGATCGCTTATTACGAGGGCCTGTGCGCGAAGTACCCTGTGATGAGCATTGAAGATGGGTGTGACGAGAACGATTGGGACGCCTGGAGCAAGCTGACGGAGCGGCTGGGCAAGAAGGTTCAGCTGGTGGGCGATGACTTGTTTGTGACGAACACGAAGATCCTGAAGCGGGGCATTGATAGCGGCGTGGCGAACTCGATCCTGGTGAAGGTGAACCAGATTGGCAGCCTGACGGAGACGCTGGATGCGATCGAGATGGCGAAGCGGGCGAGCTACACGGCTGTGCTGAGCCATCGCAGCGGCGAGACGGAGGATTCGACGATTGCGGATATCGCTGTGGCGACGAATTGCGGCCAGATCAAGACGGGAAGCGCGAGCAGGTCGGATCGTATGGCGAAGTATAACCAGCTTCTTCGGATTGAGGAAGAGCTGGGGGCGTCGGCGGTGTTCCCGGGCTTTGGCACTTTCTACAACATCAATCGCTAAAGCGTTGACGCGCTGAGGGCAAGTGTGGCGGGCTGTTTCTTGAGTGGATCAGGAGACAGCCCGCTTTTTGCGTGGGAGGGTGTTGGAGTCTACGCAGGAGTGTTGTGAGGATAGATGATGAAGCTATTGAGTGCGGTGAGCGCGGGAGTTCTGGTTTTTTTGCTGCAGGGTGGCGCCGGGGCGGCGAGCTATACCACGGCGACGGAGGACATGAAGGTGTCGGTGGAGCTGGATTTCCTGGCGCCGCAGTGTTACTATCATTTTGACGGGACGACGCTGAGCTGGGAAGTGCCGAAGGATGATGCGACTCATTATATGCGGCTGGTGGTGCGCGATGCGGGGGGGCAGGGCACGATTGCGGGGTGTAAAGTGGTGGCGGTGCTTACGGCGCCGAAGGGTAAGGCGGTGGGCACGAGTGTGACGCTGCATGAGACCTGGGACCGAGAGTTGCCGCATTATGGGGATAACATTCAGCTGCCGGAGGACGTGACGAGCGGCAATGTGGCGATTAAGCTGGAGCCGCCGGAAGGGCGGCGGATGGGTCGGGATGTGGGGAATTTTCTGACGAAGCCGGTGGTGGTGAGTTTTCCGGATGTGGATTTTCGGCCGGCGGAGGTTGGGCAGAAACCGTCGGAAGTGACGACGGAACCGCTTAAGGTGGACTGGCCGGATGGTCGGCGGCCGTACGTGGAGCCGACGCCTTACCCGGGTTCGCAGGCGGGCGAACAATAAAGTTCAGTATCGTAAAGAGAAGTCGAGAATGCGCACGGCGAGATTAGGTATATGTGCGTGCCGCTGATGATTTGGCGGCACCCTCGTTAGGATTTTCACCCGAGTGCCGGGGTGGCGGAATAGGCAGACGCACCAGCTTGAGGGGCTGGCGGGGGCAACCTCGTGCAGGTTCAAGTCCTGTCCCCGGCACCATTTTTCTCTTAAAAGATATCGACCCGTTGCGCAGAGTGACGGGTTTTTTTAATGGAGGTCGTTCGGGAGTTGGTTCCCGGGTGTTCTTTTTTCTATTTCTTGCTGGAAATGCGTTATGCCCGCTGTTTATAGATACCATTGAAGACTATCTGCAGGAGCTACAGGCATGAAAAAGACAAGTTTAGGACTGGCGATCTGTGTGTTGACGGGCGCGGCCATGGCGCAGGAGCTGACCAAGGTTCCCGTGCATGATAAGCCTGTATGGCAGGTGGTTGCCGGAATGCCTGATGCGCCGGGTCAGCCGGTGGTGGTGCGGTCGCTCAGCACAAACCAGCCACTGGGCACTTTTCCTGTAGATACGCGCTTTATGAGCTTTGGCGGCAATGGTCAGATTGTGACCACTGCCATTAATGGCGAGATGGTTTATCTGCCTTCTACGGCCGTGTCGCGGCTTTACCCGGTGGTGCAGAAACCCGCGATTCCGCCCCCGGGTCCTGATACACTGGAAGAGCTTGCCAACGCATACGAAGAACGCATGACCGGCCAGGTGGGGGTATCGCTGGATGCCAGGGATTCTCTGATAGACCGGGCTAAGGCGAGCCAGCCGATGGTGGGGCAGGGTGCTACTCCCGGTATGCCGGGCACGACATTCGGCGGCGGAGTGGGTGTTAACCCGTACAGCAATACCCAGCCGATGCCTGGCGCTGCACTGGCCCAGGGCGGCGTGCAGGGCGTAGGTGCGATGGTTGGCTCAGGCGGCGGGTATGGTTCCGCTTCGCCTTACGGCCCTATGAAGTAAAGGTTTATTGCCTGACAACCGCGCCCGAATCGAAGGCTATTCGATACCTATTGCCGCCCGGTATTCCCGCGTAGACATGGCCGACTTGCGCAGCTCCGGCAGTCGCCAGGTGTAATACACGGTAGCCACGGCGCATACGGCCGCGTTTAGCAGCAGCGTTACCCGCACGCCCCAGTGCTCTGCCATGGCTCCGCTCAGCAGGCTGCCGAAGGGCAGAAACCCGACAGAGATCATGGCGTAGATGCTCATTACGCGTCCGCGGATGTCTTCAGGAATGATTGTTTGTACGAGGGTCTGACTGCTGATCATGGCCATCACCATAAAGAACCCGGCCAGGGCCATTATCGCCAGCGCCAGGTAGTGGCTGGAATTGAACGCCAGCAGCACCAGCATTACGATAAACCCGAACACGCTCCGGCTCATGTGCGTGCCGAGACCTTTTACATTCGCACGGCGGGTCATGATGATGCCGCCAACAACAGCTCCAAACCCCACGGCTGTCATGAGCGAGCCATACTCCGTAGCTTCGCCATGCAGTACCTCCTTGGCGTAAACGGGCATGATCATCAGGTAGGGGATGCCGAACAGCGCCATTACCGAGAGGTGCCCAAACAGC
>JAKFFN010000041.1:0-5795 GCA_036675025.1 Candidatus Sumerlaeales bacterium | reverse complement strand
GTCCGACCCGTCCGACAAGTCCGACATTTTCATCTGAGGCAAATCCCCCGCATAACAAAAAAACCGCCGGCAGGCCTTTTGGTAAGGCCGGCCGGCGGATTCAGTGGCGGTGGTTCGCCGGAATCGTCAGAGTTGAGAAGCAGCAACTTCGCCGCTAATGTTCATCAGTAAAAATGAGAACGAATCAAGAAGTTACCCTGCAATCGCGAAGGTCAAGCTTTGCTTTTTCTCCTCTTCGTCCTTTTCTTCCCCGGAGAAATTCCCCGGCGCACTACGGTTTGTGGAACCTTACGGCATCAGCCAGCACCACGAAGCCCGTTGTCGTCCAGCAGGAAAGCTGCGTGGATTTATTGCCGGTGGTCAGGCTTACGTTGCCCAGGCTGTTCCACTGGCCGCCGTCGGTCTGCTGGTTCTTGTTCACCACGTTGCCGTTGGGGAGGATGTAGGGCGCCGTGGCTGAGCGATTGCTGCCCTGGGCCCACCAGGCCGAGATAGTATAGGTACCGGCCTGCGTAATATTAGCGGTCCAGCTGGCCGAGTCGCTCACAGCCTGGGTGCTGCGGAACCGGTAATTTGTGCCATATTTGTCAGACGCAGAGGTGCCTGTCGACCAGCTGCTGGAAGCATCGAAATTACTGCTCGAATTATCCACGATGATCGTCACCGGTGCTGGCGCCGACGTCAGGTTCTTCGTGGTCCAGCCGAAGGCGTCATAGTAGTGGTCAATAATCCACTGGTAACCCATGCCGCGGTTAGCCGCCCAGCGCTGGCTGCCCCACTGGCACATGCCGCGGCCGTGGCCGTTTTGCGTGTATCCGCAGCAGACCGAATCACTAAGACAGACACCATCATCAGGTTTATTGCTGATGTAGCAATTGCCGCAACCATCGCGGCCACCGGAGTCGTTGTTTTCCGCGCTATATTCCGCGCGCACAATGTTGTCATTGCCGTCAACCAGGTACAGGCCCGCCGTGGCGTTAACAGCGTTATCCGTGCTGGTGTACTGGGTGGTGCCATACTTCTGGCAGCAGGTGGTATCGCAGATATCATAGCTGGAAGACTTGGGGTGATAGACGTGCCAGGCGCCGTAGCTGCGAATGGCGATGGCGCCCGCCTTCAGCGATTCCGCGTTCCAGCTGGCGATCCATTCATTCGGCAAAACGCGCTTAACGTAAGTTTCCATGCTGACCGTCACCACCGTGCTGCAAGAGGCGCAGCTGCATGAGCGCCCTACGCGGATGCTGGTGGGCGCGGCATTGGCGGCTTCTGCCTGCGAAATAACTGCGGGGGTAAGGCCCAGCGAAAACAGGGCGGCCATGACGGCCTGGCGCCACAGGCTCTTGAGAGAGACGAACTTCATGAGGGAGAAATCTCCTTTCATCCAGCGGGAAAGACCCGGCTGTGCGGCGAAGGGTGCGCCTGCACGGGCGGCATCTGAAGGTACCACACGTCCCGCTTTTACCAGAGTTTCCGCGTAATGCCACAGGCGCCGCCGGGTTACAACAAGAGGAAAGGCGGGTTCGTCAGGGGAGCCGAGGGCCTGGCTTCGCGGGTTACATCTCCAGGTACTGCTACAACAGCAACTTAAGGAAGAAAAGAGCGTAGGTTCAGATCCGCTGCCTGGCGCGATTCTGCCGGTGCGGATCCCTTGGGTGCGGGACTTTACCTCCTTTTGCGGGCCCCTGTTCCCTGAAAGATAAACGAGGGAAGTAGGAGCCGGCCAGTTGAGATGGTGAGAAAAATCCTACAACAGACAGCGTGACTGCAAAGCAGTGAACGACGTACATGGATGCGGCTCGTCCACTTGTCAAATTATTTCCGGTGAAATGATTCCTGCAGAAAGTTGCAATTTCCCTTGAAAATGCTAATGGATGCTTGGTAACTCGGTATTGTTCGTTTGAAGAAATGCCTGAAAACCTGGATGTGGATTTAGAGTTTCAGGATGAGCAGGAATGAAAAGTTTTGCATAAATTTTTCGGACAATGGTTTTAACAGACGAACACCGAGACACAAAGTTTCGGGCCGCTGTCCTTCGGGGCAGTACGCCGGGCGGTTCCACCTCCTCCCCCCTCCCGGCCTTAGGTCCAAGGCCCGCGCCGGCCCCCCCCTGCCGCTGGCGCGGGCGTCTATTTTTTTAGGCCCCTGCTTCCCCTCCTGCTGAAATGCCCAGGCTTAGCCCTAAAGCCTTACGGCTGTTATTTAGCCGACGATACGTCGCCCCCTATGCTAGCGCCCGTGGGCTTGCGGTTTGGCTGGAACCTGCGCCTCGGTCGGATCCGCGATAAACTCAAACAAGTGCTCATACCTTTTGGGGCTCACCACGGTAACTCGCACCCTTTCAAAGTCTGCCGAATCAATAGCCGGCGTATCGGGCAGTTCGCGCCGGTTGTGCAAATCGTACGCCTTGTGGAGGGTCAGCCACTCATCCTTCCTGTCTATCCGATACCGCCCCAGGTCTACCGCACTCCCGTCAAATCTCACCAGCTCCACCTTATGGATTTTCTCGAATTCGCTCACATCATCCACCAGCACTGACAGGTAGCCCTGCTGATCTTCCACCATCTGGGTAAATGGAATAGGCGCCTGGTTCGCCACGCTGATTCCCGCGGATCTCTCCCGCAGCTTGCCACCTACCGTTTCTGCCGGCGGCGTATCCAGCCCCAGTAAAGCCGGATGACTGTAAGTGCCGGTCGTGGGCAATTCAACGTCCACGGTTAGCAGCTCTTCCGGACGAAAATCACGCTGGCGCACAAGCTCGGCGACTACCTTTACCGGCTGCCCGATCACTCCAACATCGTTGGGGAAAGTAAAAACCTGCACCCGGCCCCGGTCGAGGTCCTGGTTCAAGGGGTTCCAATGCTGGCTCTGCGGATAGACTATCCCAGCATCGCCATAATAAAACCGCAGACTTGATACACCCCACTGCGACTGAGTGCTATCCCGATCATTGACGCGCACAACCGCAGCCATGCAGGGCGGACGAATCGACCCATCCGGCGCACGCAGGAAACTCATTTTCTGAAGATCCGGGTAGTCGCTCGATCCCCGCGCATCTACGTCTCGGGTAATACCGCTCACGGTTTTTGAAATTAGCGCCTCCAGCGTCACATGTACATTCTTATGACTGACCTTTGCCGGCAGCGCCAGCGGTTGACCGACAGGCTGCATCTGCCGGTAGATCGGGTTCGGGATCGTTACCTGCTGAATTGTTTCGTACTTTCCCGATGCCGCCTCGTCCACTACCTCCAGCGTCAGCTCCTTCGCCGTCATCGGCACGGGCTCTATCTTGGAACCAAAATAATTGCCATACATGTTCCCCTGGCCGCCCTGGTTATGCAGCGCAGAAAACGCCACGATGCCAGTGTAACCGGCGCTGCCAAACCGCAGCCGCAGCCCTTTGCTGGAGCTGAGAACCGCAGATTGAGCTTGTTCCAGATATTCTTTCCGGCTATCGCTGCCGGCGCCGGGAGTGGTGGTGAACTTCGGCTGAAAAACGAAACCGAGAGCGGATTCGCCGATTTCTACTTCCAGCAACATCCAGCGTGATTTCAGCAACCGGCCCATCCAACTATGCAGTTTGTCCGGGAGCGAATTATACAGCTTTCGCTGCCAAGCCCAAGTTTCATATTTCGGGCTTCCATGGTGAAGCGTCGTTACCAGTTGAAGCGACACCTCATCCGACACCGGAAACCGCAAGCGGCTCCGCTGCCAGTTCTGCACGGCAAACACCACCGCCGCCGCGGCTGCGCACAGCAGGATGGACGCCGCCAGCGCCTTCACCCACCAGTTGCGAGACCTTAAACGATCAGTTAATCGAGATGCGGAAGACGAACCGTACGCCATGGAACCACGCTTGCAGGCGACACCACAGTGTCAATCAAAGTCGGGCTACTGCACCCGCACTGCCTGCACGCTGGCGGCTGTCGGTTCTGCTATAAACTCAAATGGCAGCGGAAACACCGGTGGACTGACAACAGTCACCCGCACTTTTTCATACTCCTCAGTGTTAATCGCAGGCGTTCGCTCCCAGCCACGGCGGTTACGCAGGTCGTATTTCGCAAAAAGGTGTCTACTAGAATTCCTTTGAACGAGGGCGTACTGTTTTAAGTTTAGCAGCGTTCCGTCAGGCTTCAGAAGTTCCACAGAATGCAGGCGCTCCGATGTCGTCACGTCATCTATCCTCACAACAAGTGTGCCTTCCGGATCCCAATTTTGGTAGGTGTCACTAACGGCTTCATTAGCGACCATAGCCAGGGTAATCTGCGGTCGCGCCGGCCCGATTTCAGTAAACCCTCCTAGCCCCGCCACACGCAATACTTTCTGTTGGCTAGCCTCACCCGTTTTCGGCATTCCAATTTCCACTGACCGCAATTCATCCGGCACAAACCCCGAACGCTTTACCAATCGGCCCACGATCTTCACAGGCTGACCGAACGCAGCCACGTCATTATCCAGAACAAACGCCTGGAGAAGCCCGTCAGCATTCTCGCGCTCGAGCGGCTTGTTAACCTTGCTGGCCCAGTTTATGGGTATTGCCGCCTTGCCGTAAAAGATCTCCAGGTCATCAATGCCCCAAACAGACCCGGTGCTGTTATCGTCGCGGATGCGAAACGCAATGGTACTGTGAAAGGGATCGTCGAACGTCCCCGACGGGCGGATGAAAGTGAGAGTCTGCAGGTCCGGGTACTCGCTGTTTCCGTGTGAATCCGTATAACGCTTAAACTCGCCGGCAGTGCCTAAAGCAAATGCCTCAAGCGTAACGTTTACGTTATTATGCGAGACAGTGGCGGGTAACTTTAGCGCCGGCCCGATTGGCGCGACCTCTTCATAAAGAGGGTTATTAATCTCTTTGCTGTACACGAGAGACTCAACCCCTTGCACCGTCCTGTACACTTCGAGGTGCATCTTTTCAAGCGTATGCGGCACATCATTTAACGCACTTCTAAACAGCTTATCGGAAAGTGTATAGCCGGATGCAAAGTCCTCGACGTGCCCAACGCGGTTGAATGATGAATACCATCCATCGCCATACTTGAGACGCACCCCTATATTACGATCATGTATGTCGCGCGCTACCAGCTGTGATGCCTGTTTACTGTCCAACTTCCTTGTGCTCTCCACCTGCTGCATTGCATATATGAACTGCAGCCCTCCGGCCGGGAGCGTGGCACTGTACGTTTCTCCTTTGGGGTTCCAGCTTGTCCCGATCCAGTCCTTCAGCATTTGAGGCAACTTCCCATAGAAGCGCCTTTCCCAGACCCTGGTCTCAAAAGTATCATGCTTATGGGTAAGGGCCCCGACAAGTTGCAGCACTACGCCATCGTTAACCGGAAGCGCAAAGCTCCGCTTCCGCTCAAGAAAGATAACCAGCATTGCGCCCAGCAACAACAAGACAAACAAAGAAACTGCCGCCGTGCGCCACCAGCTATGTGTTGTTGCAGGTGTTGTGGTCCGTGATGAGGAGTCGTCTGCCATGCAAATACCTTTTGCGGGTCACGGCCGGGTGTCAATCAGCAACAGTGCGCAATATGTCCACAGTTGTCGCCGGTTGCCCTCGCTGTTCCAACTACTCGGAAATGGCCGGCAGTGGCGGCTGCTGGGGGATTGCGACGAATTCGAGAATCGCATCAAGTCGGGCCGGAGAGGCTATGGTCAGCGTAAGGGTTGTGTACTGGGAAATATCTATTGGAGGATTAGGTCCGTGCGATCGGCGGAAGTTAACATCATACTCCGCAGTCAAAATTTCGCTGCTGTACGAGTTATGGGAATGTGCTCTATGCGGATTAAGAGACACA
>JAKFFN010000144.1:0-5932 GCA_036675025.1 Candidatus Sumerlaeales bacterium | reverse complement strand
ACCGGAGATTTCTTTTTGGAAGATACCGACTGAGAATCCCCTCACAGTTACGCCTGTTAGTGGTGTGCCGGTAAAAGTGGAGTTGAAGGCACCCGAGAATGTGCCTGTGCCTAATGACCTGGCACCGTTATTTTATCCGCGAAACTTCGGTTGTACCATGTGGCCAAATCGGCATGTCGGCGAAAAGATTCAGTCCCAATGGCCCAAACCCCTGGGGAACGGCCAATTTGAAATTAATCTTACACAGGGGACAACTGCTCCCCTACAAATGCTGGTTCATCATCCCAGGTACCTGCGCGCATTTGAACATACAATTGAAACGACCGCCGCACTGGCGCAAGGGTCTGTAAAAGTGGCGCTGCCGGCTCCCGGTGGGGCTATCCTGAAGCTTGAGGTGCCTGAAAAGTTCGCCGAGACGGCGAAGGAAAAGACTTTCGGTTTCGGAATATCGACGTTGGTTACGCTCGGCGGGGAATCGGAGATTTACATGTCGGCGGCGGAATCAACTACGCGCACCGGAAGTGCTGACCTGCAGATGGAAATAAGCCACCTGCCGCCCGGAGAGTACTGGATGAGCGTCAGCGAAGACCAGGGAACCACCGGACCGGCTTCGCACAAATCAGCGGCCTTTAATGAAGGGGCAGGCGTGGAGGTAAAGGCCGGTGAGACGACTACGGCTGTTGTGCAGTACAAGGAGTTTGATCGGTCAAAACTAAAAGGAAAATTTACGGCTCACGTGACAGTGAAACGGCGGGATGGATCCCCGGCAGCGGGACAGGACTTTGAGATGCGTAACATCGACAGGGACTTTGGGTGGAACATCGTGACCACAGGTACGCTAAGCGACGCCGGAACGACCACTATTGAAGGCCTTGCGGGTGGAAGTAAGGAAGCACCGCTCTTCCGCATGTACGAGGGCGGCGATTGGGGGGCCAAGATCGGTAACATTCGCATGGATACGGCCGAGACGTCACGCAGCTTTAACTTTACCCTGGCGGCCAAGCCTGGCGAGCCGGCGCCGGATGTAGCTTTTACGGATGTCTACTCCAGCAAGACTGTGAACCTGTCTGATTTCAGCGGCAAGGTTGTCGTTCTTGATTTCTGGGCAACTTGGTGTGGTCCCTGCCAGGCACCTATGGAAAAGAACCAGAAGCTTCTGACAAAGAATGCCGCCGCCTGGGCGGATAAGGTTGTCATCATCGGCGCAAGCGTAGACGACAGCACAGAGGCAGTGCGCAAACACGTGAAAGAGAAAGGCTGGGATAAGGTGCGCCACCTGTGGTGCGGCGGTACGTTCCGCGATAACGTTCCCAGCCAGACATACGGTGTAGACGGCGTGCCGACGATTTTCCTGATCGACCAGGCGGGTAAGCTGGTGGAGCAGACGGGCGACCTGGAGTCGCAGGTAAATAGCCTGTTATAGATAAAGTACGGCTCGGTCAGTTATGGCTGGGTCAACGTTTGACTCTGTAGCTTCGTCGAATTGATTATGCAGCTCAAACCGCAAAGCACAACAGATACATTCTTTATTGTGTACGGCAATGAGATATGGGTTAGCATTTGGGGGGGTCTATATCTAACTGTCGGCCTTATCCTGATTTACCGGGCAAGGTCACATAGGAGGATTTCCGCTAAAATTGAAGCAGGTGATGTGACGGGCGTAACATTCGATTTTATATGGAAACCAGTCTTGCTTAGTCTTGGTTTAGGCACCGTCTATCTTGGGGGATATTATTGGCTGGGAGAGCAGTTAGCTCCCTACTGGTGGTTGTTTGCCCCTAACTGGTTTTTGCTCCTCTACCTACTTCTAATACTAGCTCCGATGTGGCAGTTAGCATTTGCTGTAAATGGACAAAGCATGACTTCCGCCATCTTAATCGACTCAGGAAATCTGACTCTCTATAAACCGATAATAACCGAAAGCTTCCCTCTCAAATCAATTAGGAGCTGTACGCCAAATCTTAGTGTCGGTGGCATTATCCGATGCGTATCGTTAGACATAGATTTAGAGGTGTTACGCACGCGTAATGGTCGGCGTGAAGTTGACATACTTGAAGTGATCCCGATTCTTAACCGGCTGCCCTGGAGCAAAGGACTCGGGGATATTATCGCAGCAAACACGAACAGACCTTCGACCCAATTGGCGTACCAAGCGCTTCTCATGATATTAAACCGAAGTAACTGATACCATCTAGAAAACCTTCATCTCCCACAGGGAGGCGCCCCATTTGGTTCCGTTCTCCGTCACGGTAAGTCGAACGTATTGCGCTGGAACGGGGTTGAACTTTATTATGGGTTCTTCGCCGTAGCCCTGATCAGTCTCATGCACTTTCGTCCAGCTTTCTCCGTCGACGGAGACCTCTATGGAATAGGATTTGGCATACGCGTTTTCCCAGACGAGCTCTACCGCATGGATGTCCGTCAGCTTTTCCAGGTCCACAGTCAGCCACTGGGGCGTTTCATATTCTGAAGCCCAGCGAGTCTCCGGATTTCCATCAAAGGCGAACTCTGGGGGGAAATCCCCGCGGGATGTAATGGACGAAGCCTTCGCCGGCTTGCCAACCGCAATGCCCGGAGGTGTAGGCACATCGCTGGCAACAACAGGCGCGACCTTCACGTCGCGCCAGCTGCTGACTTCCTCATTGCCGGCTCCTGCGATGGTAGCCTTTAGTTGATAATCACCTTGTGCGGTTGGGAATGTGAAGGGGAATGCCAGTTCATTTCGTCCCAGCCCCGGCACAGTGCATGTCTGCACGTGCTCCTCCACGACTTTCCCATCGCGAAGCAACTCAAGCCGCACTTTGCCGCTCCAGTCTTCGTAGAGATCATTAACGATCGCCACACCCAGTTCGCGTCGCTCATTGGGGTTTACCTGCGGCGTGAAGAAATTGATCATGACGCCCACCGGGGCGAACGAATCCCGGACGTGCTTTGCGAACTCGGGTTCGAGTTTAAGGTTCTTCACATCGATAAAGTGATCGCTGGTGTGGCCATCGGGACGCGAGTATCCAAGGATACAGAAGTGCAATATGCCCGCGCAGGCCCGGTGCGACCGCCAGAATTCTGTGAGTGCGGCAATAAGGCGCGCGTTGAGATGACGGTACTCTGCCGCCGTGGCCTTCCGCCCTTTGAACAGGCGGGCATATACGGGCCGGCCAAGGCGCGATGGTGTACCGTCGCGGTTGATCCACACCCATCCATACTCGTTGATGATGATGGGGTTGTCGTTTTCATTCGCTCCGCCGGCATTGCCGATTGGAGTGCCGGAATGCCATTCCAGGTCTTCCAACATGAACGGCCCCTTGTGGGTGCGCTTGTTAAAGAGGTAGGCGTGAGATTCAAAACTGTCGCCAGCTGGGCGGTAGCGGCTGTAGCCGTTATCCCATGGGCGGTTTGAAAGATCCATATCGCGCACTGCTTTTATGGCGATGGTTGTGGTCGTTGAATGGGTCTCGTTCTGCGCATCCCAAAGAACAACGCACGGGTGATTCCACCGGTCGCGCATCCAGTCTTTAAATTCGCCGATCAGGCGGCCCGGATCGTTATCATTAGGGATTTCGCCGTGGCGTGCATTCCAGATCGGGAACTCATCACAGATCAGGATGCCTTCTTCATCCGCGATATCATACCAGAACTCCGGCGGAAACCCGATGCAGTAGCGCAGGCTGTTCCAGTGCATGCCGCGCACCATCTTATGCAGCCCCCGCACCCACTCATCATCCCAGGGCAGCGCGCCGCGCGCGTCATCTTCAAAGAAACGATACAAGGTAATATTACTGCCGCGAAGGTAATACGGCTTGCCGTTGAGAAAGGCATTTCCGGTGGCCTGGTCGAGACGGAAAGTTCGCATTCCGAATCGCTCAGTCACCTGGTCTGTTCCGCAATCTACGACCAGGTCGTAGAGAAAGGGGTTCTCCGGCGACCACAACTGGCAATCGGCGACTTTTATCGATGCTGTAACTGTGGTTTCGTTGGCGGAAGCCGGAAGCTGCACTGTGCCGTCGCCATTGCCGACTTCACGGCCGGATTTGTGCTCACGCACCACGTATCTTACGCGTGCTTCCCTGGCTGCGCCAGTGTCATTGGTCAGCAGCGTTTGCACTAGCACTGTGCTGGTATTGATATCGGGCACCGTCTGGATGTTTGTGATCGTCGGCGTGCCCGTCAGTATCAACTCTACATTATCAAATATACCTGCGAGATACTTGATGCGCTCTGGATCAAGAGACGTCGTTGTGCCCGGGGGCATAAGACGCGGGTGCGATCCCACGCGAACCAGGATTTCATTTTCACCCTGCCGCAGGATGGGTTTAACATCAAAATATAGCGGTGTAAATGACGCCCACTTCTCATCAAACTTATGCCCGTTGAGAATGACCTGGCTGCCGTACATGGCCTTGTAGAGCTTCAACGTCGCAACTGCCGGTACCGGCTCATCGATATTGAACGTGCGCTTGTACCAATACGCCCTGGGAGCCGAAGTGTGCACATCCCACTGCGGCACTGGTGGCGTAGCCATATCGATAAGCCCGGGCACCGGGATGATGGACTGGAATACTGCCGGCGGAGAATCCACCTCGCCTGGAGCAATTTGCCACTCGCCATTGAGACTCACGACGCTTCTTGCCGAAGTATCGGCTGTAGCCGGTTGTGCCGGAACGCCCGGGCACATAATAGCGGTTACAGCCGCGACGATAAGCATGCTGACAGTACGGTAGATTCTCATTGGGTTAATTTTCCTTACTTTATAACTGGGGCATCAGGTACGGACGAAAGCCTTTAGTGTAGCGCATTGCTTACCGACAGACGGACCATGGGGCCGAATGGTGTAGCCGCCCACAGAAGCCGGTACGATAAACGTTTCCGCGTAATGCACAATGTACGGCTCGAAAGCACCGGTCGGACTTTCCACAATGACCTCTTCGCCTTCTACCAGGTTCAGAACGTTAACGCCGTCATTGGTGTGATGCGTCACAGGATCGGTAAACCAGTGACGCCGCGTCTCAATGAACTCACGCTCATGCAGGCCCGTGCGCTCTTCCATCCAGCCAGGACCGCTGTTAACGCGGGTAACACAGTTCACCAGTTCGCGCTGTACCCAGTCAGTCGTGCGATCCCACTTTACGTTCGCGATACCATGGTCCAGGTGCACAGGGCGCGGCATGCCATCGAGCCCCATACGGCCCCAATCCCACAACTTAAACGTAAAGATGTAGGGCGTTGCGCTGATCTCCAGCACCATGCTCTCAGAGCCAGAGCAATGCACTGTTCCCGCAGGAATCAGGAAATGATCGTGCTTACGGGCGGGAAGTCGGTTCACATGTTCATCCGCAGGGAACATGAACTCACCATCCTGCGCGCGGCGCAGGTCGCTTTCGACTTTTTCAGGATCAACGCCATCTTTAAAACCGAGATACACATACGCTTCCGGCCCGGCATCCAGCATGTAATAGCTTTCATCCTGGGTGTAGTGCATGCCGAACTTATCCTGGATATACTCGGTAAGCGGGTGCACCTGGAAGCTCAGGTTGCCGCCGCCCATGGTATCAAGGAAGTCAAAGCGGATGGGGAACTCGGTACCGAATCGTGCATGAACAGCATCACCCAAAAGCTCGACAGGCTGGTAAAAAACCAGGTCAATACTGGGGATTTCCAAGCGTACATTGCCAAACTGCAGATACAGACTGTTCTCTTCCGGCACGCAATCAAAACACCAGCCGTAGTTATGAACGCTGCGGTCAAGGTCGCACACTTCTTTCATCCACTGGCCGCCCCATGGGGCCGGATCAAAAAAGGGTACCACGCGGAACGGACGCTGTGCAACCTGTCGCAAACCCTCGCGTACCGCTACGCCAGTAGCCAGCCGCGGCTGACCTGGCACATTGGTGTCGAGCACGTAATCCCACCGGTCCATCGTGCGCTTCTTCAGCCG